>NZ_JMLC01000009.1 GCF_000686605.1 Streptococcus sobrinus DSM 20742 = ATCC 33478 | reverse complement strand
AAGTAGTGGTCAAAGTAGATCTTTTTACCATTGACCTGCTTGACTTGTTTTGTCGTCCCACGCTTGATTTCACGTGAAATGGTGGAGCGACTTTTTCCCAAACGTCTAGCGATCTCAGCTGGTTTCACCCCTTCTGATAGGAAGGCCTCAATTTTTCCTCGTTCTACCTCTGAGAGGTGGCAATAGGGTTGTTTTGCGGTACAATTGGTGGTGGACATGCTTATCTCTTTCCTTATACTTTGTTTCGCAACTTTAGTATATCAGATAAGCTTGTCTTTTTTTGTTGCACCTCATTTTACAACGGGGCCTTTTAAAATTTTCCCTTCTCCCAAGGAAATTTTAAAAGAAAAACGATTCCTTAGAGATGCCCAACTTTTGAGCCGCTCGCTAAGGAATCGTTTTTTGTACAGTAAAACTAAATTTTAACTACTTCTATTTTGATGACAGGGTTCACTCTTGCCTTTTGGTTTTCAGCACAAAAGAGAGAACATTACTTCCGCATTATGTGGATGGCAAGCCTCCAAATTCACCATCTAGATAGATGTTTTTTAGTTGTCCTTCTTCGGTCAATTGAATCGTGTCTTCTAGGAAGGTGAAGCCTTTTTCTTTCAGTTCGGCAACGGCCGACTCGAGGTCAGCTGTTTTCATGGCAATATGGCCATTCTTTCCTAAATAAGGAGCCCGTAAACATTCAAAATAAGAACCGGCAAACTCTGATTTCATCCCATGTCGAGGTTCTAAATTGAACATCAGACTCAATAACTTAGACAGCTCTAGAGCCTTTTCTTCAGACTCTGTATTAATACCAACATGGGCAAGTTCAAATTTATTTTCCATAAGTATTTCCTCCTACTTATACTGGGAAAAGAATCAGGGCACCAGCAGTCAAGGCTAGGAGACGGATGAAATATTGAGGAATCGTAAATTTCCAAAACTCAACCATGGAATAATTCCCTGTCCCCATAATCAAGGCAGGCATACCATCTACTGGTAGGAAATGACCACACCAACCAGAGATAACAATGGCTGCTGCCGCTGCTGTCGGATTAAAGCCTAGATGCGTACATGTAGCGATAGCTAGGGGAGCAAAGACTTTGACTGTCCCTAGAGTTGAGCCAGTCAAAGTCGCTAGAAGGCTGGTCAAAACGCAGAAGACGAAAATCAGAAGGAAAGGACTGATACTAGAACCAAACATTCCGGCAACTGATTTACCAACTAACTGTGTCAAGCCTGTGCTGCCTAGGGCATCTGCAACACCGATAACCCCCGCAGACATAAGAATAATCGGAGCGCTGATAGCATCACGAATTTCTGTACAGTCCAAGACACCTACCAAGAAAATCGGAATGACAGCAATCCCTGTCATGGCATAGCCGGCATCGCCGATATAGCTTTGGGAGACCATCCCAGCAACTGCCAAGGCAAATGAGAAATAGGGGACCAATTCTTGTTTCCTTGTCAGCCGACTTGTTTCGGCCTCTTGACCTTGGGAATTAGAGCTTTGCGATTCGTCGTCTTCCTGATTGGAAATAGGGTGATCGGGTAGAATCTTGTAGGCTAGCAGGGACCAACCCAAGAAGCCCAGTGACAAAATCAAGTTGACAATGGAAAATTTAATCAGATTAACTTTGGCACTAACCCCAGCAGCTTGGAGAACAGCAACGGTTATCCCGTATTGCAGAGCTGTATTAAAGGGAACTAGAGGATGGTTAGCGGCAAAACCAGCAGGCATCAATACCCGAGTGGTGGCAAGGCCTTATTTTCAGGTAAGGCTGACAAGAGTCCAATGACCAAAACATAATAAGCTGTCGAGCCCGTTCAAAATAAGCTTGTCCCTAACATAACGATTAAGATGATGAGGACATAGGCCTTGTAGCCTCCTTTTTTAGCCATATTAAACATGGATCCCTTGAACTTAGTAATAAAGCTCGTTTTCTGGAGGGCTGCTATAATGGCCATGAAGGCTGCCAACATCATAATGGTAGAGTTAGCAAAGCCGGCAAAGGCTCCCTTAATATCAGTTATGCCAGTCACAACTAATAAGAGCAGAGCAATTAGGGGAGTCTATCTCTCATGATCAAGATAATCATGAAGACGGTGATCCCCAAGGCGATAATCATTTGAAGTGTCATAAATAACCTCCTTCAGTCAATTAAGTTATCAGTTCATACCTTTTTCTTTGTTAGAAGTTAATACTGCTTTCAAGGCCGTCATGACCTCTTCAGAGAGATAATTGAAAGGACGGCGACAATCTCCAACTGGGTGGCCCAATAATTTAACAGCTTTTTTAACGACCGTGTTAGGATTACCGTATTTAAAAATAGCTCTGAAATCGGCAATTGAATCTTGAGCAGCTTGGGCTTCCTCAAGTTTTCCTTCTTGGAAGAAATTATAGATAGAAGCCAAAACATGAGGATAAACATTGGAACAGCCGGCAATTCCTCCGGTTCCTCCTTCTTTCAAAGCCGGTAAAATCAGGGCATCATTACCTGACAGGACATAAAACTTTTTGTCCAAATTTTTTGTCAACTGGATATAGGCTTTGAGATTTTCCCAATCACCACTGGAATCTTTTGCACCGATAATATTATTGACATCCTGTGCCAATTTTACAACGGTCTCTGGTAAGAGTTTGTTGCCAGTTCGAGCAGGAATATTATAAAGAACAATTGGAACATCAACTTCCTTGGCAACAGCAACATAGTGATCATAGAGTTCTTTTTGCGAAGCTAGGGCAAAACTTGGCGTGATAATTGACAAAACATCGGCACCCAGTTTTTCTGCGGCCTTACTCAGCTCAATAGTATCACGAGTGGAAATACAGCCTGTCCCTGCATAAACTGGAACCCGTCCTTTTACCTGATCAATGATTGCTTCTAAAACCTATAATTTTTCATCCGAGTTCAGAATATAACCTTCACCATTAGTCCCAAAAGGAAAAATTCCATGAACGCCTCCAGCAATTAGGCGATCAATCTGATTGCGTAACTCGGCAATATTGATACTTTCATCTTCCTTCATAGGAGTCAAAATCGGTGTAATGATTCCCTTCAATTCAACATTAGTCATAACGCTCCTCCTTTATAAAACGTTTAGATACTAGTTAGTAGCATGTACCTTAATTTTAAGCGCTTTTACAATTAGATAAAATTGCCTCTGCTATTATTTTTGTTTCGATATGAAACTTATTCCTTCTTTTATTCCAGAACTTCTTAACTCTGATTAATTATGTCACAAAATTAAACACTTAGTCCATTAGCTGAGGTAAAATTGTAAACAAAAAACACCAATCAGGTCACTAAGGATAGCCACTCCGATTGGTGTTTGAATTTAGATGAAGGGATCAAAGAGTCCTTTAACAATTTTCGTTTTTTATTTTACAAACTGACTAAAGAACAGCCTCGGTAGTATAAATTTTTCAATTGAGACTCAAAATAAAGTGGGATAAAGACACCCAATTCCTTCTCCTCCTCGATTTATTGGCGAAAGGTTAAACAGTCGACTATCCCTTCTGCTTTTCAGTTTTTCGGCAAGGGTCACTTATACACATCCATGTAGAATTCGATTTTGTCGCCTGATTTGACCTTGGTTTGGTCGGCTCCGGTGTTGGAGAGTTTGCCATTGACTTTAAAGAACCAATATTTGCCAGCAGTCTGGTCTTGCTTAATGCCGTTAATGCTGGTGATGAGGCCACCCTTTTCTTCAATCTTGGCCTTACTCTTAAGGACATCTCTTACAGTTGCTCCCTTTTTGAAGCTGACCTCTTCCTTAGTCGTCTTAGCATCGGTTTTGATAATCAGGGTGACGCTCTGCTTGGAAGTGTCCGTTTTTTTGTCAGCTGACTTAGAAGCTTGGCTATTGCCGCAGGCGACCAAAAGTAAGCAAGAGAAGATTAGGGCTAGGCTAATCAGTAGTTTTTTCATGGGAAAACCTCCTAAAAATAGAGAAAATAATGGGGTAAAAGAGGGCCGTAGAGGCTGCATGAAGCAAGTCGAATGTCAGCCCCGCCAAAATGTAGGCCAAAATCGGGGTAGAAAAAATCAGGGCCGAACTGACATCTAAAATCAGGCCATAAAGTAGAGAGAGACCTGCTGCTGCCATAATCTGTAGGGGCAAAGCGAGGTTGAGGGGAAAACTCTTAAACAGCCTTGCTAGCCAGTGCCAGATGAAACAAATTAGGGCAAAGACTAGCATCTGGCGAAAGACCACCTCACCAAAGCCCAGCAGAAAGCCGGTCAGGAGCATGGTTAGGCTCGAAAGGATAATCCCATCCACTAGGCCATAGGTCAAGGTAACCACCAAAAAAATAGCCGTAATGGGTTGAACATTGGGCAAGGCCGAAAAGGCCTCTCTTAGGGCGATACAGAGGGCCGTCAGAAGGGCCAGCCTAGTCAAGCGGTTGAGACTTATTTTCATAAGTATCAGTCTATGATAGAAAGGCAGGCCTGTCAAGCCTGTCTGGCTAAGCAAACTGGAGCTAACATTCGCAGATAGTAGCGGTTCAGCCAATCTTACTTGCTGGGCCGGTTCAAACAGTTGCGGGTGATATGGTTACCCTTCACCCGACAGGCCTAGCGGGGCCTCCCATTCAAGGTGGTGGTGCCTTTTTAAAGTTCAAAACCTCCACCCGACAGCCCTCACCTGGTCCTATCTTGCTAAATTGGCGGAGTTCTTTAGTTGACGAGGTGAGAGGAGAGGGATATTTTCTCCACCAATCTGGAGATAGTTGCCTTGCAGGCAATCTCTTTCTTTGCTTCTTGGCCAACTTTGGGCTAAGATAGGTAAAAATGATACTCTGGGAGGACTAATCTATGAAGAAAAAAATTAGTTTAGGTTTAATAATAATTGCCAGCCTTGCTCTCATTTTTGGAGCTTGGCAAATCTGGCAGCGACAAGAGTCCGGCAAGAAGCTGAAACATGAGTCTGTACCCACCCTCTTCTTTCATGGCGGCGGCTCTTCCTACCATGCCGAAGAGCATATGGTCAATGCGGCTAAAAAAGCTGGGGCTTCTAACAAGTCCATCATCGCCTTTGTCGACAAGAATGGTAAGGTCCGCCTGCAGGGGAAACTGAAACAATCAGATAAGAATCCCCTAGTCATGGTCAACTTTGAAAATAGCACCAACTTCAACTTTAAGGACCGAGGTCGCTATGCTACAAATGTCATCAAGGCCTTGGAAAAAGTCTACTCCTTTAAGAAGGTCAATATGGTAGGACATTCGGCAGGTAACATTGCCATCGTCTACTACATGCTCCAAAACGGTCAAAACAAGTCCATGCCCCAGGTGCAAAAGTATGTCGCTATTGCTGGCCATTTTGCAGGACTGAATTTCAAGGGCATACCGGATGCCATTCATCAGCCAGAGGATTTGAAGCTGGACAAAGATGGTAAACCCAATAAGATGAATGCCACTTACCAAGAGATGACCAAGTTGCGGGAGACCTATCCCAAAAATCGGACCCAAATCATCAATCTGATTGGCAATATTGGCGGTCATACCGATGGAACTGTCCCCAATGCCTCTTCTCTGTCGCTCAAGTATCTGGTTTCACCTGTCGCAAAATCTTATCAGGAGAAAACTTTCACAGGGCCAAAGGCAAAGCATTCCAAGCTGCACTCTAATCCCCAAGTCAATAAGACCTTGATTAACTTTATCTGGGGCAAGTCAGGTAAAATTTAAGTTTTTACCGAAGCTTCCTCTCAAACCTATTAAGGTCGTAAGAAAAGCCAATGCCCATTTTAAGAGTACTGGCTTATTTTTTTGTGGAGGGAAAGTACTATCCCCAGACTTTTTCGGTGATGCTGGCGATTAACTTCAATTTCTTCCACTCGTCAGCTTCGGTCAGACTGTTGCCTTCTTCGGTTGAAGCAAAGCCACATTGGGTAGAGAGAGCCAAGTTTTCTAGTGGGACAAGTTTGGCTGCTTCTTGGATTCTGGTCACAACTTGGTCGACATCTTCCAAGGCTGGATCCTTAGAAGTGATAAGTCCCAAGACGATTTCCACATTCTTGCGGCCATTCCAAATCTCGGTCAAGGGAGCGAAGCTACCACTTCTGGCATCATCATATTCCAAGAAGAAATTATCATAGTTAAGTTGGCCCAGATATTTGGCAACGGAATCATAGCCCCCCTCAAAGAGATAGGTGGACTTGAAATTCCCCCGACAGACATGAGTTGCCAGAGTCAAATCTTCTGGCAGTCCAGCTAGGGCCTTATTGATGGTGTAAACATTGTCCTCAGCAATTGAGGCTAACTCAGCTGTTTTCTCGGGATTGTCCTTGTAATCTTCGAACTGCTGAATCAAATAGCCCCAGGTTGTGTCATCCAACTGGACATAACGGGCACCCAAATCATAGAAGTGCTGGATGGTGTCATGATAGGCCTGAGCCAGGCCATCAAGATAAGCCTGCCAGCTATCATAATGGTCTAGAGCCAAATCTGAACGATGGTCCCGCTTGATGACTAGGGAAGGACTAGGAATAGTTACCTTAGGGGTCACACCCTCAGGAGTGACCGACTTGAGATAGCTAAAATCTCGGTAGAAGGGATGGTTAGGATTCTCGGCAATTTTACCGGCAATACGAACATTGGTCGTCCGAGTTTTGGCTCCATGGAATTTATAGGAATCCTCCTGTTGGTAGGCTTCAAAGCCTGTCAGGTTCCAAAGAAAATCCAAGTGCCACCAAGAGCGACCAAATTCGCCATCGGAGACAACCTTAAGGCCGCTTTCTACCTCATGCTTAACCAAGTCTGCAACCTGTGTATCCTGGATTTTAAGAAGTTCCTCTTGGCTAATTTCACCAGCACCGAACTGCTCACGCGCCGCCTTGAGTTCCGCTGGTCGTAAATAGGAACCAACATGGTCAAAATGATATTGAATCTTAGTCATAAATAGTCCTCCACTCTTACTTGGAATAAAATACTTTTTTAAAGATGACCCTATTCTAACACCCATCCTTATAGCTGTAAAATATATATTTTTTATTTTATTTTATAACTATTAGCTATATCCCAAAATTGGCCCTTGCCTTTCTAGTCAAGAAACTAATCATGTTATTTCTGCCCATTGACACCTAACCCACTTTGATAGCAATAAATGATGGTGACAGGCTCTAACCTAGGATTGATGGCCTTTGTTGACTTAATTTACCTAGCCAGACTAAAAAAATATAATAAGAATAAGATGGAGAAGTGGAGTAAAAAGCACTAAATTCTGTGGTTTTTACTTCTCCCTCTTTCAATCAATAAGACACCACTTTTCCTGACACTGGTCAAAATTGGGGGACTTTTTTAATCGGCTCCTGCTTTTTTAGTTCTGAATCTTTGGGCCTCGGTAAGCTGCTCCAGCTTTTCAAATCTGCTCCTGGGTAGTGGAGTAAAATGCTTATTTCTAGGCTATTCATTTTGATTTTTTCAACTATTTACGTTAAAATAGGACTTAATGAGAAAAAGAATAAAACCGATTGTCGTTTATGTCTTTTTGGGTTTGATTGGTCTCCTTTTGAGTATTGCTGCTGTAGTGGTCTCCAATGCTCCTAGCTCTACCTTACAGGCAGCTAGGAAGAACCAACCATCAACTACTTCTACCAGTAATCCCCAGACATCAACGTCAAGTTCGACAGATGCAGATTTTAAATTAAATCCAATTGTCGATATTTCAGGTTGGCAGCTACCCAAGCAAATTGATTATGATAGCTTGGCGAAAAATGTATCGGGAGCTATCGTCCGCGTTTACGGTGGATCAAAAATCTCCAAAGATTCAAATGCTGCCCACTCCACTGGTATCGATAAATCCTTTAAGACCCATATTAAGGAATTTCAAAAACGCAACGTTCCTGTCGCCGTTTATAGCTATGCTCTTGGTTCTTCTAAAAAAGAAATGCGGGAGGAAGCTAAAATTTTCTATAAAAATGCTTCCCCTTATAAGCCAACCTACTATTGGATTGACGTTGAAGAAAATACCATGAAAAATATGGATGCAGGTGTTGAGGCCTTCCGTGCTGAATTGAAGCGCTTGGGGGCCGAGCATGTTGGCATCTATATTGGGACCTACTTTATGACTGAGCAGGAAATTTCTGTTAAAAAGTTCGATGCGGTCTGGCTACCAACCTATGGTTCTGACTCGGGCTACTACGAAGCTCAGCCAGAAACCGACGTTGACTATGATTTGCATCAGTACACCTCCAATGGTTCCTTGCCTGGCTTTGATCAGACCCTGGATTTAAACCAGATTAACCCTAACAAAGACAAGAAAAAAACCTTTGAAAAACTTTTCGGATCCGTTGACCAATAAAAACAAGCTAGAAATTTCTAATAGAGTCTGGAGACGAAACTCCAGGCTCTATTCTTATCTGCTTTCACTCATCAAATGATTCTCATCCTATTACAATTATATTAATACTCAATGAAAATCAAAAGTGAACAGAGCAAAGACATTAATACATGGTATCGACTTGCTTTGTCCCTTGGATAATTTTGAATTTCGGAGAGTCAAAGAAGGCCAAGCACACGAATGACATCCCTAGAAAACTTTTGGTACAAACTCAATCAAACAAAACACGGAAAAGAGTATTTCTTTTCCAGCATTATTATCCTGATTGCCCTCCTAGTCAGTGCAATCTTTCTCAAGGGGTATGTCTTTTACGGCAAGTCCCAGGTTCTCTACTCTTATAAGGTCGAGACCAAACAGACGGCCCAAGCTAAACAATCTACCCACGTTTACCATGATATTCACGCCCTCAAAGGCTTTTCTAAGATTTCAGCAGGAACCAAATTGACAGTGTTGGGCTATGATGCCATCAAGCATCATAATCAAAAGGAACTCTTTGCTAAGGTAAAAGTGGACGGCCAAACCCTCTATGTGATGGCCAAAGCCATTACTCTCAAGCAAAGCAACGCTATCAATCGCTACATCGCCAACCTTGGCTATCCCAAGGTTAGCCCCAAGCAAGATATTTACAGCAAATTTAAAAAGGAAGCCTACCATACCCAGAGCAAACAGCCCAAGGGAATTGTTATCCACGATACTGGGACCGAGAACTCCACGCTGGCAGGTGAAAAGGCCAACATGGAAAATGACTACCGTGATCAAGGGGTCTTCGTCCATAGCTTTATTGATGATAAAGAAATTTTAACCATTGCCAACCCCAATTATATGGCCCAGGGGGCTGGACCCAAGGCCAATCCCTACTACCTACAATTTGAGATGGTCCATGTCTATCAGAAAAAAGCCTTTGCCAAGCAAATTGCTAATGCCGCCTACTACACAGCTCTCATGCTTAACAAGTACAATCTGGGGATTACTCTAGGTCAGAAAAATGGCCAAGGCACAGTTTGGACCCACGAGATGGTTTCTGAAGATTTAGGGGGTACCAATCATATTGACCCCAGCCAATATTGGGAAGACTCCGCCAGTCAATTTTTCCAAACGGACTATGATGTTGAGGATTTTGTCCAGCTGGTGCAGGCCTATTATAATCGTCTTTAATATGCTATAATGGTGCTTGAAATTGGATAATAATACTCCTTTAATACTCTTTGAAGTTCAAGACTTTCAGCCGATAGCTCCGGCGTGGTCATGTCCTGCTAAAAGGGCAGAGCTCTTTAGATGATAAGGTACGGGTGGAGTAATAGTTTTGATTTTAACTCAGTATAAAATCAAAAGACATAGGAAAAAACCAGCCTCTCTTTCTCAGATTTGACTGGCTACAAGGATGGGTAACGGTCTTGACATTTCCCCAAGTTATATCGAGCATACGAGGAAAATATGACTAAGAAAAAGAAGATAAAAAAGACTCTGGTCGATCAGATCTTAGATAAGGCCAAGATTGCACACGACTCCCTCAATTTTAACGGTCTCGACGGCCAATTACCAGAAGGTATTGAGCGCTCAGAAATCTTCAAGACACTGGCTCTCAAGGGAGATAAAACAGGACCGATTATTGGCATTATTCCCATCACCGATCACCTATCTGAGAAAAGGCTGGCTAAGGTGTCCGGAAATAAAAAGGTCGCCATGATTCCCCAAAAGGACCTGGAAAAAACGACCGGTTATATCCACGGTGCCAACAATCCTGTTGGAATCCATCAAAGGCACAAGTTCCCCATTTATATTGACCAGGTGGCTCTGGAGATGGGGCAAATGATTGTCTCAGCTGGTGAGCTCAAACGATCAATTAGGATTGACAGCCAAACCTTAGCGGATTTTGTTTCGGCAGAGTTTGCTGATATTAAGGAGTAAGGATGCGATTACTTGGTAATTTAATTTGGTTTTTCTGCTCAGGACTCTGGGCTGGCCTAGCTTGGGTTTTTGTCGGCCTACTACTCTGTCTGACCATTGTTGGCATTCCTTTTGGCCTGCAATGCTTTAAAATTGGTAGCTTTGGCCTATTTCCTTTCGGTAAGGATATTGTTCCAGCCTCTAATTTTTCTAGCCTCTTCTTTAACATTATTTGGATTATCTTTTTTGGCTGGGAGTTGGCTGCCATGCACTTGGCCAGTGCCATCGTCCTCTGCCTGACTATTGTTGGAATTCCTTTTGCGCTACAATCCATTAAATTAGCTGGTATCAGCCTATTTCCTTTTGGCGTTACCGTTATAGAAAATTATTAAAATAGAAAGTTTGATTATGCGCTTATTTTTTGTCAGACATGGAAAAACCCAATGGAACTTGGAAGGACGCTTTCAGGGCTCAAAAGGGGACTCTCCGCTTTTAGAAGAATCCGTGGAAAACCTAAAAAAATTAGGCCACTACTTATCAGCCATTCATTTCGATAAAGTCTATACTAGTGACTTGAAACGGGCGCGAGATACCGCTATGCTGGTCATGGAGGCAAATCAGAATCCGACTGAGATTACTATAGCTAAGCCTCTGCGAGAATGGAACTTAGGCCGGCTGGAAGGGCAAAAAATCTCGACCATTGCTTCGATTTACCCTAAACAAATGGAAGCCTTCCGCTACAATCTCGCTAAGTTTGATAATGACTTTTTTGAAGCGGAATCCGTTTACCACGCGACCAGACGGGTAGCTAAGTTCGTTGCCAGCCTAGACTATGAGCATGACCAAAACGTACTCTTAGTTGGCCATGGTGCCTGCTTTACAGCAGCCACCAATTATCTTCTAGGCTTTGAATCCGGTCAGTTACGCCGCCAGGGAGGACTGGACAATGGCAGTGTCACCATCTTAGAAAGTAGCGATGGTAAGCATTTCAATTTGATTCGTTGGAATGATATCTCCTATATGGAAGAGCAAGAGCAATTATCTTAATACTCTTCGAAGATCTCAGAATACAAAAGATAAGGCGGGGCTGTTCTTTTTTCTGTCTGAATTTTCGAGGCGAGCTGCTATTGTGTCGAGGTATTTAGGCCTTTCTCATTTTGATTTTCAATGACTATAAATAAAAAAGGTTAGAAGGCAGGCTTTCTAGCTTTTACTTTTTCAAATTTTTAAGAAGGATTTTTATGGCTAAAAAAATTGTTTCAAAGCGTGTCTCAAATTACGAACTTTTTTATGATTTGGTTTTTGTGCTGGCTATGTCTCGGATGACTAGTTACCTCCATACCGGTCATTTCCATCTAGGCTATTTAGCAGCCTTCATCGTCTCCAACAGCTTGGTCATGTCCATTTGGACCTACCAGACCATCTACCTCAATAAGTACGGCGAGCGGGACCCCTTAGATGTTTATCTCAATATTCCTTCCATGTTTATTGTCGGCAATTTTGCCCTTATGCTGGGAATGAAATCTTACAATTTGAGTGAATACCTACTCTATAATGGCTTGCTTATTCTAGCTCACGCCCTGATTGCCTTTCAATACTATCTCAGGGGCCGACGGGACGGTTTCAATGTTGATATGATTTCTATCATCAAACGATTGATGGTGACGATTGCCTATTTTGGACTGCTAGTTCTCGCAGTTGCCGTATTAAATCTCTTTGATTCAAACAATTCAAACTTATACTGGCTCTGGCTCATTCCTTGGTCTTTCCCTCTCTTCATCAATAAGGGGGCCGATTTCCATCAACTTAATTTTCCCCATCTCGTAGAAAGATTTCAACTGATTACCATTATTAGTTTTGGTGAAACCGTTGTTGGTTTGATTCAGTCTTACCCTCTCTATCAATCTCCTTTCCTTGGTATTCTCTTCTTCTTTGGCGTTTCTTTTATGTTCGTAGCCTATATCTCTCAAACTCATTTAACCATCAACCACCATCAGAAAACTCGAGGAACTGTCTTGATTTACGCCCATTTGATTTTGATTATTGCCATCAATATGCTTACGACAGCTTTAGAAAATTTTGCCAGCCCTGAGCACCGACATTTCGCATTGGCAATTCTATCCTTTGGTCTATTTTTCTACTATTTAGCCCTCTATGCCACCTCCATCTATAACCGCCGCCTCTATCGCTTTGCCAAGGTCAATTACCTGCCCTATATGATTTGTGCTAGCATGGGTATCGGACTCATGTGGGTCTTTCACTCTTGGCCACTAGCTGTCGCCATCGTCTTTGCGGCTACTTGCTTTATTATCCATCGTTTAAATTTCTATGCCAGACGGCAGGCTAGGGAAGCCCAGAAAAAACAATAAAGACGAGAGTGAGAATTCTGCAAAAATCAAACCATAACCATAGCAAAAAATCCAGCAGGAATCTGTTGGATTTTAATTTATCACGGAGCAAAGACATCAGCTACTAAAGTAGCGATATCTAACGCCAATCGCTGTAGCGAGTTGGCTAGCTCCCTGATTAACTCGGTTAGGTCAGTATCATCGACTGCCCTAACCTCGTGTCAGCCTCTTAATGCCATAATGGAACTTCTGATTGGGGCGGACCTGGCGATCAAAGCCAAATTCTTCAAATACGCAATCGCGAAAGTGGGCCTTGATAATCAGGACCTTTTGAGCAACCCGACTGGCTTCTGCCAATAATTCTCGACTGAGAGGAGAATAGTTGGCCAGGGGCTTGAGGCCCGCTAGATTTTCTGACTCCTTAATAATCTGGGTGAACATAGGATCAAAGTATATGACATCATAGCTCTTATCCTGCTGTTCTCGTAGATAGGCCAAAGCCTCCTGATTGAGAGGGCTGATAGTTCGCATGGCCCTATCTAGTCTGGCATTGCCGGTTTGGAAGTTGGCCAGTCCCTGACTGACCACCAGATGAATGAGGGGATTGGACTCCAGGGCTGTGACCTGATGGCCGGCCCAGGCCATAACAATACTATCACTAGCTAGGCCCATAGTGGCATCAAGAATTTTCAAAGGCCTTGGCCCCAGGAGGTCCAGAAGCGGGTCGTGGGGAGCCTTGATTCGCAGCATGGCCGTGTCAGGATGAAAGGCCAACTGACTGCCATCTGGATGGACTGCAGCAAGTTTGTCTTGATAGACCACAAGAACTGATGCCTCACCTTGCGTCAGTTTTTTGAGAGACTGTTTATTGCGATTCAGATAAATTAGAGAATATTGCTGAGCCAAGGCCTGAGCCCTTTTGACTAAGCCAGAATCCTGTCCAAGGCTGGTTGTGACAATAGTTTTCATACGGATATTATAGCAAAAATCAAGAGCCCAGGGTGACTCTCGATTTGTCCTGCCTAGAAATTAAAAAGCAAGGAAGATGGAAGATGATAGAGAGATTAGTTTTTTTCTGCTCCATGTAGCGAGAAAGGAACTTTTCAAGGTTTTTTCATCTGTCATCTATTTGCTACTCACCACTTTACGTAAATACCAATAATAGATTCCAATCAAGCATAGAATAACTAGATCCAAAGCGAAATGCCAGCCAAAAATTTGAATCCGATTTCTAAAGAGACAGGTTACTATTACTAATAGGACATCTGCCCAAAAAGCTAGACCAGCCAG
Source organism: Streptococcus sobrinus DSM 20742 = ATCC 33478 (assembly GCF_000686605.1). Classification (GTDB taxonomy): domain Bacteria; phylum Bacillota; class Bacilli; order Lactobacillales; family Streptococcaceae; genus Streptococcus; species Streptococcus sobrinus. The sequence continues at coordinate 60,699 of NZ_JMLC01000009.1, read as the reverse complement.
AGAAACAGCCGATTTATTTTTGAAAATATAGAAGATTGGAGTCAGTATTCCCCCCAATAAGTTACCTATCCACAAGATCAAAAAGAAGATAGGATAGTTAGTGAAGTAAGCCTTGATAGCCGGGGTATAAAGTTCCGCAAAATAAGCCCGATTATGGGTCACCACCATGATAAAATCATAGCAACCAATCAGATTTAAGGAGAACATTAAGACTGCAAAGCAGATACCCCAAATAGTTAATTTTTTCATTTTAGTAACCTCATTTCTTTAAAAGCTTGGACGAAAAAGTCACTGTTTATTAAAGCTAAGCCTTGATTGATATCGCCTAAAACCATAAGCTCATCACCTTTCTTGATCTTAAAAAGTTTTCTCGCTCGTGCGGGAATGACAATTTGGCCTCTCTCTCCAACAGTTACTGTGCCAAAGACATATTTACCTTCTGTAGGCTTAGACATAAAGGGTAATTCATCTCCCTTAACCAATTCGTCTAAACTAATCTCAAAAATTTCTGCCAAGCGGCTTGAAGAGATAATATCCGGTAGGCTCTCGCCCAATTCCCATTTACTAAGGGTCTGGCGAGACACTCCGACCATTTCAGCTAGTGTTTCCTGAGAATAGTCTGCCTTTTTTCTAAGTGACTGAATTGTTTTATTAATCATACTTTTCTTACCTCTTTTTTAGATTCATTATAGGGGTTTTTATTGGATATTCAAGCAAGTATATTGGCAAAACAAACGGTTTTTGTTAATAATCGTAGCAAAAAAAGAAGCCCTACAGGCTTCTTTTCAAAAATTCTTATTCTGCTTCGTCTTGAACTGGACGGGATTTTCGGGTGATATCGTCTAGGATATTATCAACAAATTCTGCGATGGTTTCGGTGTGAGTTTGCTTGCTGCCGTAGCGACGGACGTTGACGGACTTATCAGCCATTTCCTTATCCCCAACAATCAGTTGGTAAGGAACCTTTTGGGTTTGGCTGGCCCGAATCTTGTACTGCATCTTTTCGTTACGTTCATCCACTTGGACCCGAATACCACGGTCACGAAGGGCATGAGCCACTTCCCAGGCATAGTCGGTGTGGGCTTCATTAGAAACAGGGATAACGGTAACCTGTTGTGGTGCCAACCAGGTTGGGAAAGCACCCTTGTAAGTTTCAATCAAGTAGGCTAAGAAACGTTCGAAGGTAGAAATACCACCCCGGTGAATCATGATTGGACGATGTTCTTCACCGTCGGCTCCCACATAGTGGAGGTCGAATTTTTCAGGCAGAAGGAAGTCCAGCTGAATAGTTGAGAGGGTTTCTTCATTACCGAGTGCAGTCTTAACTTGGATGTCTAATTTTGGACCGTAGAAGGCTGCTTCTCCTTCGGCTTCATAGTAATCAAAGCCGAATTCGTCCATGGCTGCCTTGAGCATAGCTTGGGCATTTTCCCACATCTCATCATTATCAAAATACTTGTGGGTGTCATTAGGGTCACGGTAAGAGAGACGAAAGCTGTAGTCGGTGATATTGAAATCCTCGTAGATGCTGGTAATCAGGTTAAGAGCCTTGAGGAATTCACTTTGAATTTGTTCAGGAGTCACAAAGATATGGGCATCATTGAGCGTCATTTCCCGCACCCGTTGCAGTCCTGAGAGGGCTCCTGATTTTTCGTAGCGGTGCATCATGCCCAACTCAGCAATCCGAATTGGTAATTCCCGGTAAGAATGGACATGGTGCTTGTAGACTTGGATGTGGTGAGGACAGTTCATTGGTCGTAGGACGAATTCTTCACCATCACCCATATCCATAGTTGGAAACATATCTTCCCGGTAGTGGTCCCAGTGACCTGAAGTCTTATAGAGATCTACTGAAGCAATCGGTGGGGTATAAACATGTTGATAGCCGTCAGCTACTTCCATATCAACAATATACCGCTCTAATATCCGACGAATAGTTGCCCCGTTTGGCAGCCAGAAAGGCAGGCCTTGACCAACTTCTTGAGAAATCATAAAGAGGTCTAGTTCTTTTCCGAGTTTACGATGGTCACGCTCCTTGGCTTCCTCCAAGCGTTTGAGATAGGCCTTGAGGTCATTCTTATCGAACCAAGCTGTCCCATAAATCCGTTGCATCATTGCGTTGTCGCTATTGCCTCGCCAGTAGGCACCAGCTACATTGAGTAAGTGGAAGACTTGGATGCGGCCAGTTGATGGCACGTGTGGGCCACGGCAGAGGTCAACATATTCACCCTGACGGTAGATGGTCAGGCCACCAGCATCTTCAGAGTGTTCTTCAATCAATTCTAGCTTGTAAGGGTCATTCTTGAAGATTTCGCGAGCTTGATCCTTGGTCACTTCCTCACGAATAGATGGGAAGTTTTCCTTAACAATCTTCTTCATCTCTTCTTCGATTTTTGGCAGGTCTTCGTTGGAAATTTGACCGGCTTGATTGTCGGTATCATAGTAGAAACCATCCTGTATCGCAGGACCGACACCCAGATGGATATCTGGGAAGAGACGACGGGCTGCTTGGGCGAAGAGGTGGGCGGCTGAGTGCCGCAAAATAGCCAGAGCATCTTCATGGTTGGGTGTCACGATTTCCAGGCTACCATCTTCAGTAATAGCCCGGGTCGTATCAATCAGTTTATCATTGAATTTCCCAGCCAAGGCTTTCTTAGCTAGAGAATTGGAAATGGTTTGAGCAATTTCAAAGGTTGTGATGCCAGATTCAAATTCACGAACCGCACCATCAGGGAAGGTAATTTTGACCATAGTGGCCTCCTTATAAATTTTCTTGGTATTAAATACTTATTAAAATTCAAAAACTTATTTTCGATATTTTCTAACGTAGCAAGTTTATCAGTGATTAAAAATCGCTGATAAACTACGGTAATCGCTAAAGCGACTTACCTAGCTACCTTACTAAATTCATTTTCAAAATAGCATCGATTTTGAAAATGGAATGTCGTTTAGTGGTGCGGACGGAAGCAAACTCCTGACGGAGTTTCATTGCGACACTCGGTTAGATCGGTCGATTTTACTGACCTAACCGAGTTAATCAGGGGGCTAGCCAATCTCCGTAGAGATTGGCGTTAGATATCTGCTACTTTAGTAGCTGATATCTTTGACCCGTGGTAAGTTTTGAGCCCCTTCGCTTTTGAATTTTTAGGCTCAGGCAGATTTTGTCCACCGGACTAAATCTCTCTCAAAAATCCCGTTATCAGTGACACTTTCCTTGTCACTGATAATACCACCACAGCGAAAATATCAGTTTTATCTCACTTCGTTCGCAGATTGCCTACAACAAAGTTTTTGATTATAAAACAGGTCAAAGTTTTTATTTTAGTTTAGTATTAAATAAATACCGATTAATGTCCACTCAGGGGTAAAAAATAGCCCTGCATCCCAAAAGGACGCAAGACTACGTGGTACCACCTTAGTTTATCAATAGTAAGGACTATTGACCTTGTGTTTGGCTTTAAGGGAGCCACCCTTCTATGTTTCCATAAAAACAAGGAAGGAGTATTTCTTGATAGACCTGTGCTTTTCCACCGACCAAGCACTCTCTTCAAAGTCAAACACAAAAAACATATCTTCGGTTTTTATTATAGCAGGAAGAAAGAAATTTTCAAGCTCTATCACAGATTTTCTTTGACAGATGAACAGCGACTATTGTAAATATAATAAAACCAGCAAAGTTATTGGAATTAAGAAATCTGGAAGGATGATAACAACATTACCAGCATTGGTATTATGACTGGTAATTAGTTCTCTGATATGATTGATGCCGGCCCCAATTAGAAAAAAGGATAGTACAATTAATAGAGGGAGGGAATTTTGTCCATTATTGGTCAAGCCACAGTAGACTCCACTAACCCCTATTCCCAAGGTTATCAGACCAAGTTCCTTCTGAAAGCCATTGGAAGTCCAACCAATAGACTGAGCGACCCTCTCGCTAAAGATAAAATGCCCAAGAAATCCGAAGCCCCCAAAGAAACCAATACCAAAGACCAGATGGGCCTGTAAAAGACTAGTAACCAGACCTTTTTCTGGAAAAATCAAAAATAAGAGCAATCCCAAAATCCAACTGATCACATATGAAATAATGTATGCCATCTCTTTATTGTCAACCTTCTAATAATTAGTCCTACGATACAAGTTGAAAATTTAATGGCTTGAACTAAATAGTCCCTAGCCCAAGAAATCCCTAATAGATTTAACCAGCCGAACTGGAGCCTTAACCACCTTGCGAGAAGTCTTGACCGTCGTTTGCACAGCTTTTTTAGGCAAACGAACGGCCGACTTAACCAAACGAACCGAACGGTCGGTTGGACTTCCTTCCACTGTTAAGGAGAATTTTTCAGTTTGATGAGTCGAATAAGAAATCAGGATATCCAGATAGAATTGGTAAACAGATTGGCCAAAATGCTCTGCCGAAACCTCATAGCGCTTGCGCTCCAATTGTTCCTGAGTCAAATTAGGGGTCAAGGCAATTGCATCTAGGACGGTATCTGCAATATCTACTTCATTGTAGAAAAGACTGCCAAACATGCGGTTGGTAATCAGATCATCCAAATATGGATTGCCGTGAGCAATGATAGGGGTCCCCATAGCCAAACTTTCAATGTAGGTCAGGCCTTGAGTTTCGCTGGTTGAGGCCGAGATGAAGAAATCGGCGGCTTTGTAGTAAAGCTCCGTTTGGTCGTGAGGAATCATTCCCGTGAAAACAACCGCGGAACCTAGGTTGAGCTTTTCTGCCTGTTTCTTAAGTTCACCCAGATAAGGGCCATCACCAGCGATAACTAACTTGACACGGTTATTCTCTTTAAGTATTTGAGGCAGAGCGGCCAGTACGCCCTGAATATTTTTTTCGGATGAGACTCGAGACAGACTGAGCAACATAGTTTCTCCCTGCTTGATTCCTAGCTTGGAACGCAAGGCAACTACAGCTTCTTCTGTCACCTCGTCACAAGTGAAATCTTCCAGCGGGATACCTGTTGGGATAACCCGCTTAGGAATTTTAACCCCATAGCCATCCAGCAGATTTAGAACAATCCGACTAGGACAGATGACTCCATCTAGTTCCTTGAGGTAGCCTCGCATGATGTATTTGACCATGCCGGGTCGGATCAGCCGCCCCTTAGCAATGTAATCCACATAATCCTCATACTGGGTATGGTAGGTGTGAACAACCGGAATATGGAGGGCAGATCCTACCAATTTTCCCAAAAGACCCAGACTAAATTCGGTCTGGGTATGGATAATATCTAATTGATAGTCTTTAGCAATCTTGTAGGCTGTAATGACACCACGATAGACAACCCGGCGATCTGAAAAAGAAACGAAGGGAACGCTAGGCAGACGAATAATAGTAGGATCCTCAAAACGCTTGACCCCCTTGTCTGTCCCTGTAAAAATATAGACCTCATGCCCCTTTTTCTCCAACTCATCTTTCAAGGTTTTGATACTGGTCGCCACACCAGACACTTGGGGGAAATAAGTATCTGTAAATAATCCAATTCTCATCTTACAACTCCATAACCCTCTGATAGACAGCTGCTAACTGTTTAGACACATTTTCAAGTGAACGGGTTGTAGCCACTTGATAGCCAGCCTCTCGCTTATCAACCTCTTTACTAATGGTACGATAGAGGCTGGCAACAAATTCTTCATTATTATGACAGAGCTCTGCGGAATCCCCATCAATCCAGCCCTCATAAACAGGAATATCTCTCAAGACAACCGACTGATGGCTAGCTAGAGCTTCCAGCACCACAATTCCTTCGGTTTCTTCATAGGAAGGGAAGAAGAAGGTGTCTGCCCCGCTCATGGCTCCTTCGAAAATGTCTCCCTTGAAATAGCCAGGAAAGAGAACATTGTCAGGATGGTCTTTTTCAACCACCTTACGAATATCGGCCGGTATCACCAATTCATTGATTTTCCCAAACCAGATAAAGCGAACTTCTGGCATTTGCTCAGCCACTCTGACAAAATCAAGGATGCCCTTGCGCTTGAAATAAAGGCCGGCTGAGATAACTACTTTTTGCTCGGGAGCAATTTCAAAGTATTCCCGAAAGGTCTTCTCTTTCTCTGGACTGGGCTGGTATTTAGCCAAATCAATCCCATTGGAAATAGCTGAGATTGGTGTTGTCACCCCGTAATTTTCAATTAAAGATTTAGAATACTCAGAAGGTGTGATAATATAGTCGGCCGCCTGATAAATCTTCTTGAGATAGGTCTTGAAGACAGGAGCAACTAGATTCGAGCCAATAAAAGAATTACGAAAATCCTCCATGGTAGAGTGCCCATGGACGATGACCTTCTTGCCTTGTTTTTTAGCAGAGTTGAGCAGGGCTAGGCTTTTGGGCCCATAGGTGTTAATGTGGACAATATCGTAATCATCCTTTTGGTTGGTCGTATAGGGGATTCCAGCAATCTCCAAGGCCCTTTGCTGATGCTTTATGGCCCGACCGATACCTGATTTGCCAATCAGATTTTCACCTTCCAAATAGAGTAATACTTTCATAAACTCTATTATAGCTTATTTTGAGCCAAAATTCATGACTTACGATGAATCAGCGCTAGGTCCTACTTTCCTTTTCTTCCTATCTAATCATGAGCGAACGAATATAATTATGGCGTCGCATCCGTCTCTCTTGATAGTTGTACTCCTGAGCAGCTAAGAAAGCCATGAGCAGGACAAGCAACTGGCTCAGATAGAGACTGGCTTGATAATCAAGCCCCATGAGCAAGTCTACAAGCATGGTCAAGAGGGTCCAAACCATGGCCAGATGGTAAGAGAGGTAGCTGGCAAACTTCCGACTTTTAGGAGCGAGGAGATTTTTGACGAGACCAAATAGGACTAGACCTGTCACTAGAAGATTGAGGACTAGGCCTATCAAAACTAGACTGGAGTGAGGTTTGAAGAGGCTCAGCGGATCTGCCTGGGACAGGGATTTTCCTAAAAATAGATGCGCCACTAAGACAAATGAGGTTAAAATAAGGGAGAGACCTTCAAGTACTATCAAACCTCTGTTGGATACTTTGTATAGGTCTCTATTTTTCCAATTTTTAAACATAAATATTCCTTTCAATAAGTTAAGAAAATGGGAAATTAAAATTTCTCTTTTTCTACGGCGACCACTAGGGTGGTTTGCCTAAACTTCTTACTAAGCCAGATAAGCGACCATGATCGGCTCGCTTATCTGACTGTCGCTAAGTTTTTACAGGAGCATTATAAAACGGAAAGTCATAAAAAAATAGCGACATAGATGTCGTCTGACAGGAATGTCGCTTGTTATCAACTATTAGAGGGCATCTTGGTTAATCCAGACTGAGACGGATTGTCCTTGGACTGGGAAGTCAGCCCAGCCGTCCTGATCAATTTCAACACCATCTGGGCAATTTCCCATAATGTCGACAAAGGTTTTGCCGGCGTTTGCGTTCCCTATCTCAATCCGTTTAGAGCTGGCATCTTTATTAGAGATGACGACTGCGCAACCTTCTGGGTGTTCCTCATCACCCTGATTAACCCAGCCAATACAGTTGGGATCATCAAAGTAGTCCATTTGATCTCCATAGACGTGATTCTTACGGACATAGAGGAGTTTGTCCAACTCCTCTTGGAAGTCCTGCTGAGCAAAATCACCAGAGATACCATAGTAGTCACCGTAGAAGACACAAGGTAATCCCTGTTGGCGAAGAAGGATCAAGGCATAGGCTGTGGGTTTAAACCACTCTTCCACACAAGACTCCAGAGCTTGACCTCTCTGTGAATCGTGATTATCCACAAAGGTTACGGCAAAGGTATCCGAATTCTGCATCAGGCTGCCTTCTAAGATTTGACTGAGGTCATAATTTTCCTTCTGCTTGCTGGCTTCAAAGAGATTCATATGGAGAACGACATCGACCAGATCAAAGACTCCCTGAGTCTCTTCAATATAATCCAAGTTAGCCTGGGCATCTGGCTTCCAGTATTCGGCAAAGGCATAAAGATCGGGCTTGACTTCTTCTTTGACATAGTTAATAAAATCTGTCATAAAGCTGGCCTTGATATGCTTGACCGCATCCAGACGGAAACCTGAGACACCAGTTGTCTCAATAAACCATTTGACCCAGGTCTTGAGATGGTCCACAACCTCAGGGTGTTCAAAATCAATATCGTCGAACATGAGGTAGTCGTAGTTACCATTCTCATTATCAACCTGACTGGTATCCGCCCAGCCCTTATTGATACCTTGAATCATATAGATCCCCCTTTGGTTATTGAGGGCATCATAGTCAACGCCGGTGAAATGGTACCAGTGCCACTTGAAATCGCTATAGGTGTCCTGACGGCCGGGAAAATCAAATTCAGTCCAAGCTTCGATTTCAAAAATTTTAGAAACCATCTCCATGCGATTTTCAGGATTGACCTGAACTACCTTGAAGCGCTCCTTCTTATCCCCACTAGCCTTGTGATTGAGGACAATATCGGCCATGGTTCGGATATCTAAATCTTCTAAGGTTTTAATAGCCTTGAGATAATCTTCTTTGGTCCCATACTTGGTTGCCACGGTTCCTTTTTGGTTAAATTCTCCCAAGTCATAGAGGTCATAAATCCCGTAGCCGACATCTTCTGGACCCGTTCCCTTAAAGGCAGGTGGTAACCAGACCATACTGATGCCTATGTCTTTAAGATGTTGGGCATCGTCAGTCAAACGCTGCCAGTGCTTGCCATCCGCTGGTAGATACCATTCAAAATATTGCATTAAAGTGCTATTAGTCATAAGTTTCTCCCCTTAGTCATAGCTGAGTTGGGCGAGCAAATAAAATCGTTCAGCCAAATTACTGTTTTTCTATCCTTCGAAAATCAAAACTAGCTAATGAACAAGGCAGGTCTATATCTTTGTATCTGGACTTGCTACAGGAACTGTCATAACAGTTCTTTAGATCTCCAAAGAACTCCCAAAGGAAAGCAGCAAGGAGACTTCATCTTTTTCCACAGAGTCTTAGGTGAGGCCAATTTGAGAAGTTAGTGAGGAAGCCAAGAAACGCCAAAGTGATTGCCCTTAGACATCGGATTCATTATAGGCTGTGGCCTTTGCTTTGTCCCACTTTTGATTTTCATTGACTATTAGTTTAGCACACCCAGCTGGATTTTGAAATAAAAAAGGAGAGGGACTAAAATCAATGGCTAAGCCATAGTGGATTTTCCCACTTCCCTAATTATGACAATTCTGACAGGTACAGCTTTTTAGCAGCCACCTCAGAGACTAGACTGGCGTTTGTTAATGCCGTGATTGAGGATGATGTCGTGCTCGTCCAATTCTTCCTTGTTCATGATTTTAGTCAACATCCGCATGCTGACAGCTCCTAAGTCATAGATAGGCTGGCTGATGGAAGTCAGATTTGGACGGGTATATTTGACGACTGGGGAATCGTTGCCAGTGATAATTTCAAAATCATCTGGAACTGATTTACCGGCGGCAAAGAGACCATTAAGCAAACCGGCAGCCAGTTCATCCTGACCAACATAGGCTGCTCTTGCTCCAGAATTGAGAACTCGCTTAGCCAAAGCAAAGCCCTCCTCATAAGAATAATTGGCTTCAAAAACCAGACTCTCTTGGAATTTAATGCCTGCATTTTTTAGGCCAGTCTTATAACCCGTCAGGCGAAGCTTACCATTGATATCATCAATCAAGGGGCCTGACACAAAAGCAATTTTCTTGTGGCGCTGAGCCAAATCCGCAACCGCATCATTGGCAGCCTGTTCCTCATCAATGTTAACACTTGGAAATTGCTTATCAAGATCAACAGTCCCTGCTAAAACAACGGGTGTACGGGAGCGGGAAAATTCCAGACGAACCTTATCGGTCAGATGGTGCCCCATAAAAATAATGCCATCTACCTGCTTGGCAAAAAGGGTGTTGATAACGTTGATTTCATTATCATCATTCTCATCGCTAGAGGCAAGGACAATATTATATTTGTACATGGAAGCAATATCGTCAATCCCCTTAGCCAGAATTGAAAAATAGCTGTTAGCAATATTAGGAATGACAACCCCCACCGTGGTGGTCTTCTTACTGGCCAGACCACGGGCAACTGCATTAGGACGATAGTCCAGCCGATCAATCACCCCAAGAACTTTCTTACGGGTATTTTCTTTGACATTTTTATTTCCATTAACAACTCGGCTGACAGTCGCCATAGAAACACCAGCTTCACGCGCTACATCATAAATGGTAATGGTATCATCAGTATTCATGTGAGCTCTCCCTCTTTATCAGATTAATGACTCTGGGCTGCCTTTAACTTTTGTAAAGCAGCTGCAGATTTATATGAAAATTACGCTTTCACCGTTATATTATCACATCTTGTAAACACTTTCAATCATTACGAAGCATTTTTTTGAAATTTTTGTATGCCCTTTCAATTTTTGTCCGACAGGATTCTGATAGTCAATGAAAAGAAAGAACTATTTTTGCTATTTCTTGGGTACTATATAAAATCTTAGGAAAAGAAAAAGTGGACAAGCCACTCTTCTATATCTGCCCCACATAGCTTAATCCAAATGTTTGAGGACGGCCTCCATCTTAGAAATGGCCTCAACAGGGAGGGCTGTGTGAGGATATTTCTGGTTAAAGGAAAGAAGAAAATCCTGCCTAATTTGCATTCTCTCACGAATTAGCTGCTTGTAGCGATGATCAAAAGGAGGTACTGGATATTTTTCCAGCTCTAGGTAATTAATGCCTTTGAGGGAACCAAAAGGCTTGAAGGTCCCTTGACCATCAACGACAGACTCAATAATGCCTAAGGAAACTTCCTTGGGAATGTGCTTGCCCATGTAGAGACCGGTATTGATGATATAGCAATCAACACCCGATTCAAAGAGGGAGCAAAATTTTCGAAAATCTTCGACCAAGGGATAAACTCGGAATGGATTGGCGAAGGGCTCGATAATCAAGTCCTTCTGCTGGCCTGAGAGATTTTCGGCATTGGACCGCTTGGTCATCAGGGTGCAGCCCATGGTGGTCGCCAAAACAGGGTCATCAATTTTAAGCAGGGGAGGCAGGCTATCATCCTTCATAATCCAAAAGATGGCCTTGATGGGCTCGTCAATCCGGTCCACCCGATTCGGGGTCGCATAGCGGGACTTGACCGTCCGCCCATTCCCATTGCGAATATCCTCAGTGACCAACTTCTTGCGGCCATTAGCATCCAGCGTCACGCCACAATTTTGCACGGTCACAAAGTAATCCTGTTCCCGATGACCAGTTGGATAATCATTGGTCTTATCAAAATAGGAGGGTTCTAGGGCAATGGAGGAGCCATCCTTGGTTGAGATGATAAAGGCATCATCGTGGAGCACTTGGATGTCATACTTACCATTATGTTTGGCATGGGTCAGGGTTGACTTACCCGAACCAGACAGGCCAAAGAAGGAGGCAACATAGTCCTGGTCTTCCTTGGCAAGCTTTTTCCTGAAAATTTTCAAACCTCCGTGGCAGGCAACATAGTCATTCCTAGCAGCCGTACTCCAAGCCAGAGTCAGGGTAGCTTTCTTGAGCTCGCCAAAGTAACGCAGGCCCAAAATCATGGCACAATTATGGCGGACATCGAAGTAAACCAAGCCATCTGGATAATCGGGATGAGACCAGTCAGGATCAAAGAAAATGAAGATGTCATTTTCATCGTATTGTTTGGAAGCAACCAAGCGGTTCTTGAAGGTCTCGTCCAAAATTTGAAAATTGAGGAGCCAAGAGTAAAGATTAGGACTTTCATCCTCAGGAACCATGAGATGGGCACGTACCATAAAATCTTCATCCAGACCGACCACAGCTGATGAACGGTAGAAAGGCTTCTGTTTGGCCTGCAGGACCGCGTCCCGCACTAGGGAAAGGAGCTTTTGGTCCTCAGCTGGATTTCGACCGTAAATCCGTCTAGCTCTGGCAGTTCGGCCTACTACTGCTCCTGAATTGGTCAAAAGCACGCGAGCATAGGAGGGTAGGCCTAACTCCTTGGTGTGGATAATCGGCATATCTAAAATGACCGTTCCTGCAGCTGATGAAGCTAGCTGATAAGCTTCCTCCAAACTCTTAATGGGTTTAACATGATTTTCATAAAAAGCCGTTTCAATCACAGTTTTTAAAGGAGAAAAATAAGGGCTCTTTGCCCGCATTTCCTCATCAGCAAATTCTCGACGTGTGACCATTGACTAGTCCTCCTACTCTTGAGATTTTTCCCAACCATCTCTTGCCAAGCGGTTGAGGATTTTTTTGAAATCGTTTTCTCGCCTTTATTTTAGCATATTTCCAAGTAAAATACTGGCAGAAACCGGCCCCCGTCTGGAAAATTTTGGTAAGCCCTTGCAATTTAGGGGATTTTTTGAAAGAATAAAGGCAAGAATTAATTCAGAAAAAGAGGTTTTGACATGTCAAAAATCAATCAAATCCGTAACTATCTCGCCCAGCATCAATCCCGCTTGGCGATTATTTCTGACCCTGTCACCGTCAACTACCTGACTGGTTTTGACTGCGACCCCCATGAACGTCAGATGTTTCTCTTTGTCTACAGCGACAACAATCCTATTCTTTTCGTTCCTGAACTAGAGGTAGCCCGGGCTTCCCAGACGGTTAATTTCGAGGTCATCGGTTATCAGGATGCTGAGAATCCTTGGCAAAAGATTCGTTACAACCTACCGAGAATTGATTCCAAATCAATATTTGTCGAATTTGACCACCTCAATGTGACCAAGTTCAATGGCCTGCAATCCGTCTTTCTAGGACGTTTTGAAAATCTGACCCCCTACATTCAAGAAATGCGGCTGATTAAGTCCACCGATGAAATCAACAAGATGCTGGTGGCTGGGGTCTATGCCGACTACGCCGTTAAGGTCGGTTTTGACAATATCCGAGCTGGTCGGACGGAAATGGACCTGATAGCTCAGATTGAATTTGACCTCAAGAAAAAAGGCATCAGCCAAATGAGCTTTGATACCTTGGTTTTGACAGGGAAGAATGCGGCCAATCCTCATGGCATTCCTGGGAAGAATCCGATTGAAAATAATGCCCTCCTGCTCTTTGACCTGGGCGTGGTTTGCGAAGGCTATACTTCTGACATGACCCGGACAGTTGCCGTCGGTCGGCCTGACCCCTTCCAGGAAGATATCTACAAGCTCTGTCTAGAAGCCCAATTAACTGCCCAAGATTTTATCAAACCTGGTGTTACAGCCAGCGAAGTCGATGCGGCCGCCCGCAAGGTTATTGAAAAAGCAGGTTATGGAGACTACTTCAACCACCGCCTGGGCCACGGCTTGGGCATGGATGTCCACGAATACCCATCCATAATGGCTGGTAACGACCTGGTCATCCAAGAAGGCATGTGCTTCTCAGTTGAGCCAGGCATCTATATTCCTGGCAGAGTCGGTGTCCGGATTGAGGACTGTGGCTACATCACCAAGGACGGCTTCAACCCGCTGACCCAAACACCTAAGAAGCTCCAATATTTTGAGCTCTGATTTTAAATTAGCTATAGAAAAAGCGAAGTCCAAGCAGGGCTTCGCTTTTTTGTATTCTTTAAAACCTGAGGTCTTAGTCTAAGAGCATGTGTCTGACTTGATCAATCTTATCTTCCGGTAAAACGACATTGATAGCATTGCCAAGGATAAGCTTGGTACCGCCCGAGACGATGTGGCTCTTGCCATTTTCTCGCTGGCTGGTAATGAGGACATCCTTGGGCAATTCCAGTTGATAGACGGACTTGCCGGCAATTTTTTCAGAAACAGGGACTTCAATCCAGGTCAGCGGACTATCATCATCGTGAGGATGGTCACCTTCAAGAAGACTTTCCAGCATGGCTTCATAGACTGGAGCTCCGCCTAGCAGGTCCATAACAATATAGGCCAGCAGGGTTGTCGTGCCCAGAGCCATGAGGTGGTGGAGGTCACCGACCATTTCACAGACCAAAATCATGGCGGTCAGGGGAGCCTTAGAAATGGCCCCAAAGTAGGCACTCATACCCAGAATAATGAAAATGGGGAATTCGCTCTGAGAAATCCAGCCAAGATGGAGAAAGATGCTGCCAAAGAAGGCCCCCAGACAGGCTCCCAGGGTCAGGATAGGCAGGAAGATTCCGCCAGGTAGGCCAGAGCCGTAACTCATCATACTGTAAAAATAGCGAAGCAAAAAGAAGGCTAGGAAGTAAAGCACTGGAGCCTGGAGAGAAGAGAGCGAGCGAACAAAGGCATTTCCCCCACCCAAAAGCTGGGGAGCAAAATAACCTAGGGGCATAATCAAGACGAAGGCAATCAGGCTATAGTACTGAGGCTTGAGGTGGAAAATTTTTCCAAGATAGGTGTAATAGCGGCCCACCCGTAAGACCAACCACTCATAATGATAGGCCAGGAAGCCAAGGAGAATGCCCATGATAACAAAAATGATATAGGAGGACAAACGTGGTGTCGGCAGGTTATCTGGCATGGCCAGAACCGGTGTCTGTCCGAAAACTCGCAAGGAAATCAGATTAGCGGTCAGACTGGCTGACAGGGCTGTAATCCAAACCCGGCTGGAAAAATGGTGGTAGACCTCTTCAACCACAAAGAGGAGACCAGCAATGGGGGCATTAAAGGCGGCAGAAACCCCTGCTGCTGCACCGCTGGCAATCAGGGTGCGTTCCTCTAACTTACTGAGCTTGAGATAGCGAGCCAGGCCCTTGCCACTAACTGCACCGACCTGGATGCTGGGACCTTCCCGCCCCAGCATGAGACCGCTGGAAATTCCCAGCACGCCCGCTAGGAATTTTTTCCAGAGGATGGACCACCAATTCTGGCTCATCAAACCCTTGAGTTCAGCCTCAACCTGAGGAATTCCCGAACCCTTGATGTCTGGCTCCGACACAATCAAGCGACCGATAATAAGGCTAAAAAATAGATAAATAAGAAGAATGGCCATTAAAATCCAAGGAGCCTTGTGGGCCAATATAAATCCCTTTTGGAAGCGGTCAAAAATCAGGGTAATGAAATAACGAAAAAGGCTGACTGTAAATCCTGAGAAGAGGCCAACTAAAATGCCTCGAAAAACGGAGGTGAGAATTGAACTGGATAAATAGCCAAATTCTTTCCGTTGATTTTGCATGATAACTCCTTTTGTTAGTGATGATTTTTATAGAGCCGGCTAAAAGAGTAAGTGAAAGTCCTGAAAGGTTGATTGCCAGCGGGAAAGGATTAGGCTCAACAATCTGCCTTTTTCCCTAGCCTGACTTGATAAAAAAACAGTAAGTAAGGCAGACAATTGGACAGAGCTTGAGTTGGCTACCCATGGGGGACTTCACCTTCAACTGCAAAAATATGCAATCATAAGAAATCTGCTCCAAAAATGTTCAGGAGAACCCCGCCCTCACCGGTTTCTATTCTGCTCCTGTTTTCTTAATCCAACTGATTTTTGAAGAGATAGGCAGCCCCAATGAGATTGGCATGATTATGGTGCCGACAGGCGACGATATTGGGACGCTCAATAATGGTTTTGACAGGATTGACTTCTGCCTTGAGGCGGTCAAACTGACGATTAATTTCCTTCAGGAGCAGGGGCTGGGCACTAATGCCCCCGCCGATAGCGAAGGTTTCTAGGTCCAAGGTCGTCTGTAAATTGAGAATGGTAAGAGCGACATAGCGACAGTAATCTTCAAAAAGCGGATAGATGGACTGATCCTTCTGCGATAGGGCCTGAAAAACAGCCCGACCATCGGTCTTGTCGGCTAGACCGAGAACCTCGGCCAAACGATGAATGAGACCAACAGCTGAAACCTCGACACCACGCATTTCCTCAATCTCAATCTCGGCCAATTTTGGTGGTAACAAGAAGGTCAGCTCACCAGCTTGAAAATGGGAGCCCTGATAGAGTTGACCATTTAGCACCAGGCCACCCCCCAGACCTGTCCCCAAGACCAGGGCGGCAGCATTTTGACAGCCCTGCAAATTTCCAGTCGCCAGCTCGGCTAGAACAGCCGCCTTACCATCATTGAGGGCGGTAGCAGGCAGACCATAGGTCTTGGCAAAATAATCCCTGACCATAAATTCATGAAGAAAGGGCAGGGTGCCCCTATAATAAATAATGGACTGATCGGTGTCAATGGTTCCAGGTGCACTTATGGCAATCCCAGAAATCTGCAATCGGACCGGTTGAATGAGACCATCAAGCAGGACCAGACAGTCTGGCAAATTGTCCGGTGAGGACAAAGGGGCAAAGGTCGCCTGAATTTGGAAATCATCAGAAACTAGTCCTGACTTGATTTGCGTTCCTCCTAAGTCGATAGCTAAAATGCTCATAAGTCCCCCTTTTCTTAGCGATAGTTTTGGAAAAGCAAAAGCTTCGAGTGACAAAGCAGACCCAGACTGGTTGACCTTGGACCTTCCTCACCTTGGCCAAGGCACCCTTTGTCCCGCCTATTGATTTTCATTGAGAATGGATACTATAAATTAATCTTATCACAATTTTTCCTAAGATTGGCAGGAATTTTCGGAAAATGTTATGATGAAGGCACATAAGGAAAGGCAGAGGGTAGGAATTGATTTGGCAGGATCAGCACCCTTCTCTTGCCCCCTAATTTTAAGGCCTGGGGCTATCTGGTCCAGCGGACTGGGTGCTCTCGTCTCCGTCCAGTTGATTATCACTTATCTGGCGAGGGAGAGGACATTCCACCAATTACTGCCCCAAGGTGACTTATTCAAAAAATAATGAGGCTGGCCATTTGGCCCGCTAATTTAGCCTCAGAAAGGTAGGTAAGACATGACTAAAGATGCCATCAAAAAGCAAATTCGGCAGGCCTTTGACCGTCGGGTAGCTGTTCGTGTTTACAAGGACGAGGAGATCCCTCGGGAGGATATGGAAGCCATCTTAGATACAGCCTGGCTCAGCCCCTCTTCCATCGGCCTAGAAGGTTGGCGGTTCGTCGTCTTGGATCGCCAACATATCAAGGGACTTGCCCCTGAACTTAAAGAAGTTGCCTGGGGTGCCCAGTACCAGCTGGATACGGCCAGCCATTTTGTCCTCCTCTTAGCAGAAAAGGCTGACCGTTACGACAGTCAGCCCATTCGAGAAAGCCTGATTCGCCGAGGTATCACAGTCCCGGCCGACCTGGAGGCTCGTTTGGCACGCTATAAGATCTTTCAAGAAGAGAATCTAAAGTTGGCTGACAATCCTCGGGCCCTCTTTGACTGGACGGCCAAGCAGACCTACATTGCCCTAGCCAATATGATGACCTCTGCTGCCCTGATGGGAATTGACTCTTGCCCTATTGAAGGTTTTGATTATGATCAGATCAATGCCATCTTGGCCAAGCACCAGATTATCAAACCTGATAAGGAAGGTATTGCCAGCATGGTTTCCTTTGGTTATCGTCTGCGAGACCCCAAACACCCAAGAAGTCGCAAGCCGAGGGAAGATGTCATCACTTGGTTGGACTAATCCCTTAAGCATCATTATTAGAAAGAGAGTCAGCACTTATGAAATTTTTACACACCTGCGTTCGTGTCAAGGACCTAGAAGTCTCCATCAAATTTTATCAGGATGCCCTCAATTTTAAGGAAGTCCGACGCAATGATTTCCCTGAATATGAATTTACCCTAGTTTACCTGGCCTTTGAAGATGACCCAGACTACGAACTGGAATTAACCTACAACTACGGCCATGGTGACTATGACCTAGGTGATGGCTATGGCCATATCGCTGTTGGTGTTGACGACCTGGAAGCCAGCCACCAGGCTCACCAAGCAGCTGGCTACACCGTCACCGACCTAAAGGGCCTACCTGGCAAACCCAAGATGTACTACTTCATCACTGACCCAGACGGCTATAAGATTGAAGTGATACGGTTGAAACAATTTGTTGAACAATAGAAAGAAAATAAGCTCCGCAGTTGCCTTAGGAACAAGGGTTACTGTGGAGCTTTTTCTGGTTGACAAATTCCGCTGGAAATTTTATATTTAATTAAACTAATGGTTTAATTAAATATAAAAAGAGGAAAAACTATATGGCTAGACGAAAAAAAGAACCTGTGGAAGACCATCGCAGGACTGTTGCCCAAGCTGCCCACCAGCTTTTTAGTAGCAAGGGACTGGCAGCGACAAGTGTTGATATGATTGCCAAAGCTGCAGGCTACAGCAAGGCAACCCTCTATGTCTACTTTAAAAATAAGGAAGAAATTTTCTTTTCCTTGGTCTATAAACACAATCAAACTTTACACCAGACTATCAAAGAAATTATTGATAAAAGACCTAAGAATCAGACTGATTTTCAGGTCAGCTATCTGGAAATATGTCGAGTACTTCAGGACTTATGCCAGCACTACCCCCTATATTTCGAAGGGATGATTGGGCCTATTAAGCTTGACCTTGACAAGGAAGAAACGCCTCAAGTCTACAAGGATATTTATCAGCTGGGGCTGGAGACCAACCAGCTCATTAGTCGGTTTGTCCAATACGGTATCGAGCTTGATTATTTGCAAGAGGGCCTGAATATTAATCATGTGACTATCTTTTTCTGGAGTGCTCTTTCAGGAATCATCCGCATGGCTGAAAATAAGAAGGCCTATTATCAATTGCTGGGCCTAGATAATCAGGATTTTTTCAATGAGGAGTATCTGAATCTCTTGCTCACTTTTAAGAAAGGATAGCTAATCATGAAAAAAAGAATCCGTTTGACTTTTCTGATAGTGTTTATGGCCGTTATCATTACAGGAGGTGCAACCATGCTTTCTATTGGAAAGAAGGCTACTATTCAGACCGACATCCACTTAAAGGGTGTCCCATCAGATATTGAAGAAGCTCTCTACTACGGTTCTTTTGCAGCCAATTCCCATAACACCCAAAGCTGGAAAGTTGCCTTGAAACCTAAACAGGGTCAGCTGACTATTTCCTTGGATAAGAAGCGTTCTCTGGACGTTGTTGACCCTAAAAATCGTGAACTTTATATTTCTCTGGGTTGCTATAGCCAATCCTTGAAGATGGCTTTTGAAGCCTATGGTTACAAGGTCGACTTAGAGCAAACATCTCCTTCGGCGAACAACCACTATCAAGCCATCATTTTTAACTTTCAAAAAGATCAGCATAAAAAGATGAACCAAAAGCAAATCGAGCTCATCAAGAAACGTCATACCGATAAAAGAAAGTTTTTGACTAAGAAGCTTGATAGGGGCTTTATTGCTCAAGCAACCAAGCGATATAAGAATCTCCACTACTATCCTAGGTCAAGCCAAGAATTTACCTATCTAAAAGACGGCAGTATCAGGGCGGTCAAAAAACAATCGAGTAATCCAGACTTTTTAAAGGAGCAAAGTGACTGGCTAAGATTTTCCAACCAGGAATCTAAGGAAAAGAAGGACGGTATTTCTGGAGATATGTTAGGACTCAATCCTCTTTTAAAATCCTTATACTTTATGACCACCAACCATGAGACTGCTACTGGCCAAGGCTTCGCCAAACAGAGTCTGTCTACCTTGGAAAAACAGGTCAATAACTGTGCTGGCTTCTTTGTCATGACAGGAAAGCAGACCCTAGAAAATTGGATTGCAGCTGGGCGACAAGTGCAAGCTTTTTGGTACGACTGCACCGAGAAAAATATCGCCATCCAACCCATCAGTGCTATGATGGAAGTTCCCAGCTATAACAAAAATCTTGAAAAAGACTTGCAACTTAATCAGCCTGTTCAGATGATTTTACGAGCAGGACAGGTTGAAACTTACGGTGAAAATTCAGGTGTCCGCCGTGACTTGACAGACTATATTCAGGTTAAAGATTAGTAAGCCACCTTATAAATTCGAAAGCAAAAACAGGCAGCCATCAACTGGTTGCCTGTTTAATGATTTATTTCTACCGCCCATTAAAATTCTTCATGACCCGCTTCATATCACGTTCTTGGTCACGGCGTTTGATGGACTCGCGTTTGTCATAGTCGTGTTTCCCTTTGGCTAGGCCCAGCAAAATCTTGGCGAAGCCACGCTTGATATAGACCTTGAGGGGTATCAGGGTCATCCCGCTACCTTTTAGTTCATTCTCCAGGCGGGAAATTTCCCGCTTTTTAAGGAGGAGCTTGCGGGTCCGCTCAGGGTCTTTGTTCCAGATGTTGCCCTGCTCAAAGGGAGCAATATGGACATTGATCAGCCAAGCCTGACCATTTTTTATCTGGGCGTAGCCATCCTTGAGCTGGATGCGAGAGGCCCGGACCGACTTAATCTCAGTCCCAGTCAGGACCATGCCAGCCTCAATGGTATCAACGATGTTATAATCGTGTCTAGCCTTTTTATTCTGGGCTAGGACATTATCATTTTGACTTGATTTTTTAGCCATAATTCTCCCTTCTTACAGACTTTATTCACTAAATATCAAAAACTTATTTTTGATATTTTCTAAGGTAGCGGACGGAAGCAAACTCCTTCAGAGTTTCATTCCTAATTTTTGAGCCTAAAGTCTCAAAAATCCCGTTATAAGTGACAGC
This sequence comes from Streptococcus sobrinus DSM 20742 = ATCC 33478, assembly GCF_000686605.1. Taxonomy (GTDB): domain Bacteria; phylum Bacillota; class Bacilli; order Lactobacillales; family Streptococcaceae; genus Streptococcus; species Streptococcus sobrinus. The sequence goes on along the minus strand of NZ_JMLC01000009.1, from coordinate 40,249 downwards.
GGACGTGTCACTTATAATTCCACTACGGCGAAAATATCAGATTTAGCTCACTTCGTTCGCAGATTATTGGCAACAGAACCTTTTATTTATAATCAGTTTCAAGTTTTGATATTAACTTTGCCTTTTTAACTTGCAGGCTCGGCCAGCCAGGGAACGCTTCCCAATACTGCCAGCGAAAATTAGCGTTTTTTACGCCGGCGACCGGACTCCCGACCCTTTTTATCGTTGTGAGGGCGGTTTTGGTTCTTGCGTTTGTCAGGCTTTTTCTTCTTGTGGTCCTTAGGCTTCTTGTCCCACTTGCCCTTGCTGGACTGGTCCTTGTCGCCAAAGCGATTTTGCTTCTTGTCAAAACGGCGTTTGCCTGAACCTTGACGATTGCGGCGAAATTCCTTGGCCTTATCCTCACGGGCCTTTCTGGCCTGTCTGTCAACCTTTTCAATGACATCAAGGTCACTTGGCAGGTAAGCAAAGTCAATATCACCCGTTTCCTTATCAGCTCGGGTCAATTTGACCTTAATCTTCTGACCGACCCGGAAGACCTTGCCAGATTTTTCCCCTTGCAGGGTCATGGTCCGCTCGTTGTAATTGTAAAATTCCGGCAGGGTGGTAATGTGAATCAGCCCTTCAATGGTGTTGGGCAGTTCGATAAACATACCAAATTTAACCACGCTGGCCACCACGGCTTCGAATTCTTGACCGACTTGTTCAGCCATGTATTCGGCCTTCTTCATGGCCTCAACTGTCCGCTCGGCATCAATGGCCCGGCGTTCTAGGGTTGAGGAAGAGCTTGCCAATTCTGGAATGACTTCCTGGAAGTGCTCCTTCTTCTCCTCGGTCAAATCGCTGTATTCCCGCACCATGCGGTGAACCAAGAGGTCGGGGTAACGGCGAATAGGACTGGTAAAGTGGGTGTAGTAGTCCGCAGCCAGACCATAGTGGCCATGGTTGTCTTCCGAATAGCGGGCCTGCTGCATAGAACGTAGTAACATCATGGACATGACTTCATGACCGGGCTGACCGGCAATCCGAGCCATAAATTCCTGTAGGGCCTTCTGGCCTAGGCTATTGGCCGTTCCATAGATGGGCACACCAAAGAGGGAGGCATAGTCCATGAACTTCTGCAATTTCTCAGCCTTGGGGGTTTCGTGAATCCGGTAGATGAAAGGTAATTTTCGCTTAGCGAAATGCTCAGCCACGCACTCGTTGGCCACCAACATAAAGGACTCAATCATCCGCTCAGCCGTTCCGCGGTCGCGGACGACGACATCGGTTGGCAGCCCCTTGTCATCCACTAAAATCCTTGCTTCAGGACGGTCGAAATCAAGGGCACCCCGCTTAATCCGCATCTCCACCAGAATCTTGTGGAGCTCAGCCATGTAGCTGACAGACTCCATGATTGGCTTAAACTGGTCAATGACTTCCTGATTGCCAGTCAACATCTGATTGACATCATCATAGGTCATGCGGAAAGTCGTCTTAATCATGGTCTGGATGATGGTGTGTTTGATAACCTTCCCTTGGGGATTGATTTCCATGATAGCTGACTGGGTCAGACGGTCCACATTGGGATTGAGGGAACAGATACCATTGGACAGGCGTTCCGGCAACATTGGCACCACTCGGTCGGTGACATAAACAGAAGTCCCACGAGCGACAGCTTCCTTGTCCAGGGCTGAACCTTCGGTCACATAGTAGGAAACATCAGCGATATGGACACCCAGTTCAAAGTTGCCATTGGGCAAATTCTTGATATGAACCGCATCGTCCAAGTCTTTAGCTTCCTTACCGTCAATAGTAAAGGTGACTTCATCCCGCAGGTCCAGGCGACCTTCAAAATCGCTCTCGGAAGGGGCATCAGGAATAGCTTCTGCCTCGGCCATGACGGCTTCTGGAAATTCAGAAACAATGTCCATGGATTCCAGCACTTCCAGCACATCAATCCCGACATCGTCCTTGTGGCCGACAATATCAGACACATGGGCGACAAAATAATCGTGGTGGCGGGTCGGATACTTATCAATCTCAACCTTGAGAACCTCGGTTCCATCTAGGGCTACCGGTTCTTTTTTGATGTAGATCTTTTGAGAAATCTTCTGGTTCTTGGACTTGATATAGCCAGCATAGGGCGGGCGTTCATCATCGAGAACGAACTTACCGACCACGGTCTTGAGAGCTCGGTCAACTACATCAACGACCCGTACTTCGGCAGCCGTTCCCTTCAAGCGGTCAGCTGGCTTCTTGACCACAACCTCAACGGTATCGCCGTCGATGGCATAGCCGACATCATTGCGGCCGATGAACATATCCTCTTCGTCATCACTGACATGTAGGAAACCAAAGCCGTTCTTATTGGCCCGAAAGACTCCCTGAATGGTAATGTCATGCTTTTTCTTAGTGACTGCCTTACGCAGGGAGACATAGCCGTCCTGATTAAAGCGAAGCTTCTTATTACTCTCCAGCTTGGAGATAACCTTGATGAGCTCAGGGAATTTCTGGGCCCCTGCCATATCTAGAGCAGCCGCCAAATCATTGACGCTGGACTTGCCCTGCTCCTTTAAATAGTTAATAATTTGTTCTTCCATAGTCTTTTTGGGTGGACTAAACTTAGTTAAGGCCACCCTTTCATCCTTTTACTTCTTGATAGATTTTGAACATCAAAAGCCCCAAGGGAGAGGCCAGCCCAAATTTCGCCTTAGGACTGACCGACAGAAATTACTACAGAGCTCTCTCTTAGGCCTCTGTTCCCTTACTGGCTGAAGCCCTTGCTCCAGCCGACTTTTGATTATCATTTATGATGTTTTCGTGGGGAAATTTCTATAAAAAAGGAGCCAACCAAGTCGTCGGCTCACCTTTGTCATTACTTACTTGATAAAATCGCAAGCACTAGGGCATCCAGCAACCAAAGGAAGGTTAGGACACCGGTAAAGCGTTCCATGAAGGCCTCAAATCCACGGGCTTTTGTTCGCTCGAAGAGGGCTTCCGAACCGCTGCTATCAAATACATTACTGCTTGGGTTCTTCTGTGGCTGCATAAAAATCGCAATAATCAAAATCACAGACATGACCAAGAGAGCAGTCAGTAGAATGTTATACATATTTTTCCTCCACTATTGTCCTAAGTAGTTTATCATAAATGCCCCTAAGATTCAAGATGGAGGGTTACTTTTCGCTCCTTGGGACAGTACTTGGGCACCTGAATTTTTTCAGGATGGTTGGCCTTATTTTTTGAGGTCAAATAATTGATACTCCCGCAAGAGCTGCATTTCAAATTTATTTTAATCCGCACTAGATTTCCTTAACTTTCAAATAATGTCTAAAATTGATAAAACTCCAAGAGAAATTGACAAAAACGATGAGGGAGGTAGCATAGAAGACCCAGTGATAGCCCAAGAGGGCCGCGACACTAGAGCCGATGAAGGGACCGATGACCTGACCCATATAGGTGAAGGTCTGATTATAGCTAAAGATGCGAGAAATCCCTTCCTTGGGCGTAATCTTAGTCAGGAGGGAATTGACACTAGGCATGAGGGCACCAGTTCCAAAGCCATACATAAAGCGAAGCAGGCCTAATTCCAGCGGCGTCTTGGCATGGGCAAAGGAAAAGTACATACAAAAGCTATAGAAAAGGGCAATTAAGAGGAGACGGTGATTGCCAATCCTGTCACCAATCTTACCAAGGAATGAGCTAGACAGCATGCTGGAAAAACCCATACTAGAGACAATCAAGCCTGAAACAAACATGAGGTTGGTCGTCTGACCTAGATGACGAATATAGAGGGTCAAGATTGGGGCGATGGATTGAGCTGAGACCTGAATAATCATACTGGTCACAAAGAGCCCCAGCATAACCTGACGGTTCTTGACCTGCTTGAGCAGCTCCCTGGTTGGCAACTCATGCTCCTTCTTAACAGGAACGAAGTCTTCCTTGATTAAGAAAATGGTCATCAGATTGAGGGCCAAAAGGAGAAAACCGACACCCAAGAAAATATTGCGAATGCCCAGCAGGTCGGCAAAGTAGCCACCCAAGAGGGGACCAATCAGGGTCCCCGCTGTTACTCCTGTTGCCAGGGTCCCTAGGGCAAAGCCCAGCTTATTTTTGGGAGCCTGACTGGCAATCAGGGCTGTGGAATTGGGTACATAGCCTGAAAACATCCCATTGAGCAAGCGGAGGGTCAAGAGCCAAAAAACATTGGGCACAAAGGCTAAGCCTCCCATCGTGAAGGCCATGACCAGACTGGCCCGAATCATCATGGGCTTGCGGCCATAGCGGTCAGCTAGGCCCCCCCAGATGGGAGAGACCAGGGCCGAGGCTAGAGCAGAAATAGAAACCGACAGGCCCGCATAGAGCTCCACCTGACCTGGCCTCGCCCCTAACTGCTCGACAAAGATGGACATAAAGGGCATGACTAACGAAAAACTAGCCCCCGTCAGGAAATTCCCCAACCAGGCCACCTGCATATTTTGTCGCCAATTGACCGTGGCAATACTCGCACTTTGAATAGGTCATCATCTTCTTTCTGGAATTCATCTGCTCCCTATTATAGCACAAGTTAGGAGGGGAAAATTTATCAGTCGCTTGATTTTTTTATGAATTTGGGCGGAAGGGAATCACTAGTTAGTGGTGTTAGCTGACTTGGTAGAAGTGGCATGTGGAGGTGCCATCACAAACTAACTAATAATCATTAAGTTTACTTCCAAAATAGCACTCCAAAGCAATCCAAAACTAGAGTTGTTCTGGACGGCTTTTAAAACCGAATACAATCAAAAGTATCACTCTGCCCTTACCTCGTCGGCTATGAATTTCTAAGGTTTTAGCAAGACATGACCATGCTAGAGCTGTCAGTTGAAAGCTTTGAACTTCAAAGAGTATAAAATCACCTTGGGCTGAAATCACTAATTAAAGATATTTTCTTACCTCTAGAAAATCGTCCTTGAACTCGGCTAAACAAAAAGCACTAATTAGTGGTAGTCTAACTAGTGCTCTCTTATAGGACTTAAGACGCCTGATTGGGCATCATTGATTAAGGTTCAGCTGCCAACCGCTGTAACTGTTGGTCCAGTTGCCTATAGGTATCTTCTAGGCTGCCATTGTTATCAATCAGCTGGTCGGCTAAGCGGATTTTTTTCGACAGGGGCATTTGCGAGGCAACTCGCTTTTGAGCTTCTTCTAAGGAGTAGCTATTTCTTGCCATCAACCGTTGCAACTGTTGGTCCTCGTCCAAGACGACCAACCAGATTTCATCGAACCAGTCTTCATAGTCCAGCTCAAAGAGCAGGGGCAGGTCCATAAAGAAAATGTCCTCTTCTTGAGCCAAACGATCCCGCTCCTTGATGAGTTCCTGGCGAATTATACGGTCCTGCAGGTCGGCTGATTTCTTTCTGGCAGCCGGGTCATTGAAAATCAATTGGGCAAATTTAGGCCGATCCAGCTCCTGATCAGGCCCCAAGATCCCTGTTCCAAAGGCTAAAATCAAAGCTTGGTAGAGCAGGTCTCCCTTGGCTTGCAGGCTATGCACCAGTTGGTCAGCATCAACCACTTGGTAGCCCTTTTGCCTGAGGTAGGCCGTCACCGTTGATTTGCCTGAGGCGATGCCCCCGGTTAATCCAATAATCTTACTCATTTCTTCTGACACTTGGGACAATAGTGACTACCCCGCCCTCCTACTTTGATTTTTTCAATAGTTGACCCACAGCGGGAGCAAAGCTCTCCCTCACGCCCATAGACCTCCAGAAAGTCCTGCATGGTACCATCCTCACCTAGGGTATTCTTATAGGTGCGAATGGTCGAACCACCACGCTTGATACCCTCTTGCAAAATCCTGATGGTCTGGTCATGCAACCGCTTGATTTCGGCTGGTCGCAAGCTATCTGAGCGTCTTTCAGGATGAACCTTGGCAGCCCAAAGCACTTCATCCGCATAGATATTCCCCAGACCAGCCACCAAGGATTGGTCCAGCAAATAGGACTTAATCGGCTTATGGGATTTTCTCAAAGCTCTCTCAAAAGGAGCTAATTTAAAGGTTTCCTTGGTAGGCTCGGGGCCTAATTTCTTACTGAGAAAATAAGCTGCTTCTTGGGACTTGGGCAGGTATTCCATGGTGCCAAACTTGCGGACATCCTGATAAACCAGGGTCGTACCATCGGTGAAGCTAAAGAAGGCATGGAAATGTTTGTTGGTCGGAACTTGGTCGGAAAAGAGAAAATATTTTCCCTCCATCCGCAGATGGGAAATGACTAGCCCACCCGTCAGCTCAAAAATCAGATACTTGCCCCGTCGCCTCATGGCCTGAACACTCTGACCTGGCAGCAGCAATTGGAAATCTTCTAGCCCTGTCCGAACCAGTTTGGGGTAGGTCACCTTGACTGCCTTGATGGTTTTACCGACAATTTGCTCTTCTAATCCACGTCGAACTGTCTCAACTTCTGGTAATTCTGGCATAGCTTCCTTTCTTGTCTTAATTTTCAACCGTTTTTTGACCAAAAGAAAGCCTCCTAATCAAATTGATGAGTTTCTTTCCAGCTCATGCTGAAGGTCTTTTAGATACTGCTTTTGCTGTCTCTTTAAATAGGGAGCAAGCAGCGGTTTTAAAAACCATTTTTTAGCGACTACATTTTCTGTAAAATCCACCAGAGTTTCGTGTCCTTGCTGTCTAAAACTGCCAATCCAGTGACCTTCAATGCTCTCATTATTGAGGTCGAATTCCAAAATATTGTAGGCTACCAACCTGGTCGTATGAAAATGAGTTTCTAACCCGCTCTTGGTCACTTCAATAAAATTGTGCTCGTCTAATATCTTTATTTCTTTAATATCGCTTCGCCAAGCAAAACGCTCAAGGTCGGTTACTGTATCCCAAATTCGTTCAATTGAGTATGGCAAGGTGTGGCTGATATGCGATAATGTCATGTTCTGACCTCCGTTATATTAGTGATTGACAAGAAAAGCTGAGTTGCCCCAGCTCCTTTTTAATACTCTTTCTTATTATAGCCAAAGTCGGCTAGGTCTAGTTTTTTGTCCCGCCAGTTTTTCTTGACCTTGACCCAGGTTTCGAGGAAGACCTTGTCCCCCAGCATGATTTCAATATCACGGCGGGCTAGCTGGCCAATTTTCTTGAGCATGCTGCCTTTTTTCCCGATGATGATGCCTTTTTGGCTATCACGTTCGACCATGATGGTAGCTCGGATGTGAATCTTGTCGGTCTCCTCATTTCGCTTCATGGAGTCAATGACGACGGCTACTGAATGGGGCACCTCTTGCTTGGTCAATAGGAGAACTTTCTCACGAATCATTTCCGACACCAGGAAGCGTTCGGGATGGTCGGTAATTTGATCCTCAGGGAAATATTGGTAGCCCTCTTCCAGATTCTTCTTGAGGAGATTGAGGAGGGTGGGAATATTATTGCCCTGCAAGGCCGAAATAGGCACGATCTCCTTGAAATCCATCTGCGAGCGGAAATCCTCGATTTTCTCCAACAGCTGGTCGGGGTGGACCTTGTCAATCTTATTGATGACCAGAATAACGGGAAGCTTGGCGGCCTTGAGTCGCTCCATAATCATATTGTCGCCCTTGCCACGTTCCTCGTCAGCTGGCACCATAAAGAGCACCGTTTCGACCTCCCGCAGAGTGGAATAGGCAGACTCTACCATGAAATCCCCCAGAGCTGTCTTGGGCTTGTGAATTCCAGGCGTATCAATAAAGACAATCTGCTCGCTATTGGTCGTGTAAATTCCCATGATTTTATTACGGGTGGTTTGAGCCTTGTCGCTCATGATGGCAATTTTTTGGCCCAGGACCTGATTTAAAAAGGTCGATTTCCCAACATTGGGACGACCTAGAATTGCCACAAAACCTGATTTGAATGTCATATTATTTTTTTAAGAAGGTAAGTCAACTTTGACCAAGGTCACCGACTAAATGTCAGCAGTCCCAAGTCAAGCCAGACTTGCTTCTTTCCTTTCTATCTTGTCTCTTTCTGCTAGTGGAAAATCAGTTGCCAGATCTTTGGCAAAAAGATGATAACCCCTGTCACCACCGCATAGCCGGAAATCATCAGAACCGCACCGGCTGCCATATCCTTGGCATTTTTAGCCAATATGGAAAAGTGATAATTACTGGCCAGATCGACCACATTTTCGATGGCCGAATTAATGATTTCAAAGGTGATGACCAAGAAAACCGCTAACAAGAGAAAGAGCCACTCAACAGCTGAAATATGAAAAATCAGACCAGCCAAGATCGCTAGTACCGCTGATACAGCGTGCTTTCGCATGTTTCGCTCTTCCTTGAAGGCGGTGAAAATCCCTGTCAGGGCGAACTCCAGACTAGAGGTCAGGGTCCGGTTTTTCCATTTCTTGGGTGAATTAGTCTCGCGTAAGTCCATAGGCTGTCAAAATCTCTTCCTGTAGGGTGAACATCTCTTTTTCTTCTTCAGGGGTGTAATGGTCGTAACCATTGATGTGCAAAAAGCCATGTACGGCCAAGAACCCCATTTCCCGTTGGAAACTATGGCCATAGCTTTCGGCCTGTTCATGAGCCTTGTCAACCGAAATGAAGAGCTCGCCGATATAGGCATCGTAATCCGCTATCATGGCTGCCAAATCAGGATCAGCCTCCAAGTCCTCCTGGGAAAATACAATATCAGTCTCAGGCTTGTACTCCAGACTAACCACATCGGTCGGCCGGTCCATGTCCCTATATTCTAGGTTGATTTGATGAATTTTCTCATTGTCAACAAAGGTGATAGCCATCTCCTTGTTTTCTTTGCCCAATTTCTTAGCCGCAAAATTGAGCATGTCCCTAATCTTATCCATCATTTCTTGTGAGACTTCCTGAGTCTCGTCCAGCATTTCAATATACATAGGTCATCCAATCTAATAATCATTCTTATTATAGCATAAAAGCCTCCAAGAATAGTCAGCTGGCTGGCAGACTTTACCAGCCTAATTTCTGAAAACCTTTTCAAAACCAACCTCCCTATGCTAAAATAAACTTATCACAAATTCACAAGGAGATCTTTATGACCTTTTCGCAAAAAATTCAGACGGCCTGTCAGGCCAAGGAAGAGCTGATTGACCAACACTTTGTCCGCTATGCGGTCAAGTCCATCTTTGCCGGTGCCTTTCTGACCCTCTCCACAGGGGTCGGTGGCATTGCCACTGATGTTATCAATCAGATTCATCCCAGCCTCGGTCGCTTCGTCTTTCCTTTCATCTTTAGCTTCGGCCTGGTCTATATTCTCTTTTTAAACTCCGAGCTAGTCACTTCAAACATGATGTACCTGACCGCTGGGGCCTACTACCGCTACATTTCTGCCAAGAAGGTCCTGAAAATTTTGGTCGTCTGCACCCTCTTCAATCTGGTTGGAGCAGCCCTGATTGCGGCCCTCTTTAATCAGAGTTTCGCTTACACGCTGGTGAATTCTAAGAGCTTCCTTGTCGGCGTTGTCCAAACCAAGCTGGCCAAAACCTCCAGCCAAATTTTCTTTGATTCGATCATCGCAAATATCTTTGTCAACATCGCCATTCTTTCCTACCTCCTGGTCAAGGACCAGACAGCCAAGACCATTTTGGTCATCTCGGCCATCTTCATGTTCGTCTTCATGAATGCAGAACACTTGGTGGCCAACTTTTCTTCCTTCCTCCTGATGGGCTTCAATTCGGTTCATCTGGATGGTTACAATCTGGCCAATGTCCTGCGACATTGGGGCATTTCCTTCATTGGCAATTGGATTGGTGGCGGCATCCTCATCGGAGCAGCCTATGCCTTCCTCAATAAAAAAGAGGACTAGTAAGGCTACCGGAGCCTGCCCAGCCTAGCATGCAAAAGGATTAACTGAACACTTAAAAATGGAGCCCCACAAGAGCTCCATTTTTATTTTTCTAAGATTTAAAGTTAGGGACTGTCAGTTTGGCCCTACTCCCGCTGTCGCCTGGGTCAGTCTTTTTCCCTAATAGTTGAGGCCTTGCCCTCATCTTCATAGGCCCGGATAATTTCAGCTACGACTGGGTGGCGAACCACATCTTTGGCGGACAGGTAGACAAAGTCAATCTGGCGAATAGTCTTCAGCTTATCAATGGCATCTAGAAGGCCTGAATGACTATTTCTGGGCAGGTCAATCTGACTGGTGTCCCCATTGACAATCATTTTGGAATTAAAGCCCAGGCGGGTAAGAAACATCTTCATCTGCATAATAGTCGTGTTCTGGGCCTCATCAAGAATGACAAAGGCGTCGTCTAGGGTCCGTCCCCGCATGTAAGCCAGAGGAGCGATTTCAATAATTTCCCGCTCCATAAGCCTGGTAGTCTGGTCCTTACCCAAAATCTGATATAGGGCATCATAGACCGGCCGCAGATAGGGGTCTACCTTTTCCTTGAGGTCGCCAGGCAGGAAGCCCAGGCTTTCTCCGGCTTCTACCGCTGGCCTCGTCAGGATAATTCGCTTGACCTGACCTCGCTTGAGGGCGGTAACTGCTAAAGTAACCGCCAAGAAGGTCTTCCCAGTTCCCGCAGGCCCGATGCCAAAAACGACATCGTGGTTCCTGACACTATCAACATAGACCTTCTGGCCCAGAGTCTTGACCCGAATGGGCTTGCCGTAATTATCCTTGATAATCTCTTCTTCATAAAGGGCGACAAACTTATCAATGGTTCCATTTTGAGCCATGGTCAAGGCCGTGACCACATCAGAGGTATTGACCAACATGCCCCGCCCAACCAAAACCAAGAGGGCTTCAATCGTTAGGCGGGCTATCTTCAAACTAGCCTCATCATCGCTTAAAATCTGCACCACTTCGGTTCTGGCATGGATGACCACGCCCGTATTTTCCTCAATCAATTTGAGATGCCGCTCATTGCTGCTAAAAAGGGCCATGAGGTCATCAGGATGTTTTAATTGAATATCAACAGAATAGTCCTGCAAATAGACTACCTCTTTCCTTGCTTAATGTAGTCCCATTATAACCTATTTGGACAGAAAAATCATGCTGGAAAAAAGAGGGAGAAGACAGACACGCAGCCGGTTTTCCTAGCCACAAGGCCTCTGTCTGAAGAGAAAATACCAACAGCTAAATGATTGTCCAGCCTCAATGAGCCAGATAATCTTCCCAAATTTTGTCGAATTGGCCGAGGTTGAAGCTAAAGCTGGCTTGGTCTTCCAAATAGCGACTGACTTCCTCAAAATCATCGGTGTGCTTGGGAAAGGTACTGTCGTTGAAGGCCAAGTCGGCTAGCAGGGCTGCTGGCTCCTGCGACTTGGGATTGCGTTGGGTCATCAACCAGGTGTAAAAGGATTTTCTCATAAGACGGGCCTCAATCTTTCCAATGTTCTTCAATAAATTTATGCCGCAAACCACTAGAGATAGTATAGCGTAGCGGGTCCTTCTTATAGAACTGCTGGTGGTAATCTTCAGCTGGATAAAAAGGCTGTGCCGGCTCAATCTGGGTGACAATCGGGTCATCAAAGCGACCGGAAGCCTGGAGCTTGGCCTTGGAAGCTTCTGCTAATTCTTTTTGCTTGGCATTCTCATAGAAGATGATTGGACGGTAATTATCGCCTCGGTCCTGAAATTGGCCAAAGGCATCGGTCGGGTCAGTCTGAGCCCAGTAAATCTCCAGAAGTTCCTGATAGCTGACCTTGCTTTCATCATAGATAATCTCTACGGCCTCGGTATGACCCGTCTTGCCGGAGCAAACCTCTTCATAGCTGGGATTGGCCACATGACCACCCGTATAGCCCGACAGAACCGAACAGACACCAGGATAGGTCTCAAAGGGTTGGACCAGACACCAAAAACAGCCACCTGCAAAAATTGCTCTCTTCATAGCAGCTACCTCCTTGCATTTTTTCTATTATATCACAAGAAAAAAGCCAAGCCGGAAAACCAGCTTGACTCATTTTGGGAGCAGGGCAAGGATTGCTAGGTAAAGCCAGCCAATCATCGTTCCAGTCTCTCAAATTTTCAATTTATTCGTATTCGTCGTTCAAATCTTCATCATCGTCGTCATCATCACCATCGTGATGTTTTTGACCATGGTCGCCATCGTGGTCACTGTCATCATCACCGTGTTGGTCGTCGCCTTGGTTAGAAGAGCTGCTACTTGATGAAGTAGAGCTTCCTTGAGAGGCTTGACTTGATTGAGTGGTTTCAGTGGATTGGCTAGTTTGAGATGATTGACTTGTTTGGTTAGATTGATTTGTTTAGTTAGATTGATTTGATGAATTGTCGGTATCGTTATCAATTTCTAAAATGCTACCATTTACGGCACTAACAACGTAAGAATAACCACATTCGCCATACTTGAAGTTAATCTTGTAGATTGGTGAATCATCTTGTTGATCCTTATCAACCTTCAATTCACTGACTTGGTTTTCTGCCAAACCAGCATTGTTTAAAACGATTTGCTTGGCTTCTTCATTAGTGAATGTCGCTTGTTGCTTGTTTTGGTCGCTAGAAGAATTTGAACCTGAGTTAGATGAACTATTAGTGTCATTATCAATTTCTAAGATGCTACCATTTACGGCACTAATATGATAAGAGTAGCCAGTTTCGCCACACTTAAAGTTAATCTTGTAGATTGGTGAATCATCTTGTTGGTCTTTATCGACCTTCAATTCACTGACTTGGTTTTCCGCCAAACCAGCATTATTCAAAGCAATTTGCTTAGCTTCTTCATTAGTAACTGTTGCTTGATTTTGGTTACTTGATGATTGAGAAGATGAGCTTGATCCAGCTTGGCTAGATTGAGAGCTTGAGCTACCGGCTTGTGAGCTAGCACCAGTACCAGTTGTTGGAGCTGAGCTGCTTGGTGCTGAACCAGTTGGTGTCGTTGTTGCACTTGTTTGTGAAGCTTGAGACTTATTATCCTTTTGCGTTACGGTTCCCTTATGAGCGTCAATGGTATAGTCATATTCCTTTTGACCTTCTTGGAAATCAACGACATAAACTGTCTTGTTTTGGTAGCTAGTCTTTTCGACTTTGGTAAAATGGGCTTGGCTCTCTTGAACACCGCAGTCTTTAAGGGCAACGGTTTTAGCTTGCTCTTGGCTGATACAATCAGAACTAGAATGTGAGTTGGCTGAAACAGCAGATACACCACCCAGCCCTGCTACAGCTAGGCCTAGCGTTGTCAAAACAGCATAAGGTAGTTTTTTGGTTTTGATTAATTTTGTCATTGGTAATTCTCCTTATTTATCTGATGCTACTAGCACTAGTAACCCAAATCGGTTACAAAGAGCTATCTAGCTTTTTTTGAATGATTCTCTACCTTCCGGATACAGCAAAAAATCATTCATAGAGGCAGCCTCGGCCGACCTCGCTCCCATTCTAACGAGACAAAATTTCTCTGTCCAGTCTCTGTCAAGCTTCCAAAAAAGCTGTAAAATTCGCTCAGCGCTTAAAATTAGGGACTGTTGCGATTTTATGTCAGAAAGCTAGGTGCGCCCCTATTCCTTGTATCCAAGTGAGGTTTTTTAAAGATAACAATTCTTTTACAGAGAATTTCAAACTTGAAACTTATCCAAGATTAATAGTTCATATAATTCTTATCTGAAAGATAGGTCATTGAGAAGCTAATAAAAAAACTACTTGGCAATCAAGTAGTTTAGTGATAAGGCTATCTGTTTTCTTCAGACATGGGTAAGGAATTTTAGAAACGTAGTTTTGGCTATGCAAAACTGCAGCAATCTCCCTGATTTCTGTTTCACAATCGTTAGGGGATATTTTGGAACACAGTTTTCGCTCTTTTACCCAATCTGCAGCAGTATCGCTAAATTTTGGTTAAGTTCATTTAGAGCTATAAAAAAAGCCTTGCAGCTTTTTTAGGATTATTTGGAGCGGCGAGTATGGTTGGTGTGATTAGTTGAGGACCGCTTCCCATAGTCTCCATAACTTCCGTAACTTCCATAGTTCCCGTAGTTTTCTGATTTCTCGTCAACCTTATTAAGAATGATACCTAAGAATTGAGCCCCGCTCTTTTCCATTTGTTCGATGGCCTTCTTCACAAAACGACGACGAATGACACCTGCCTCAGTAATCAAGATAGAGGCATCGCAGTCTTGAGCAATGATAGCAGCATCAACAACCTTACCAATAGGGGGTGTATCAATCAAAACATAGTCATAGTGCTCACGAACGGCTTCAATCATCCGTTTGAAGTTATCACTTTGGAAGAGGGCTGTTGGATTGGGGGGAACCTGTCCAGAAGGAATCATAGTCAAGTTGGCAACACTGGTCCGGCTGATAGTTGTTTGCAAATCAGCATGGCCAGACAAAAAATCAGTCAAGCCCTTAACAGGACCATCTGGTTTAAAACTTCCCATCATGACAGAATTACGCATATCAGCATCGACCAGAAGTGTCCGGTAACCTGCACGGGCAAAGGATACGGCCAAACTCATTGTAGTCGTTGACTTACCTTCTTTGGGATGAACTGAGGTTAAGGCAATAACCTTGATATCACTTCCACTAAACTGGATATTTGCCCGAATGGAATTGTAGTATTCCTCAGCTTTATCAATTGTTTTCTCTTTGTTACTAGCTAATTCTAAGTATCCCATACTTCCTCCTATAGGCTGTTGGTATCGGGAACAACCCCAAGCAAGGTACGACCAAGTACCTTCTCGATATCCTCACTAGTCTTGATGCGATCATCAAGAGCTTCAAAAATAATCAAGGTCACCACAGCGATAAAACCACCTGCAACAACACCAAGGACAAGATTTTTCTTAATACTTGGCGAAGTAGGTGATGATGGAACCTTAGCAGTTTCTGCCGTTGTAACATCTTCAACCTTGGTCACATCCTTGATTTTTTGGATAGCAACTTCACGCACAGCATTAGCGAGACGACTGGCTTCTTGAGCGCTTTTGTCCTTCACGGAAATCGTAATCAGCCGTGTATCCGTTGGTACTTGAACACTAATCTTCTTAGAAAGTTCAGCGGAACTAATGTCTAATTTTTCTTTGCTGACAACATCATCAAGGACATCTTGAGACTGGATAATTTCCTTATAGTCATTAACCAAATCGGTCCCTGCTTGGATATCTTGATAATTAATGGAATTGTTGGTGCTATTATTAACCACGTAAACCCGAGTAGAAGAAGTGTAGGTCTTTGGAATAATAAAGACACTGACAAACAAGGCTACGAAGCCAAAGAGCAGAGCCACGAAGAGTATCAAGAATTTGCGGTTCCATAATTTTTTGAGTAAGGCGAATACATCAATCTCAAATGATGCATTATCTGCTGTATTCATATGTTCTCCTTAATTAGTTTTCTTATCGAGTAAATCTTGAAGATTGTCCTTGAACAGGGCTTGAGCCTTTGTCTCACCATAGGTTTTAGTGATGACCTGGTAGGCTTCCTCCATAAAAGGAGGGCGTTTATCAAGATTATGCATATCGCTAGCAATACAGTAAACCAAATCCTGCTCTAAAAAGTATCGTCCCCGCACTTTGAAGGTTTTTTCCTTATCTCCAAAAAGTTTGGGCTTGAGAACATGGTTGCTGTTCACCTGAGTATAGCAACCCATGTTGATAATTTCCTGAACACGATCAGGTTTATTTTCTAGGGCATTATAACGCTCGATATGGGCAATAATCGGTGTGACTCCCAGCATCAGAACCTTGGTTAAGGCTTGGTGGATATCCCGCCAGGGAGTTGCCATACTAAATTCCATCAGGGCATAACGACTGCCATCCATGGTAGGAACCAAGCCCTTTTCCAACTTCTGCCGGAGATCTTCTGTGTAATAGAGCTCCCCACCATAGAGAATCGTTAAGTCTGGAAATTTTTCCTCTGCTGCTTTTTTTACCTGTAAAAAGTTAGCACGAATGGTCTCTTCTGGGGTCTCAAACATGTCCTTACGCCGATGAGAAGTCGAGACGATTGTCCGGACTCCCTGACGATAGCTTTCTGAGATTAGATTGAGGCTTTCCTTGAGCGTCTTTGGCCCATCATCCACATCAAAAACAATGTGCGAATGAATATCAATCACCCTTACTTACCTCCTAACACATCTTTAATCTGATCTGCTGCATCACTCACACTAGAGTCATCTAATTGCATCATATAGAGGGAAGCACCTGGCATTGCATAGGATTGCAATTCTCCTGTTGACCCTGTACCTGTAACGGCCTGCGAACTAACCTTGAAAGAGGAACCAGATTCCAATTGGGTATTAGCGATGGTCATCAAATCACTGATTGGCATATTAGTTTGGATAGAATCTTGGAGATTATTGGCAATAGAAGAAATCTTCGAAATTGATTTAGTTGAAGCCAACTTATTGATGATGGCTGTGATAACTTTTTCCTGGTTCTTACCACGGTCATTATCACCATTTTCTAAACCGTAACGCTCACGAACGAAGGCAAGAGCACCTTGCGAATCCAGGTGAACATTACCCACTTCAAAAGTGTAGTCCTTATTGGTGTGGGCTGTGAAAGCCTGGTCATTATAAACATCAATACCACCTAACAGGTCAACCAGTTTAAGGAAGGACGTGAAGTTGAGGCGGGCATAATAGTCGATGTTAATATTATAAAGATTTTCCAAGGTCTTCATGGAAGTTTGAACACCGTAGATACCAGCATGGGTCAACTTATCTTTCTGATTGTTACCGCCGTCTGGGATAGTGACATAGGCATCTCGAGGGGTGGTAGTCAAGAGAACCTTGTGGGTCTTGAGGTTGATGGACGCAATGATATTAACATCTGAACGAGAAACGGAGTTGATAGGACCATAGGTATCAATACCAGAAATGTAGATATTAAAAGCATTGGTATCAACTTTTTTATTAGACTCAACCTTGTTAGCTGTTTGAATCTTATGGCTGTAGATGGTTTTAACCTTACTCTTGAAATCCTTATCCTGATTTTCAATCAGGCTGGCATAAGCACTATTGAGAATAATGGCCTTGGTTGAACCAGACATCAAGTCATTATAGGCCTGAGCGTAGGAATCTACGTGGTTAACTGTTATAGTCTTAGACTTGTCGGCCTTAATCTCTTTGACAAATTCATCAATGTTGGTCCCATCACTTTGAGTTGGAGCTTCTACTTCATCAACGTCACTGAGGTCTTTGATAGAAGAGTCCTTGGGAACAACGATGCTCATCTCAACTTGAGAATATTTGGTTGAATCATTGAGGGTACCAACAAAATTAACCAGCCGATTTAATCCCAGGAAGGTAAGGGCAGAAACAATAGTGAAGACAACCAGCAGGATGCTCGTCCAGATTTTCGAGCGTTTCTTAATGATAAGAAAGGCAGTCAAGGTAAATACAGCGACTAAGAGAATTGTAAAGATAACATTTAGATAACGAGATGCCAAAAAATTATATTTATACATAAGAAATAGGGTCATAGCTGAGACCGCTGTGTATAATATAAATAGTAGAATATTGACAAAATAATGTGTACTAAAACTTTTTGACTTTGAACGATTGTGTCTTGCCATTATTTATTCTCCAGTATTATTAATTTCATGCTTTATTATACCTAATTTTTACGACAAGTCCAAGGAACTTTAATTCGTTTTTAACATGTTTGTCATAATTTAAATATTTAATAAAGCTCTGAAACGGCTCTACTGTTAGTTGCTTGCAGACTTTACTGGAAAAATATTTTACCAAAAAATATTTTCGGCTGAGACTGTTGAGGTTTTATTCCTGACCGCCTTGCCCTGATTGAGTCAAGTTATCTAACTGACTTTGCAAATCGGCCTTCTTAGAGGTTGTTGCAATCTTATCGATAGCTGTTTGGGCTGCTTGAAGGTTATCTGTAGTTGGATTAGCCTGAGCATCTGTCAGAGCTAATTTAGCTGAAACAATATTAAGACGCTCTTGATAGGCTTCTTTCTGGCTCTTGTTAGAAACTTGATCAATCTCATCTTGGATGGTATCAACCTTATCCGCACTTGGATTATTTTCCAGGCTATCTAAATCAGACTCTATTTTTTTATTATTTTGCGATGATGAAGATGATGAACTCGTACTGATATGGGTGGGCGCTACTTCCACATCTCCATTTTTAATGCTAGAGTTGACATGCTTGGCATAGACAAATAGCCCCAAAATAAGAGCAAGCAGGACAACACTCATCAATAAATAAAAACTTTCACTCTTTTTAAACTTCATAAGACTCCCTCTCTTTAAAAATTTTGGAAGACTGCCAAAGTGACTGGCAATAAAATCTCGTAAGCATACCCCAGCTCTTCTCTCCCTCTTAAACGACTTAAAATACTCTATGAAAATCAAAAACAAGACGGAGCAAAGACTTCAGCCACCAAAGAGGCAAACAATCTAACTTTACTTTCTCTAGTGATTGTCTAACTTCCTCACTAACCTCACAAAGTTGGTATAATTGCCCAACTTTATGAGGCCTTACAGGAAACTGCAGGCACCTCAAACGTTCTGGGAGAGCTTTTGAGGTGGAGAATGAGGAAAGCATTGCTTTCTTCATTAAGTACGGCAAAGCAAGTCGAGGAGGCAACTATCCATAAAAGCTGTCAATACTGCAGGTTTTAGGGATTTAGTGAGGGACATAAAGAACTGTTATAACAGTTCTTGTAACAAGTCCTCAGTCCTTATTTGAGCTCGCTTGTTCCTTGTCCCCTTTTTGATTTTCGAAGAGTATTAAATTCATCAGGATAGCTCATTCTGGCCTTCAGGCCCTATTTCAAAGCATATACAAAATTTATTATAGCTTATTTCCAGAATTATTCAAGCTAGTAGGAAATTAAGTGCGGAAAGCCTCTGGTGCTTATGAAGAGGTTGCTGTAGTAATCCCTGTTTTACTCCCACAAACAGCTCCAAGAGAAAAGAGAAACTGGCTGGAGTAGACACTCCAACCAGTTTCTATTCTATTTACTTGCTAGTTATTGGAATCCATACTTGGATACGCCCTGTTAAGAGAGGCGGGGAGCTTTGGCAATTCTCAATGAGGATCAACCACCTAGGTAAGCCTTGCGGACTTCATCGGAAGCTAGCAATTCTTGACCTGTACCTGACAGGACAATCTTGCCTGTTTCTAAAACATAGCCTCGGTCTGCGATGGACAGGGCCTTGTTAGCGTTCTGCTCAATCAGGAGGACGGTTGTCCCTTGTTTTTGAATATCTTGAATGATGTCAAAGATTTCTTGGATAAAGATTGGGGCTAGCCCCATGGAAGGCTCATCCAGAAGGAGCAATTTAGGTTTACTCATCAGAGCCCGCCCCATGGCCAGCATCTGTTGTTCACCACCGGACAAGGTGGCTGCATCCTGGTTCTTGCGTTCTTCCAAACGAGGAAAGCGATCGAAAACCCGCTTTAAGCTGGCCTGAATCTCGTCCTTACTATTATTGAGGAAGGCACCCATTTCCAGATTTTCCAGAACAGTTAGACCTGGGAAGACATGACGGCCTTCTGGCACTTGAGCCAGGCCATCGGCCACAATTTTTCGGGCAGCTGTTTTTTGAATCTGATTATCCAAGTAGCTGATAGTCCCATTGCTTGGACGGACCAGACCTGAAATCGTCCGCAGGATAGAGGTTTTACCGGCTCCGTTGGCCCCAATCAGGGTAACCACTTCACCTTCGTTAACCTCAAAGCTCACATCCTTGACGGCTTCAATCGCTCCATAGCTGATTGAGAGGTTTTCAATTTTCAACATAGACATTAAACTTCACCTCCCAAATAGGCTTCGACAACCCGTTTGTTAGATTTGATTTCATCTGGAGTCCCGTGAGCGATGAGACGGCCATATTCCAGCACGTAGATCCGCTCGGTAACATCCATGACCAAACTCATATCGTGTTCAATCAGGATGACTGTAATTTGGAATTCTTCCTTGATTTTACGAATTAGGGCGGTCAATTCAGCTGTTTCTTGGGGGTTCATTCCAGCAGCTGGCTCGTCTAGGAAGAGAATTTTAGGCTCGGTTGCCAGGGCCCGGACAATTTCCAAACGGCGTTGTTGACCGTAAGGCAGGTTCTTGGCCAAGGTTTCAGCATCTTGGTCCAAGTCAAAGATTTTCAGGAGGTCCATGGCCTTAGCCTTGAGTTCCTTTTCACTTTGATAATACTTGGGTAAACGCAGGAAAGAAGCTAAGAGATGGGCACTGTGACGATTGGCAAAACCAATCAAAACATTGTCCAAAACTGTCATTTCCTTAAAGAGACGGATATTTTGAAAGGTCCGAGAAAGCCCCAAAGAGGCAATCTTGTGGGGAGCCTTGCCATTGAGGAGGGTGCCATCCAGCGTGATAGTCCCTT
The DNA here is from genome assembly GCF_000686605.1 of Streptococcus sobrinus DSM 20742 = ATCC 33478. Lineage (GTDB taxonomy): Bacteria > Bacillota > Bacilli > Lactobacillales > Streptococcaceae > Streptococcus > Streptococcus sobrinus. Next base: position 20,003 of record NZ_JMLC01000009.1, on the reverse strand, counting down.
CGGTTGGAACATAAACACCTGTTAAGAGGTTGAAGAGGGTCGTCTTACCAGCCCCGTTAGGACCAATCAAACCAACCAATTCACCCTTGTTGAGTTCCATGGAGACATCACCAACGGCAGTCAGACCACCGAAGTTTTTGGTTAAATTTTTAACTTCAAGAAGTGCCATTAGTCCTTGCCCTCCTTATTCTTATTGAAGAATTTTGCTAGGGTAAATTCCTTGGTTCCCAAAAGTCCACCTGGACGGAAAATCATAACCAGAATCAGGGCTAATGAATAGATAATCATCCGCAATTCTGAGAAATTTTGCAGGAACATATTGAGGATACCCAAGACAACACCAGCAATGATGGTACCGGTAATCGAACCCAGTCCCCCCATTACGGCAATAATCAAGTAGTCAATAGATTTCATGATGGTGAAATCTTTTGGTACGACCGTACCGATATAGCTGACGTAGAGGGAACCAGCAATAGCTGAGATAACAGCACCCATGACAAAGACCAAAACCTTTTGCCGGGTCAAGTTAACCCCCATAGATTCGGCTGCAATTTCATCCTCCCGAACAGCGATAATTTGCCGACCGGTTGATGAACGCAGGAAGTTGAGCACCAAGATAGTGATGACAACGACGAAGAGGAAGATAACTTGCCAAGTAGTGTAGGGCAGAATCCCCGTCAAACCAGCAGCTCCGTTGGTAAGCGTACCACCATTGATGATGATGATCCGAATAATTTCGGCCATACCAAGGGTTGCGATAGCTAGGTAATCCCCTTTGAGTCGCAGGGTTGGCACACCAAAGACGATAGCGACTAGGGCTGCGATGATAGCTCCCAGAAGCATAGACCAGTAAAAACCATCATAGGTTGGGTAGTATTGGGTAACGATGGCTGAGGCATAGGCCCCGATAGCCATGAAACCAGCTTGCCCCAAGGTAAACTGACCGGAGAAACCGAGAACCAGATTGGTTCCCAGTCCCATGAGGATGGAAATTCCAATCCCCATCAAAATCTGAATATAGTAAAGGTTCAAAAGACCTGTGCTTGCTAAAATTTGGAGAATGGCGTAGATGACTGCGACAATAGCAAGCCATGTTAGATTTAATTTTAAATTCTTTTTCATGTCCTACACCTTCTCTTTCACGTTCTTACCAAGAATACCAGCTGGACGAACCAGAAGGATAACAATCAAGACGGCGTAAACGATAGCATCACGGTAGGTTGACAGGCCAATCGCATTAGACAGGGTTTCCAAGATACCGATAACAAAACCACCAATAGCGGCACCTGGAATCAGACCGATACCGCCGAGAACGGCAGCGACGAAGGCCTTGATACCTGGCGTCATACCCATGAGAGGGTCAATGGAGTTGTAGTAAAGAGCAATGAGGACACCGGCTGCACCAGCCAGGGCAGAACCCAAAGCGAAGGTGAAGCTGATGGTAGAGTCGACATTGATCCCCATCAGCTGAGCGGCATCGCTATCAACGGATACGGCCCGCATAGCTTTACCCATCTTGGTTTGCTTAACAATCAGTTGCAAGCCGACCATAAGGACAATCGCCACGACCAAAATCAAGAGTTGAATATTGGTAATGGTAACTGGACCCAAGTCATAACTATGCATCTTGACAGCCTGTGGGAAGGACCGCTTATTGGAGCCAAAGAAGAAGACCATGGTGTATTCCAAGAGGAAGGAAACCCCGATGGCCGTAATCAAGGCCGAAATCCGAGTCGAATTTCGCAGAGGCCGATAGGCCAGAAACTCAATCAGCATACCCAGAAGGGCTGTCACAACCATGGAGAAGATTAGAGACAGCCAAAAGTTCATATGTAGGCCATTGATTGCATAGTAACCAAGAAAGGCTCCCATCATAAAGATGTCCCCATGGGCAAAGTTAATCAATTTAATAATCCCATAAACCATGGTATAACCTAGGGCCAGAAGGGCATAGATACTTCCTAGAATAATACCATTCACCAGTTGTTGGGGAAGTTGTGCTAACATAAAATACCAAACTTTCTATGTGTTCATGTCAAGGTCTAAAAGACCGCTGCTACTTCTTAATCGTAACAGTATCAGCAGAAGTTTCGACACCGTTATCCAACTTAACCATTACCGCTGATTTAATTGGATTGTGGAGGTTGTCAATGGTCATAGTACCCGTTACACCCACGAAATTCTTGAGCTTAGCCAAATTATCGGCCAATTCGATAGAATTATGAGCTCCCTTAGCTGCCGCAGCAATCATATAAACAGAGTCATAAGACAGAGCTGAGAATTGGTTGGGTTGACCACCATATTTCTTTTGATAAGTCTTGATGAAGTCGCGAGCTTTTGCAGACAGGTCTGCCTTGGTTGAATAACCAGAGACATAGTAGACATTGCTTGCATCCTTCTCACCAGCTAGGTCAATGAAGGTCTTATCACTGAAACCATCAGGACCCAGGATTGGTTTATCAATACCGATATCACGGGCCTGTTTGGTAATGAGACCAGTTTCAGTATAGTAACCCGGCATAACGATTAAGTCATAATCCTTATCTTTAATAGCTGTCAGGGCTGATTGGAAGTCCGTATCGTTGGCCACAAAGGTTTGGGTAGAAACGATTTGACCCTTGTAGCTCTTCTTGAACTGATCCGCAATCCCTTTAGCATAGTCACTAGAGTTATCGTAGAAGAGAACAACCTTCTTAGCCTGCATGTTTTCCTGGGCATATTGAGCCAGAACCTGACCTTGGAAACTATCCCTAAAGGTCGTCCGGAAGACAAAGCGTTTGGCCTTTTCCTTACCACTTGTAGAATCAACGGTTAAGTCATCCTGCGTACCTGAAGGTGACAAGAGGGGTACCCCTGTCTTTTGGGCATTGAGTGAAGCCGCTGAAACCGCACCAGAGGTCGCTGGGCCAATGATGGCATTGACCTGGTTTTGGACAGCCAAGTTGGTTGCAGCCGTCGAACTTTCGGCATTATCAGACTTGTTGTCCTTGGTTACTAGTTCCAACTTCTTACCATCAACACCGCCGGCCTTGTTGATTTCCTCAACAGCCAACTTGATACCCTTGTTTTCTGCACTACCATAGGCAGATACGGGACCGGTCAACTCCATGTCGACCCCAATTTTAATGGTATCTCCGATTTTGGTTCCCTGGGCATTGCTGGTAACATCGGGCGACTTACCACAAGCCGCCAAAGTCACAGCAGCCAGTAGAGCCATACCAGTTGCGATAATCTTTTTGCGCATAAGATTATTCTCCTCATTCTAAATTTAAAAGCAGTTCGGGATTTATTCCCAATTCTACCGCTTTTTAAGGCTATTGAATAGAATACAGAATTATCTGATAATTGTCAAGGGTATTTACCTGAGCTTGGGAAAGCTTGTCGTGTAAGGGTTTACAACGCTTTTGCTATTTATACTTTGTTGAAAGCAGGGTTTTCAATTTTGATACTTTCTAACGTAGTAAGTTTACCAATGATTAAAAATCGCTGATAAACTACGGTAATCGCTAGAGCGAGTTACCTAGCTACCTTACTAATTCCATTTTAAAAATAGCATCGATTTTTAAAATGGAATGTCGTTTAAAAGTGCGGACGCAAGAAGAAATTATCCGGTGGATGATTTCTTAGAATCCAAAGGAGTTTCATACCACTTTGGCGAAAGTATCACCCCATCTTTTTCTCATCTAGAAAACTAGCCCCTTCTAGAAAGACACGACTGAACTAGAAGTAGAATTAGAAATTGTAAGTTTTGAGATTCAAAGTGTATAAGTCAATTAAAAAAAGCTAGGTCCTTTCAAGGACTAGCTAGATTATCTTATTGTTCCACCGCTGGTAGGTCCTCTCGAAGCAGACTACCGACGAAGTCTTGATTGATATCGTCCAAGTGAGAAGGACGAACCCTTTTGACAAATTTCAACTTTTTCAGGGCATCGACTACTTCCTCCTGCTTCTGCGCATCCAGGTAGAGTTGAACATAACGGAAGCGCCGTGAGTGGTAAATCATATCGCCATAGCGATTCAACTTGCGGGCATCCCGATTATAATAGAGATAAACGATAATCCCCACTCGTTTTTCTTTCTCAAACATGCTTGTTTAACTTATCCTTTCTCACGAATGTTCTGACCTCGACCATGGCCGTGTTGTTGATGATGTGGCGCCAGGGGCAATCCCGTATCAACAAAAATATCAGTCGAAATGGTCTGAGCCAGTTGCTGGGTAACTTCTGCCAGGAGGCGCTGGAGGGCAACCTCTGCTGCCCGAAAATCCTGCATAGTCTGGGTCAGGTCAATTTGTCGCTTTAGGCGCAAGACCCGACGACGAAGCTGGGCAATCTCTGGCCGGTACTTGGCAAATTCCTTTTGTTCCTCATAGCTGGCCCGGAGTTCTCGAAAAGTGGCCAACTGAATTTGGAGCTCTGAGTCTGCTACCAAGTCTGCCTTACTTACCTGATAAGCTTGAGCCTGTGGGCTGGCTAAAATCGCCTCAACCAAGCTATCAATAGCATCATCAATGGCCAGTAAGTCCTCATTAATTTCTAACATATTCCTATTATAGCATATTGAAAAACCGACTAAATCTGGCCGGCTTTTTAGGTGAGTTCTAATTGAGGGCTTACTTCAATTCATTGTTTTCCATGATTTCGTCAATGAAGCCATAATCAAGGGTTTCTTTGGCTGTCATCCAGTTATCACGTTCGGCATCGGCATGAATCTTCTTGAGACTTTGACCTGAATTGTCAGCTAAGATTTTTTCAAGTGTTTCACGAGTTTGCAAGAGATGTTCAGCAGCGATAGTTAGATCAGATTGTTGAGTACCGGCACCAGTACCACCCATTGGCTGGTGAATCATGTATTCAGCGTGAGGGAGCATAAAGCGTTTGCCTTTGGCACCGCTGGAAGCGATGATGGTCCCCATAGAAGCTGCCATCCCCATAACAATGGTTTGGACATCTGACTTGATGAAATTCATGGTGTCAACAATAGCCAAACCAGCTGAGACAGAGCCACCTGGGCTATTAACATAGAGGTAGATGTCCTTAGTACTATCCTGGGCATCTAAGAAAAGCAGTTGGGCAATGATGGAGTTAGCCATATTGTCCTCAACTGGACCTGTCAACATGACAATGCGGTCTTTTAAAAGGCGAGAATAAATATCGTAGGAGCGTTCCCCACGGCTGGTTTGTTCAATAACTACTGGGATCATAAAGGTTCTCCGTTTCTTAACTTAAATTTGGACAGGTAACCGACCTGCTTGAGTAGAGATTGGTCGCCTTATCACCGTGACACCATTATAGCTGTTTGGTCAAAAAAGGTCAAATAAAAAACTTAGATAAGGCAAATACTTTATATGCATCAAAGCTTTCATTTTTGATACTTTCTTAAAAAGTGCGGACGCAAGCAACCTCCTTGCGGAGTTTCATTGCTAATTTTCGAGCCAATGTCTCGAAAATTCCGTTCTTAGCAACAAATGTGGTTGTTGCTAAGAATACCACTTTGGTGAAAGTATCACTCTATTCTTAGGTCGCTAGCCACAGCTTTTTTCCTTTTTAATAAGATTTTGCAAATCTAGAGCTGTCAGCTGAAAAATTTGAAGTTTGATTAGTATAAAATGAGAGTGAGTTGGCCTTGTTACGCCAGAACTGCCAATTTCCTTGACCGACCTAGCACAGCCGATTCAAGTGATTAATGCCACAAAACTAGCGAGGCCAGGACTTGACATCCCAGCCTCAGCTTTTGCTTTATTAATTTATTTGGTGCCGAAGAGTCGGTCACCAGCATCACCCAGACCTGGAACAATATAGCCATTTTCATTGAGCTTTTCGTCCAGAGCTGCGGTGTAGATATCGATGTCAGGATGGGCTTCTTGCAGGGCCTTAACCCCTTCAGGAGCCGCTACCAAGCAGACAAATTTAATATTGGCTGCACCACGCTTCTTCAAGGAATCAACCCCTAAAATCGCTGAACCACCTGTTGCCAACATAGGGTCGACCAAGAAGATTTGTCTTTGGTCAATATCTTCTGGCAATTTAACCAGATATTCAACAGGTTGCAGGGTCTCTTCATCCCGGTACATACCGATATGACCGACCTTGGCTGCTGGAACCAGACTGACCAGGCCATCAACCATACCGATACCAGCTCGCAGGATTGGGACAATGGCCAATTTCTTACCAGCCAATTGTTTTTGCGTGGTCTTGGTAATTGGCGTTTGAATCTCAATATCTTCCAGAGGCAGGTCACGTGAGACTTCATAACCCATCAGCATAGCAATCTCGTTAACCAATTCACGAAAGACCTTGGTAGAAGTGTCCTCCCGGCGCAAAATTGACAATTTGTGTTGAATCAGTGGATGTGAAATAACTTGAAATTTTCCCATAATGTGTCAGCTTGCTTGAAGCTTGCCACCTTTCTAGATATTTTTCTTTATTATAGCAAAACATCCGATATTTAGCAGGAAAATTCAGGAATTAGAGATCGCCTGACCCAAATATCCTTACTGCTTATACTCAATGGAAATCAAAAACAGGATGGAGCAAAGACCTCAGCCATTCAAAGGCGAGGTCAAACGGCAATCCCTATGGCGATTGCCTAGCTCCCTCACTAACTCAGATAAAATAGTATTATCGACTATTTTATCTTCGTGTCGCAAGGGAACGAACTGCAGGTAGCTCAAAAGGTCTGGGAGACCTTTTGAGGTGGACAAATTGAGAAAGCTTTGCTTTCCTCAGTAAGTACGGCAAAGTGAGTTAACGACGGAAAATTTTGATTTTCGAAGAGTATTAGAAGACCTTAACCAAACGATCCAAGGCATCCTCTAAAGTAGCCTTAGGTGTAGCGACATTGAGTCGAGCGTGGCTAACTCCTTCTTTACCAAAGGTTGAGCCGACATTAAGAATCAATTTAGCTTCTTCCTTGATTTTGCGGTGGAGCTCCTCATCGTCTAGGTCGTAAGCAGAAAAATCTAGCCAAACCAGATAGGTTCCTTCCGGCTTCATGACCTTGATTTGCGTTTCTTTAGTCAAACGCTCAACAACCAGATTGATATTATCTTCCAATACCTGCTTGAGCTCAGCCAACCAAGCTTGACCATGGCGAAAGGCCGTTTCGGTTGTTACCAGACCAATAGTTGGTACCTCATGCTGATTATTGGCCAGCTGGCGCTTCTTGAAAAGAGCTCTCAACTCAGGTTTTTCAATAATGGCAAAGCTATTCTTGGTCCCAGCGACATTGAAAGTCTTGGTAGCGCTAGAGAGAATCAGAGTGAAATCCTTGAAATCGCCCAGAGTGTTGAGTGAATGGTGCTTGTTGCCAAAGAGGGCTAGGTCTTGGTGAATCTCATCAGAAACCAAGATGACATGGTGTTTGTGGCAGAGCTCTGCCACCTTGACCAGCTCTTCTGGACTCCAGACCCGACCGCCAGGATTATGGGGACTGCAGAAAACGTAGACCTTGACCTGATTATCCACCAAATCTTTTTCCAGTTGGTCAAAATCTAACTCAAAGTGGCCATTTCTTTCAACCAAGGAATTTTCAACCAACTTGCGATTATTGAGCTTGACCGAACGGGCAAAGGGCGGATAGACCGGCGTGTTGATGAGGACAGCTTCACCCTCCTTACTGAAGGCCTGAATAGCCACGGAAATAGCTGGCACCACTCCTTCAATCAGAACCAAGGTTTCCTTATCAAAACTATAGCCGTGCTGCTCTTTTTCCCAGGTCTGAATAGACTCCAGCACCTGGTCTGAAAAATAGGGATAGCCATAGACCTCACGGTCGGCATAGACTTGAACAGCTGCCTTCATTTCAGGGAAGGCCAGAAAATCCATATCAGCCACCCAGAGGGGCAGGAGGTCACGATTAGCCTCCACTTCTTTCCACTTCATGGAATGGTTGTTGAGGCGATTGGGTAGGGTGGTGAAATCGTATTGTGTCATCTTTTTCTCCTGACTAATTTTGCTTGAGCTCACAAGGAGCTCTGGACTCATCAAACTAGGAAAGTTACAAACAAGACTTAACTACTGACTTATTAGCTTTCTAGAGCCTGTTTAAGGTCATTAACCAAATCTTGACTATCTTCAATACCGATAGAGAGGCGCAAGAGGTCATCGGTCAAACCATAAGAAGCTCTGACTGCAGCTGGAATATCGGCGTGGGTTTGAGTTGTTGGGTAGGTAATGAGACTTTCCACGCCCCCCAGACTTTCAGCAAAGGTGAAGACCTGCAAGCTATTGATGATAGCTGGAATTTTAGCCTGGTCCTTGACCTTGAAGGAGACCATGCCTCCCTTGCCGGTGTAAAGGACTTCCTTAACAGCTGGCGATTCTTGCAAGAAGTTGGCGACAGATTGGGCATTCTTGGTCGAAGCTTCCATCCTGAGCTTGAGGGTCTTGAGCCCCCGCATGAGCATGTAACTATCAAAAGGCGACAGATTAGGACCCGTAGTATTTAGATTATAGAGAAGCTTATCATAGTAGTCTTGGTTGCTTGTGATGACAACTCCCGCTAGAACATCATTGTGTCCCGCTAGGTATTTGGTCGCAGAGTGGACCACGATATCTGCCCCCAGCTCAATTGGGTTTTGGTAAATGGGGCTGTAGAAGGTATTGTCAACAATGACTACTGCCCCCTTTTGGTGGGCCAGTTCTGCCACCGTCTTAATATCAAACTCAATCATGAGGGGGTTGGTCGGCGTTTCGATATAGACAATGTCGGTATCGTCAGAAATAGCTGCTACCATCTCAGCCTGCGAATTGGCATAGGTAAAGGAGAAACGGCCCTGCTCTTCCTGGTCATTAAACCAGCGGAAGGAGCCACCGTAGAGGTCCCGAGCTGCCACGACCTTGGAACCAACCGGGAAGATTTCCAAGGCCAGAACAATGGCACTCATGCCGGAACTAGTGGCAATAGCATAATCAGCCTTTTCAATGGCTGCCAAGGTTTTTTCCAATGTAGCCCTGGTAGGATTTTTGGTCCGGGTGTAGTCAAAACCCGTCGACTGACCAAATTCAGGGTGCTGATAGGTCGTTGAAAAATGCAGGGGAGCCGCCAAAGCTCCCGTTTCCTTATCAGAATTGATTCCCGCATGCGCCAATATTGTCGCTAGTTTATAATCTTGTGTCATCAAATCGCCTCCTTAATCGTTACTTGTAATTGTAACACGGTTTGAGGCAAGCAAAACTCCAATCTTCCATACTTAAATTTGATAGTGAGCTATAAGAAAAAGTTATAAGCATGAAAAAGGCCCAGATTTTTGGGCCTCAGCTTACTCATCAAAGAACTGATAAAAATCTGGTATTACTTGGGTCAGCAGGTCAGTCGGTTGATAGAGAACGAATTTTTTAGATTTCCTACTTTCCAATAACTTAGCTTCCTTCAAGATTCGTAGGTGGCGCGAAATAGCAGAATTGCTCATAAGCAAGATTTGCGCTAGGGATTGAGTGGTGGACGGCTTGTCCGCTAACTGGTGTAGAATTTGCAAACGAACAGGATCACTAAGGGCTTTAAAAATAGTAGTTAGACCTTTCGAATTTATGGCGTAGCTATTATTTTCTTGGGTCAGAGCGTAGCCCAGACAGATTCCCTGCTCGAAGCTATCAACAAAGAGGTGAGGCCATATAAAATAACTTGGTAAAAGCACAATGACCGCCTTATCATCAAGCAATAGAGTCTCTTCAAAAGGTTTAGTGACTAATAAATCTTGACCTTGCCAATGAATTCTGTCACTCTCCAAATGATTGAACATTTCTCTGATACTAGTTTGTCGTAAATATTGAGATTGCTTTTTAATTTCTCCAAGAATCTTTTGTCCAATTTTCCTTTCTTCCCAGGTTTTATCAAAGATGTTCTGGCGATACCAGTCGATAAAATGATAAAGCCTTTGGTAAACTAAACTCGGTTTCTGAGCTAAATCTTCTAACAAATCCTCACTCGATTGGGGTTGGTAGTCCTGCCACTCCAGTCCCTTAGCCAAATTAGGAATAAAACTATTTTCACGGTTTTGCTTTACTTTTTTCAAGTTTGCTAATAATTTATCAACCGGATAAGTAGCCAAGTAAGCTTTTAATTGTTGAAGTTCATCGTCAAGATTATTGCTATGGTATTTGAAATTAGCTAAGAGCAGAGGAGCAACTCCTAATTCATAGAAAAGGCTGAAATAATGGAGGTCTTGATAAAATTTTTTAGTCAACCCTTTTTCGATAGATAGGACCCAGTCAATATTAGTTCCATGATGGCGTGGATTGAGAAGAACATGGAGGCTTCTAAAAAGTTCATGCAAGGGAGAATAGACGAATTGGATACGTTGGGTTAAGGTTTCATCTGTTTTTAGAGCGTAATCACTAAATTTAATTCTGATAGCCATTGAGTTCTCCCTTATCAAACGATTCGAATTTTCTAGAATTGATTGATTGTTTGTCGCCTTTATTATAGCATAAGCCTAAGCTAGTAAAGGGGGGTTGCTAGATATGAAAAGCAATCGCAAGAATTATTATGTGACAACTATCGCTGGCCTAGGAATGCTTCTATCAACCCTAGACACCGGGATTATCAACGTTGCCCTATCTTATTTGAAAGTCCATTTTCAGACGACGACCAATATTGCAGCTACTGCTATTACTGGTTACAGTCTAGCCTTGTCTATCTGTATTTTACCCATCGGAGTTTTAAGCGACCGAATTGGTAAGTTAAAAATTTCCTATTTTGGTTTTGCTCTTTTTGGGTTGAGCTCATTATTTTGTGGCCTAGCAGCAAGCATGCCTTGGCTTGTCTTTTGGCGGATTTTTCAGGGAATCGGTGCCGCTGCTTTACAAGCAACATCAGCAGCTCTGATTACGACATTAGTTTCTGAAGAGCAAAAGAATAGCGCCATCAGTATTTTAGGAGTTATGATTGGCTTGGGGCCAGTTCTTGGCCCTTCACTTGGGGGACTACTCTTGTCCCTGAATCTCTGGCAATTTATTTTTTGGATTAACCTGCCTTTCGCTCTGATTGCCCTAGTCTGCAACCACTACCTCATCAAAAAAGTCAGCGAGAATAAGGTTAAGGTAAAAATTGATTGGGCTGGAAGTATTATCAATGCTTTTGCCTTGGTTAGCCTTTTATTAGGTTTGACACTCTTAAGTAAGTCAAATAATATGACCATCAGTCTAGGACTTATACTTTTGAGCTTGCTGATTGGCTTGGTTTTTTACCGCTACGAACTCCATAGAGATAATGCTTTAGTAGCTGTTAAGAGCTTGAAAGAAAACCATAGGCTCATTTCTTATCTATTTCAAACCATCGCCTTTGGATTTGCCTCTGCCATGGTATTTCTACTGCCACCTTTTATATTTGAACAGGTCTATGGATTAAGCGCCGGTTTAACAGGACTTCTGGTATTAGGAGCGCCTGCCGGATTAGTCATCTTTTCAAGGGTCTCGGGAAAATTAAACGATGGCCATAAGAATCAACGCTACAGCCTACTGGGCCTCATTATTATTGTGTTAGCCTTAGCTTTTCTAGCCGTTTTCAATCAGAATTGGAATTACTTACTGCTAACATTAGGTCTATTTATCTATGGTATCGGTGGCGGCTATTTCCAACCAGCCAATATTGCCAGCATTATGAAGGCCAGTTCCCTAGAAATGCAGGGGAATGCTGGAGCACTTCAACGAATGGTGCAAAACGTCGCCATCTCAACTGGTTCTGCTCTTGGCTCCACTTGCCTTAATCATTGGTCGGGAAATATCATCCTGGCCAGCAGAGTCGGATGGCTCATCACCTTAGTTGTGGTTCTGCTAAGCTTAATAAGCCTTGGAAAATCAAATAAATGAAATCATAACCGCCCGTCAAACAGGTGATTAACACGAGGATTGTAAGTTCAAAAAGACAACCAGAGCCAAAATGAAAAGGAGTACCAAACAAATGGTATTCCTTTTTTTACAATCATTATTTAATATGGAACCTCTGTCTCAGGCTTTCTGCCTTACGGCCTAAAAGGCCATCAACTTGACGGGTGCGCAGAGCAAAGTAGCCGTAAACACAGACGCCCAGAGATCCCAGAATGACAACGTGAACTAGGCTAGAAACTCGACCGACAACTGGATAAACCTGACTGAGGCCAAAGTAGCCTAGGCCGACAACTAGACCCATGACCAGAGTCATCCAAAGGATGGTGCCTGCATCTTTTCTAATTTCAGCATGGTCGAACTCGGTCACTTCTTGAATCTTGAAATACATGAGGACAATTGGAATCCAAAGGGCCAGGGCCGTTGCTACCAGCGGACCGTAAGGGCCAAAGACATACATCATTGGAACCTGAAAAAGCACCTTGGCTAGAATTCCCCAGAGAAAGTACTGGATGGCCTTGCGATTTTCAAAGAGGGCTTGGAGCATAGGTGCCATGAGGGAATAGAGGGCCAGAAGCACCGTCTCAGCCATAACAAAGACAAAGAGATAGTGGGCTGTTTTAGTTGGCAGACCGTAGAAGACTACATAGATAGGCTTGGCCAAAATGACCGATCCGACAACGGCAGGCAAGATAAAGAGCCAGAGCATCTGCAGGTTGTTGACAACGACCTTGCGCAGCTCCTCCCAGTTTTTCTTGGTGAAGGACTCAGTAATGACCGGAATGCCGACACCACCGATGGAGGTGGCCACCGAAATCAAGATCATATTAATCTTGCTTGGATTAGCCGACATATAGCTAAAGAGGATATTACGTTCAGTCTGGCTATAGTTGGTGAAAAGGGCTAGGACATTATTGAAGGTTCCTTGGTCAATCAGCTGCAGGGTTTGGATGGCTGAACCCGTGATGATAAAGGGAATGGCTTCCTTGAAGGTTTCCTTGAGTAGACCCAAGGTATCAATCTTAATATTTTTGGCTTCCTTGGCAAAAATTTTCTTGAGTAGACCTGCCTTATTGAGGTAGAAAACCAAAACCGTCATGCTGGCAATCATACCGATAAAGGCGGCCAGGGTCGACTGGCTGACGGCCTTAACATAATCAGCCGAGCCCAGTTGCATGATGAAGTAAGCGGTCAAGAGCATCCAGATAACCCGAATCAGCTGCTCGAAAATCTGACTCATGGCATAGGGCTTAAAGTCACTGTACCCTTGGAAAATCCCCCGAATAACACTCATGGCGGGGAAGACCAGCACGGCTAGGGACAGGCTATGGATAACCGGAATCAGCTCTGGCCCAGTCCCCGACACAATGGCAAAAAGTGGTGAGGCCAGATACATGATAATGGCGAAGACCAGACCGACCACGCCCATGAGCTTGAGGAAGCTCTTAATCAGGTGAATGGAATGGTCTTCCTTATCCATGGCATTGTACTTGGCAATTTGCTTGGCCACGGCAACATTAATACCTGTGGTTGACAGCAAGAGGAAGTAGGCATAGATATTGTAGCCCATACCGTAGAGGGCATTGGCTTGGTTGCCATACTTCCCCATCCAGGCATACCATGGGATAATGTAGAGGGCACCCATGAGGCGACTCAGCGTATTACCGGTTGTTGCCCAGAAGGTCCCACGGGCCATCTTCTCATTCTGTGTTAATTGTTTTTCTGCCATAGGTCTCTTTCTTCTCTTGATTGTATTAGCGACACACAGTCCAAGCAACATTATCAATTGCCCGGGCGAGGTTTGAGCATAGAAAACTACAATAGTAGTTTTCGTAGTCACTCTAATTACTAATCTCTGCTAGAGTGACTTTGTGCGTGTCGACTATTCAATTGAACACGTCTACGACTCTGGGGAAAAAGATGAAGGCTCCTAGATGCCTCTGTGCATCTACGTCTCCTTCCCTATTTTCCCTTGAGTCGCTTAACGACTTTGTATCTTTGTTATTATAAACTTTTGCCTGTGACTTGTAAAACGGCAACATTCCGTCTAAAATAGTAGTCATGATAAAGATTGAGCAAGTGCTTGACATCCTCAAGCAAGATAAAAATTTTCGCGACATTTCCTACCGAGCTGATTTCGCCTATGATTGGGAAGGAGTCACCTTTGACCAGCTCAGCTATGACAGCCGTCAAGTCACTCCTTCTACCCTCTTTTTTGTTAAGGGGGCAGCCTTTAAAAAGGAATTTTTGCAAAGAGCTGTCGACCAAGGTCTAGGCTTCTATGTGGCGGAAAAGGATTACCAAGTTGGAATCCCAGCCATCCTAGTCAATGATATCAAGCAGGCTATGAGTCTGATTGCCATGGCCTTCTACGGGAATCCCCAAGACCAGTTGAAGATTTTGGCCTTCACCGGTACCAAGGGTAAGACAACGGCGGCCTACTTCGCCTACAATATTCTCAAATTGAGCCACAAGCCTGCCATGCTTTCGACCATGAATACCACTCTGGATGGCGTGATCTTTTTTAAATCTCAGTTGACCACGCCCGAAAGTTTGGATCTCTTTAAAATGATGGCTCAGGCGGTTGAAAATGGCCGTAGCCACCTGATTATGGAAGTATCTAGTCAGGCCTTCCTGGTTAAGCGGGTCTATGGTTTGACCTTTGATGTCGGTGTCTTTCTCAACATCAGCCCCGACCACATCGGGCCAATTGAACATCCGACCTTTGAGGACTACTTCTACCACAAGCGTCTGCTTATGGATAATAGCCGAGCTGTTGTGGTTAATAGTGGCATGGACCATTTTGCCATCGTCCGTGACCAAGTTGCCACAAGACCCCACGATTTTTACGGTCAAGATTCTGACAACCAGATAAAAAATGGTCGAGCCTTCGATTTTGACTTGACTGGTAAATTGGCTGGCCACTATGATATCCAACTTATCGGTGATTTCAATCAGGAAAATGCCCTGGCTGCTGGACTTGCCAGCCTGCGACTAGGAGCTAGTCTAGACGATATCCAAAAAGGTATCGCTGAAACTAGGGTGCCTGGCCGTATGGAAGTTCTGACTCAAGCCAATGGTGCCAAGGTCTTTGTTGACTATGCCCACAACGGCGACAGCCTGCAAAAGCTGCTGTCCGTAGTCACCCTGCACCAGACTGGGAAAAATATTCTCATCTTAGGAGCCCCAGGCAACAAGGGGGAAAGTCGCCGGGCAGACTTTGGGACTGTTATCAATCAACACCCCGACCTGCAAGTCATCCTGACTGCTGACGACCCTAATAAGGAAGATCCCCAAGCTATCTGTCAGGAAATTGCCAGCCACATCAATCGTCCCGTTGAGATTATTGTGGACCGGGAAACAGCTATTAAAAAGGCCCTGCAGGAAACCCAACAGGCCACAGATGCCGTGATTATTGCTGGTAAGGGAGCTGATGCCTTCCAAATCGTGGACGGTAAACGAGCAGCCTATGAGGGCGATATTGCTATCGCTCAAAAGTATCTTAATGATTAGAAACAATTTTAATTTAGAGGCCAAAATAAGAACCATTACAAAGAGCCAAATCCCTTGGGGGACTTGGCTTTTACTTTATTCAAAATATGGCTAAAAACGATTCCAAATTCAAAAATCCTATGCTATAATGTGAAGGAATTTCAAAACTCGTTTTCGGATAATTTGAGCCATGCAAGGTCCTCCCGTCGGTACAAGTTATGAAATTCAAATGTCGTCCTATTTTTTACTTTATAGATTGGCTTTGGTAGAGTTTGGCTAGGCAGTCCGTCTTCACACCATTCTTGCCACTTGCTTAGCTCTAAATTTTCTTCATCGGAGCAAAAGCCAGACCAGCAAGACCTTAAGCCTATCCAACCTGGGAAAGGCAGACTTCCTCTTAGCAGGATTGAGGCTTGTTCATATATTCTGTAGCATCAGTCAGTTAAGAGGGCCGATAATGCCCGATTAGCTGACTTAGTGAGAAGGTTAGGCAAACCACCATAGTGGTTGCCGTAGTAAATGGAGTCATTTCAATGACCCATTTACTTATCTTATTGAAAGGAGGCTCTGATGACACAGATTCGTGCAGACCAGATTCAGGTGGCCTATGATGATCGCACTATTATTGACAACTTATCGCTAGAGATTCCTCAAGGAAAGATAACGACCATCATTGGTGCCAATGGTTGTGGCAAATCAACCCTACTCAAGGCTCTGATCCGGATTCAACCGCTAAAAAAAGGGCAGATATACCTAGACGGTCAAGCTATCGCTAGCCTGCCGACCAAGGAAGTCGCCAAGAAATTGGCCCTCCTGCCTCAACAAACACAAGCCAGCAAGGGCATTTCTGTCTATGACTTGATTTCCTATGGTCGCTTTCCCCATCAGAAATATCTGGGCAGTCTAACTCAGGATGACCGCTCGACCATCCACTGGGCCATGGAGGTCACTAAGGTCACTGACTTTGCTAAGCTGGATGTTGATAGCTTGTCTGGTGGCCAACGCCAGCGGGTTTGGATTGCCATGGCTCTAGCTCAGGATACCGATACCATTTTCTTGGATGAGCCAACAACCTATCTGGACATGAATCACCAGCTGGAGGTTCTGGAATTGCTCCAAGAACTCAATCAAACAACTGGTAAGACCATTATCATGGTCCTGCACGACCTTAACCTAGCCGCTCGTTTCTCTGATGTCTTGATTGCCATGAAGGATGGACAAATCCTTCATCAAGGCTCTGTCCAAGAGATTATGACGGCTGACATTCTCAAGGAGATTTTCAAGATTGAGGCTCAACTCAGCCAAGATCCCCTTAGCAAACGCCCCATACTGCTGACCTATCAGCTGATAAAATAGATCATTCACAGGAGAAATTCTATGAAAAAACTAATGACAGCCCTCGTGGCCCTGCTAGCTACTCTCGTCCTCGTTGCCTGCAACAATTCCAAGGATACCAAGAAGGAAGCCGTCTCCTCCATGCCAAAAATTTCTGGCTTCACCTACTATGGCAAGGTTCCAAAGAATCCCAAAAAGGTCGTCAACTTTGCCTATTCCTACACAGGCTACCTGCTCGAGTTGGGAGTTGATGTCTCTAGCTATTCTCTGGATAACGAAAAGAACAGCCCAGCCTTTGGTGACAAGCTGAAAAATGCTAAAAAACTGACTTCGGAAGACACCGAAGCTATCGCGGCTCAAAAGCCAGATTTGATTATCGCCTTTTCAACTGACAAAAATATCAAACAGCTCAAGAAAATCGCTCCGGTTCTGGTCATTGAATATGGCAAGCGTGACTACCTGCAAATGCTCACCGACCTTGGTAAGGTCTTCGACAAGGAAGATAAGGCCAAGACCTGGTTGGCCAACTGGAAGAAGAAAACTGCCCAGGCCAAGCAAGAATTGAAGGACTATCTCCCTGAAAATGCTACATTTACCGTCATGGATTTCTACGACAAGGATATCTACCTCTACGGTAAAAACTGGGGCCGTGGTGGTGAGCTCATCTACGATGCCCTCGGCTATTCAGCACCGAAAAAGGTCCAAGATGATGTCTTCAAGACAGGATATTTCGGCGTTTCTCAAGAAGTCCTAGGCGACTATATGGGAGACTATGCCCTACTCAATGTCAGCAAGGCAACCAAGAACTCCGCAGCTTCTCTCAAGGAAAGCGACGTCTGGAAGAATATTTCAACCGTTCAAAACAAGCATGTCCTAGAAGTTGATGAAGAACTCTTCTACTTCTCAGACCCTATGTCCTTAGACAAACAGCTTCCTGCCTTTGTTAAGGCTGTCAAAGCAGCCAATTAGATTGGAAACAAGCATGAAGAAGCCCTCAACTCTTCTCAGACAAAAGAATAAGCCAAATCTTACTTGGCTTGTTTTTTTCATTATTCTTATTTTATTTATCCTGGCCTGCTACCTTTCCCTACGCTTCGGTGCCGTCAACTATAGTCAGGACCAGCTCTGGCAGGTCCTCTCCAATCCTTTTAAAAATTCTGCCAAGCAGGATATTATCATTGACTTGCGTTTACCCCGACTCCTAGCAGCCATTCTGGTGGGGGCTGCCATGGCTCAGGCTGGGGCCATCATGCAAGGAGTGACCCGAAATCCCATTGCCGACCCAGGCCTACTGGGCATCAATGCAGGAGCTGGGCTGGCCCTGATTCTGAGCTATGCCTTCCTGGGCAGTCTCCATTATAGCCTCATCCTGGTCCTCTGCCTGCTGGGTTCCCTCCTGGCTGCCCTCCTAGTTCTGGGCTTGTCTTATCGGCCAAGGCAGGGCTACCACCCTATTCGTTTGATTTTAGCTGGTGCCATGGTTGCCACCCTTTGCTCTGCTCTGGGTCAGGCCGTCACCCTCTATTTCAATCTAGAAACCAATGTCATTGGTTGGCAGGCTGGCGGTTTCTCACAACTCAACTGGAAAATGCTGGCCATCGTTAGTCCCCTGATTATTGGCGGTCTCGTCCTGGCCCAGCTTTTTTCCCACCAACTGACCATTCTCAGCCTCAATGAAACAGTCGCTAAGTCCCTGGGCCAAAGGACCAAACTAGTCTCTTTCCTGCTACTGGGAATTGTCCTTTTCCTGTCAGCTGGCTCTGTCGCCCTAGTCGGTAGCATTGCCTTTATTGGGCTGATTATCCCCCATTTCCTCCGGTTTTTTATTGTTCGTGACTATCGCTATTTACTTCCCTTAACTGGTTTTGCCGGAGCCACTTTTTTGGTCTATGTCGATTTGCTCAGTCGGATTGTCAATCCACCTAGCGAAGTCCCCATCAGTGCCATCATCAGCATTCTGGGACTCCCTTGTTTCCTATGGTTGATTAGAAGAGGAGGTGACCTCTGATGCTAAAAAAATCTTCTTTCAAGGCCTTCTCGCTCCTCTTACTACTTGCCGTGGTTATCTATCTCTCGCTCTCAGTTGGCTACAGTCGCTCATCCTTGACGGACCTAGCCCAGCTCCTAGTTGGTCAAGGTGACCAGGCTCAAAATTTTATTATCACGAGTATTCGCCTGCCAAGGGTTCTGGCCTGCCTCATCGGTGGAGGATCCTTAGCCCTAGCCGGTTCTCTCCTGCAAACATTGACTCGAAATCCCTTGGCTGATTCGGGAATCTTGGGCATCAATGCTGGGGCAGGGTTAGTCATGACCATCATGATTGGTCTGGCAACAGACAGTAGTATCGAAACAACCAGTTCCCTGCCCATCTTTGCCATGCTGGGAGGAGCCGGAGCTATCCTCCTAGTCTATCTCATGTCCCTGCAGAAAAACCGCAGCATCAATCCCAACCGCCTGATTATCACAGGTGTCGGGATCTCCAGCATGCTTTCAGGGATAATGGTCGCCATTCTCAGCCTGACCGATGATAATAAAATGACCAGCATTATTTCCTGGCTCAGCGGGAAAATTACCGGCAATGATTGGACTAGTCTGGCCATTTTCTCTCCCTTCCTCATCCTACTCTGGCTGCTCACCCTTAGCCGCAGCAGGTCCCTTAATATTATGGCTCTCAATGAGCAAACAGCCCTGGCTCTTGGGCTTCGTCTCCAGAGGGAACGCCTCATCACCCTGGGCTTTGCGACAGCCCTAGCTTCCCTCAGTGTCGTTCTGGTTGGGAATATCACCTTTCTGGGCCTGGTTGCCGGCCATATTAGCCGTCGCCTCTTAGGCAGCCAGCACCAGGCCAGCCTGCCTGCCTCGCTCTTGATTGGCATGATTCTCCTCACCAGCTCTGATACCGTCGGACGCCTACTCTTAGTGGGAACGGGTATTCCGACAGGCATCATTGTCTCCCTGCTGGGTGCCCCTTATTTTCTCTATCTCATGCTCAGAGAAAATTAACCTCCAGACCTCTCCCCGACTTGTTATTAATATGATAAATTGTAAAATATAGTGCAACAAAAAAACTCATAGCGTTTCATTGGTGTAAACTGTAAGTAACCACACAAACAGAACCCGAGGAAAAACTATGAGCTACTCCCATCTTACCATAACCGACCGAATAAAGATAGAAACCTACTTAGAATTAGGTTTGAAACCTTGCCAAATTGCAAATAAACTTGGCGTCCATAAGTCTACTATTTCAAGAGAGTTAAGACGATGCCAAAATGGTTATTCCGCAGCTTTAGCACAGGAACAGTACGACCACAGGGCTAAGCAAAAAGGTCGGAAGTCTCGTTTGACACCAAA
>NZ_KK365991.1:2204-84613 GCF_000686605.1 Streptococcus sobrinus DSM 20742 = ATCC 33478 | reverse complement strand
AAGAGGCTCTTAAAACCTTCACTTCAGACAGAGGAAAAGAGTTTGCCTGCTATCCTCTGGTAGAGAATTTAGGAATTTCCTTTTTCTTTGCGGACGCCTATTCATCTTGGCAGAGAGGAAGCAATGAAAACGCAAATGGCTTACTAAGAGAATATTTCCCAAAGAAAACAGATTTAGCCGCTATCTCTGATGAGGTTTTGA
This sequence comes from Streptococcus sobrinus DSM 20742 = ATCC 33478, assembly GCF_000686605.1. Classification (GTDB taxonomy): domain Bacteria; phylum Bacillota; class Bacilli; order Lactobacillales; family Streptococcaceae; genus Streptococcus; species Streptococcus sobrinus. Next base: position 84,412 of record NZ_KK365991.1, on the reverse strand, counting down.
ATAAGGCTTTATATGATATCAATCACCGACCACGAAAATGTTTAGCTTACAGAACTGCTAGTGAAGCTCTAGAGGATGAGTTCAAGTAAATGTTGCACTTATTCTTGCAATTTATCTCATAAAAAGATAAACTCAGCATTATTTTTGTCAAAAATTTAAGCATAGGCCACTGGCCTTTGGACTAAATTCAACTCTTTGTCAAAATGGCGGCTTGGACAAGTGCAATCAGGACAAAAAGTCGTCTAAAGCCTAAGGCCGACGAAAAAAATCACTACCTTTCCAGTAGTGATGATTGGCTTAAACCTGTCCATGAAGCAGTTGTAAGAGTTCCGAGTAAGAGTTTACGGTGTAGGTTGGTCTTGCAGAACTAGTATTTTTCTTATTTGCGGGATTGTACCAAACCGTATCCCAACCAGCATTGTTGCCACCTTGAATATCAGCTGTCAGACTATCGCCAATAAAAAGAGTCTGCTCCTTATCAAATCCAGGAATCTGCTTGGCCACAATTTGGAAAAATTCCTTGTCTGGTTTTTGATAACCCGTCTGTTCAGAAATAAAGACCCGCTTGAAATAAGGCTTGATGTCTGAGGCCTCGAGACGGCCTTCTTGAATACGGGTAATGCCGTTGGTAGCAGCATAGATCTCATAGCCTGAGACCTTTAATTCGGCCAAAAGCTCCTTAGCTCCGGCAAAGATCTGACCTTGATGCATCAGGAAGGACTGATATTTTTCAGCATAGGTTGGCCCATCAACAGTCTTCCCAAAATGCTCAAACAGAAGAGCAAATCGGCTATTGACCAATTGGGACTTTGAGATTTTCTTAGCCTCCAAATCCCGCCAAAGTTGCTGATTCATGGGTTTATAGTAGGATTTATAGCCTTCGACATCTTCCACCCCTTCTGCTTGCAGGAGCTGCGTTAGAGCAACCTCTTCCGCCGCTTCAAAATCTAAGAGGGTGTGGTCAAGGTCGAAAAGTAAAAATTTATAAGACACAGCCAGTTTCCTTTCTATGAAGTAGAGAGCCCGCTTGGTGCAGTCTACCTGAGTGGCTAAATTATAAACAATAGGGCTCTTCATGAACTTACTAAGCCTTATCATAACATAAGCATGGGAAATTTAGCTTCAGCAAGCCTCACTATAAAATTAGCCACTTTTTAAATGTTTGAGAGACTTAACTCAAATACGTAATTCAGCCACCGAGAAGAGGACGGCCTTGCCAGCCAACAGGACCTTATCACCTTGGACCCGACAATAAAGTTCTCCGCCACGCTCGGAAGCTTGGCAGGCCTTGAGCTCCTTCTTGCCTAATTTCTCCGCCCAGAGGACGCAGGTATGACAATGGCCGGACCCACAGACAGGGTCCTCATCAATAGCTAGCTTGGGGGCGAAACTTCTGGTCACACTGTCATAATCTTTTCCGCCTGCCGTAGCATGCAACAAAAGGCCAGGAAGGTCCTGGGCTAGTTCCAAATCAGGCCTTAGCTCACGCACATCTTTTTCTGATGGCAGCAAACAGACTAAATCCCTCGCCAGCCAGGCCTCTTGAGGGCGAACACCCAAAACCGCTTCCATCTCGTCTGTCACAGCAATTTTCTTCAAAGGATAGGCCGGAAAGGTCATTTCATAGAGGTCGCCTTTTCTGGCTACATCAAGTTGACCACTCAGGGTTTGAAAACTAACCTCTTCAACATCCTTTTCATAGTAATTCAAAAGGACGAAGGCTGTTGCCAGAGTGGCATGGCCGCAGAGATCAATTTCTCCACCTGGAGTAAACCAGCGCAGCTGATAGCCTGCCTCCTCTTTGACAACAAAGGCTGTTTCTGACAGACGATTTTCTTTGGCAATGTCTTGCATGAGCCCTTCAGATAGCCAATCCTCCAAGACACAGACTGCAGCAGGATTACCATGTAAGATTTCATCTGTAAAAGCATCAACAACATACTGTTTTATCATGTACAGGACCTCCTCGCCCACTTAACGCCTACTATTATAGCAAAGTTCCTTGAGGATACAAGGCAACTGCGAGCGAGTGCTACCCCATCTAACCTACTAGTAGCAAGACAAGCTTAGCAGGCTTCAACCCGAGCCATCAGCGCAACTTACAAATTAAATCCTCAGACTTTACCAGCTAATCCACAGTTACCCCTATTTAGTCACTGGGAACCAGAGCTCCATCTGAAATTGGGAACGGATAGATTCTGCTTGGAATAAACTTCCAAGTCGGGACCTTCTGCATGACGATAAATAGACCTCGGGAAAAATTCCTGCCAGGCTTTTTGAAAGCCCTGACGAATCGAATCAGGGACAGGACCCGAAATAGGTAGAATGGCATACTTGGCTGAAGTAACCTCCATGACCGTCAAACCTAGCTCCTCAGCCTTGGCTCGATCATGAACTTGATAGCCAGCTAAATAGTTAATGCCCCCTTGCCCCGGCAGATTAAGACAGACTCCATAAGCCTGTCCATTTCCCAACTCTTCCAAGGCCTGCACGTTATAATTTTGAAAAAGTTGCTCCCAAGCTGCTGGACAGTCCTTATTTAGAGACATTTTCTAGAAGGATGCCCGCCAGCAAAAGACTGGGCTTATCTTCGATAGTAATTCCAACTTTAAACTCCTTGCTCTTGAACATACCTATGATTCTGTGGAAAATACGAAGTCTCCTAGATGCTTTTGTCCATCTACGCTTACTTACCTCTTTTACTTTCGAGTTGGTCTAGGACCTTCTGCTTTTTACTAAATCATATTTTCAGCAACTTGCTGACAAAATTTTGTCCGATTCCTTATTCTGAGATAGATTCCATTATACAATGATTACTGCATTTTCTCCAGTTCCACCACCATCCGATTACCGACTGGATCTTCAATGACTAAGCTCTGATGATTGGATTCAACCAGAGCCTTGAGGGCTAGAGCCCGCTCTGCAACAAATTTTAGGTAGGATGATTCGCTGACCAGGATCTGAACATGATTGAGACCAGGGTCACCTTGACTTCGCTTTGCTAGACCTGCTCCCGCCCAATGATTAAAGGCAAAATGATGGTGATAACCCCCATCCGCAATCCAACTGGCTGTCGAAAAGGCTTGGTTTTCCTTAATATCAAAGAGATAACGATAAAAAGCCGAGAGCTTAGCAGCGTTATTTACACTATAGTGAAAATGGCCCATCTTGGTTCCAGCTGGCATTTGGTAACCCCTATATTCGCCATGGGCTGAAGCTAAGACTCCGTCGCCATCCATGACCTCGGTGACACCGAGAATCTTACCATTTTGAATGTCCCAGTCAGATACAGGCTTGTCCCGGTAGATTTCAATACCGTTGCCTTCGGTATCATTGAGGTAAATAGCCTCACTGTAACCATGGTCGCTAGCCCCTTGCAGGGGAACCTGATTAACCAAGCTATGTCGGAGAAAATCACCCAAATCTGCCCGACTAGGCAGCAAGATAGCAAAGTGGTAGAGACCATAGGTTACAACCTCGCTAGCTGGCACTTCTTCCAAACGAATCAGGTTCAGCTCGCTTTCCTTAATCCCTAATTCAACCCATGCTTGACCCTGCTCCAAAATGCTCAGACCTAAGACCTGTTGGTAGAACCTTGTTTGTAAATCCAAGTTGACTACATTTAAAACCACTCGGCCTAATCGAATTCTTGATTGATAATTGTACATAATACTCCTCTTTTTGAAATAGTTCATCTGGTTAAATCACTAGTTAGTAACTTATACTTATAAACAAGAGGCTGGAAGCCAAACTCCAACCTCTCACTATTTTCTAGTGATTCTTCAGATAGCCTAGACTTTCAAACTTGCTTCAAGCTCATCCAACATGTCCTGCAGACTAATAGCCCTCATTTCATTAAAGGCAGCCTGGGTTATTCTCTGGTAAAAGCCAGGCAAGACTCTAGGAACACTGTTACCAATGGCACAGTTAGGATTGGTGCCTTCATCAACTTTGAGCAAGCCGTCGCCCTCTACTGCCTCAAAAACATCATAAAATGAGATATCCTTAGGCTCTTTAGCCAATTGCGGTTTGGCTGTTCCAACCTTGGTCAGCAACAGGCCTGCCTTGCTGAGATTGGACATAAGCCGACGAACCAAGCCGGGGTTGGTGCCGACTGAATCCGCAATAGTCTGACTGGAAATCTTGGTCATCTCCTCCTGATTGAGAGCAATATAACTTAAAATATGCAGGGCATCACTCAACTTATGAGATTGTTTCATAGATCATCACTCCATTTAATCCTTCGTTATTATTACTATAGCTTATACCAGAATAAATGGCAAATCTGAATGAAGGCGATCGTCCTTATTTAAAGATACCAAATCCACCGGTCCAAGCAATCTTCTCTTGGGCTGCCAGACTAATTTGCAAGAAGCCCATGGCTTCCAATTCACGTGCCCGCTTGAGACTGCCGGCATCAATAGCTTGAACATCGCCACCCTTGAGGGCTTCCATAATAGCTTCCTTAGCATCCGCATGGTCAGAAGCCAAAAGGACAGTTGTTGGTTGGCTACCAGCAACTTTACCGCTCGTCAAGGTTGCACCGAAGGTTGTGTTGAAACCTTTAACAACCTTTGCACCTGGCATAGCTGCTTGCAGTTGAGCTGCTGCTGAAGAATCTGCTGGAACAATCAATTCATCAAAGGTTTGGAAGTTAACGGGGTTGGTAATATCAATGACAATTTTACCAGCAAAATTCTCCTGGTTTGCCGCTGCGATGCCTTCAAGAGCTGGGTAAGGCACAGCCAAAACGATGATGTCGCCAAAGCTAGTCGCAGGTTCTTCCGTTGTTGAGAAGTTGACGGTATTTCCAGCTCTTTCAAAAACAGATGCGATAGCTGTTCCCATATTACCTTTACCAAAAATTGTTACGTTTGCCATAGTTTTTCTCCTATTTTAAAAATTAATCTCTACCAGCTGTTTCTTTATTTTTAACAGCTTATAAGGATAGTATACCTTGTTATTTATACAATATCAACTTTAATGCTCAGAAAAAGGACAATTTTTTCAAATTGGCAAGAGCACCTATGAAAGAAACAGGACTTTCTACACTTCTTAATTCGCCCCTCTGGTTCTATAAAAAATCTACACCTAATTAAGATGCAGATTTATTTATCTATTGTAGGTCCAGTCCTGCGTCCTTACATCTCCAAGCGGTCCAACCAAGCTGCAGTACCACCAGCGACATTGGTGACGATGTATCCCTTGTCATCTAAGAAAGTACAGGCTTAGGCCGAGCGACCTCCTGACTGGCAGACAATATAGTAATGGCCCGCCTTATCCAATTCCTGATAACGACTGGCTAACTGGCTCAGGGGAAGGTTAATAGATCCTGGAATATGGCCTTCTTTATACTCTTCTGCCTCACGCACATCTAGGACTAGGACCTTTGACTAGCCACGCCGTATTTTTGCCGCCAATTCTTTAACCTGAATTTCTTTAACCATTATTCACCCCTCCTAATTTTCTCAACATTTATTGTACCAAAATCCATGTAAATTTAACTTTAATCAAGTGATGAGATTCAGATTTGTTATAATTAAGTCAGGAAATAAACCGTCTTCATATATGACAGAGAGGAGTTCACTATGAAACTGAGTATGATTGACATTGACCAGAAGCCTGAACTAGTTGTCCAAACAGAAAACGGCTGGCTCAAGCTGACCTCCTACTTCGCTGAAGTTGAGCAGGTGGCACATTTTACCATGGAAAGTCTCTTCGACAGCAAAGTCTATAAGGGCCTACAATTTCTCTTAGAATCTGACTTGACTGAGATTGACAGCCGATTTTGGCTGGACGGAATAGATAACCTTTCTTTCTATCCTCCTGTCAGACGGCCAAATAAAATTTTAGCCGTTGGTCTCAACTATAGGAATCATATCACCGAAACAAAAATGGATCAGCCCAAGGTTCCAGAAATTTTTGCCAAACTCTCCAATAGTCTTAATAGCCATAAATCTCCTATTATCGTGCCGGATAAAGATTTGGAATACGACTACGAAGGAGAGCTGGTTATTGTCATTGGCAAGGAAACCAAACATCTCAGTCCTGAACAAGGTTCTCAAGCCATTTTTGGGTATACTATCGGCAATGATTTTAGTTCCCGTAAATTACAGTTACAAACCAGTCAATGGATTTTAGGGAAATCTCTAGATGGCTCTGCTCCTATCGGACCAAATCTGGTGACTAGAGATCAGCTAGATTTGAGCCAAACTCATTTATCTACTAAAATCAATGGTCGAATCGTCCAAGAGGCAATGCTGACAGATATGCTTTTCAGCCCTCAAGAGATAGTCAGTTACCTCTCACAATATCTAACACTTGAACCTGGTGACCTAATTTTCACCGGTACGCCTGCCGGCGTCATTATGGGCCACAATCTCAACCAGTTAGATTGGCTGAAACAAGATGATAGCATAACTATCACTATTGACGGAATAGGAACTCTCGAAAATACCCTCACATATGAAAAATAGTAGTCAGATATTAAGACAAAATATTCGCCAATTTTTTAGATACCAAATAACCATCAGCACTGACTGATGGTTATTTTCCTGCCTTTAGATAATTCAGCCTATCTGGCCTAGGTCCATTGAAGACATAAGTTAATAGTGGCTGCAATACTGATTACTTCCCAAGAGGAAAATCTTCTTATTCCTCATGGAAAAATTCTCCGACTTTTCAATCGGATAATAGCAAGAATAAGTATGGGCAGGGATATCGCTTTAGCTAGGAGCTCAAAAGCCAGTAGTGCCAAGTAACCTTCAGCATCGGCTTTCAGCAAAAAGGCCATTGCTAGCAAGAAGAGGATGAGATCTGAAAAGCCGACTAACATGAGTAAAGTCTTTAGTACCACTCTCTTGTCAAGCGATAAGGCTGCCATCAAAGAAAATATTGCCGGCGTAAGGATAGCAGCCGCTCCTGCAAGGACAAAAGGGAAGGCTAAGGCCATAGTTGTTACGACACCTGCCATCTCCTCATTAGAATAGGAGTCTTTTCCCAGATGTGAAGACAAGGTAGCTCCCCAAATGAGTATGACCAGCATGGCTAAAAATTGCAGAGCCAAAGCAACTTTCACTAATTTCCGACTCGTTTGTTCGGGCCGATTATCCATATAATTCGTTAGCAACACGTCGGTTGGTTGGAAAAATGGTTTAGACATCTTAAAGTCCTCCTTCTACTAACTTTTGAAAGGTCGGTTGATTCTTCTAAGGTCTGCTGTCGAAGACTAGATTTTGATTTCCTGTTTCATTCGTTTAGAGAATAAAATAAGAAAAGTGATAACGATGAACTTCACAAGTCACATTAGATGACTCCAGATTCATAACTATTAGTAAGTCACTCCTGCTAATAGTTCTTCTATACAACTAACCTAGGCTGCTTGGCTCAGACAAATTAATTGGGGTTGATTTTCCCAATTCTTTACCAGCTTGTGAAAAGAGGGAAATCATACTCAAGAGCTCATTGACCTTGGCAATCATTATTAGTATTAACATTGTCGCAAAGAGTGGCTTATAGGAGCCGTCAGGTACAAAAATCCAACAAGCCATCCCAATGAAAGCTACGATTTCTAGAAACCAACTTAAGGTATATACAATAAGGTTCCCAATATAACGAGACCAAGTAAAAACCGCTGCAAGGCTGATGATGTTACTAATTAAATTGAGGACCAAAAGGAAAATGACAAAGATAACAGTCATATAAAATAGCCAAATGATTTTGAAAAAATTATCCCAATCATCGCCAAAGCCACCTTGTTGATTCAGCCCTAAAAGATGATTGAGACCGTTTCCGATAGCTTCCCTGAAGGAGGGAGAAAACATTAGCCCCATAGTAAATAAAATAGCCGGAATCATTAAGGCAGTGCTAGCAATTTGTAACCCCATTGACCAACCAATAATATAACGATTCTTTTTTTCCATAAATTAGGCCAGAGGTAATAAGCATTACCGTAATGCCAACCTTTACCAGCGCCCATGTCAAAAAGCCAGTCTTAGCCTTAGCTTTTTTGTCTTTCCTATTCATCATAAACTTTTCCTTTTCTTCAAAAAAGGTGACACCGCTATGCTGTGCCACCACTTGTCTATGAAGAATGCCGATTGCAGGAATTGAACCTACGACCTACGCGTTACGAGTGCGTTGCTCTACCTACTGAGCTAAATCGGCGATTACTTTTATAGTTTACCAATTTGTCCCAAATCTGTCAAGAATTTAACCTTAGTTTTTTCTTAAAATAATAGGAATGACTTCAAAGTGCTATCATCTTGAACTCTCCACCTTATAATTCGCTATTAACAAGCCTTTCCAGTTTTCTAAAGATTTGTCATATATAATTGACACATTTTCAATTTTTGTTATACTGGTATATGTAACATATATATGACATTTAGGAGTATTCATGAATCGCGTCAAAGAATTTCGCCAGGGCAAAAAACTGTCCCAGTTAGCCCTAGCCAAGGAAATCGGGGTCGCCAGACAAACCGTCAACCTGATTGAAAACGGCAAGTACAATCCTTCGCTGGAACTCTGCATCAAGCTAGCAGAGACTTTAGGTACCGACCTCAACACTCTCTTTTGGCAAAGTCGAAACCAATCGCAAAATAACTAGACCATCCCTTGCAGCCACTCCTGCAAGCCTGTTTTTCAACTAGTATGAAAGGAAACAAAGTCATGAAAAAAGAAAATTTTTGGACTCGTTGTCTTAAGAGATTTTACGGCATTCGTACCTTAGACGAATATCGAAAAAGCGAGCTCAATCGCATCAATAGCCAAGCACTAATGCTACTTTACGCTTTTTATGTTTTCGCAAACCTGCTATTTTTGATTCTAGTCTCTATAAATACTAGAATTGCGGCCTGGACCATGTTCATTGTTAACCTACTTATCTTCGTCTTTATTCTACCGCTCTATATTATTTGACAATCTAGAAAGGCCGTCGATTTTCGGGAAGACACCATATATGAAAATCAGGCAGACTACGATAAGCAAGCGAAAAAATTTAGAAAAAACGCTATGTTCGGTATATTATTATTTACTTTACTTATGTACTTAATCATACCTCTTAGTGAAAACGGCAAGGACTACTGGAGCATTATTTTTAGCCCTAAGCACATTATCACAAGCATTATCTCTGGCTTAGTTTGGTGGCCTTGATGTACCTTACCCTCAAACCCAAAAGAACAATCATCAAAAAGGAAGATTAAAAATGAATTACTGGAATAATCTTAAAAATAGCGTGACCCTGGAATCTGGCTACGATGAACTGCAAAAACAGATTTACAATGAATACGATGGTAAAGCTTACCGATTATGCAAGTTGATTTCAGCCCTGCCAAATTTGCTATTTTTTATCTTGCTCTTCAAGTGGCCCTCAGTTTCAGCTATCGGCTTTCTAGCAACTTATATGGTGCAGTCTTTCTTTCAACTCAGACTAGAAAGGCAAAAGGTAAAAAAGCTTAGACGATTCCAAATGGATAAACTTTATGTCGCCGATGATGTCTACCAATCTACACTGAAACAATTAAAGTTAGGCGCTATCGTCTTTGGTGCAAGTATATCAGCAATTTTCACGCCCTTTATGATTTTGGCTTATAGCCTCTTAAGAAACCAGTCCTTTTTAAGTAGCCTATTATTTTTCCTATTCTTTGCAAGCTTGACTGGTTTTCCCTTCTACTCCCTAATGAAAAAGAACATAAAGGTTGAGACTCCTGAAAATGATGAAGAATCGGACCAGAAGTTCCAAGAGCCTAGCAAATCAAGTCGCATTATGGAATCGGTTAAATTATTGCCAGTTATATATTTGGTTATGCTCTTCATTGCCCTTTTTCTGACTAAAAATCCAGAACAAGCCTTCCATCATCCCCTGAAATTCCTCATGGATAATTTTGTTATTAGCATTATTGCGACAATCGTTCTCTGCTTCCTTAACGGAGACGCAATCTCCATTCGCAAAAAATAAGCCTAAGATAAAACAACCCACCTACTTATTTTTAGTAGATGGCTTGCTTTATTTTCGATGTATAGTCAGCTTAATGCTGCCCATTACTGGCTTAGAAACTTATTGGAGCTTTGGTATCTCCTGAGGCGGACTTTCTTTTCCATTGTTTCACAATATTGCTTTTTGCTCTAAAACATTATTTTTCCATTGGCCCAAAAAGGCCTTTTATTTTGTCCGAAACGTGATCCAGACTAGGGGGACTAACTTGTTGGATCCTCGATTTGATAAAAATGCTCAAGAGACTGATGGCTGACTTACTGAGTAACTGTCGCTTGTCAGCAGGCAGTTGTGAGAAGGCTGCCATGATGGTCCTGGCACTCCTTAAAACATCGGCCTGGAGTTCATCCAGGGTGTCTACGTCATTTTCCAAGAAAAGGTCAAAGACAGTATCAAAGATGGTTTTTAGCTCCTTTTGGGAAAGCTCTTGGGTCCACTGACCAAAGGTGAATTCCATGGCGCGACTGAGCTCAGATTGACCAGAGGCAAACTTCCAGTCTTTTCCTTCCACCTCCCAACTGGCGATATTGTGCTGGAAGGTACCAATAGCTTTACTTTCAATAAAATAGCTGGGAATGTCGTTTTTTAGCACACTACCAACAATGGAGTCCTTGGGACGAAGACAGAGAACCTTCCCGCTAATCCTTTGATAGCCGGGACTCGCCAAAATACGGTCATGCAGACCGGGCGCATCAAAGAGGACTAGCTGGTCAATCTTAGCCTGCAAACCTTCGGACAAACATGATGCCGCATAGAGGGCCAGATTTCCCCCCTTGGAGTGGCCAGTTACCGTATAAGTAAAAGGACTAGCTTCCAGAATCTTTCTCAGATAGACTAGGGCTTGGCGCTGAGCTGGAATCCCATCCAAATAGGTCATCTTAAAATCTTCCTTCCAACCGATGAAGGTTTCGTCGGTTCCTCGGAAGATAACTTGATGGTGGTTGATAGAAGGTAGCTCAATCACCATAGCCGCAAACTGCTTCTCGAATTCCGGATCAACATCATTGATATAGGAAGCCAGGCTGATTCCTTGGTAGCGCGGTGCTGCCAAAACCGTTTCCAATAGGGCAATGCGCTCCTTGGTAATGGAGAAGGAATAGGTGAGCGTCTGACCGCTGCTAGAAAATCCTCTTTAAGCTCTTGCAGACTAATAGGCTGAACTAGGGCTTGCCCTTGACCCAACGGTAGATAACCTAATTCATTGAAAATAGCTAAATCAATGCTGTTTAGGACCTGTTCCGTAAATGATTTTTGACCGTAAACTTTAGCATAATCTAAAAAAGTTGGCATGTCTATTTCCCTCATCTCTTAGTCTCAGTATAGCATAATTTAAACGATTGCAAAAAACCGGGAAATCGGTCTAGGCGAAAGCCCATAACTATGGTAATATAAGAAAAACTATTAAACTTAGGAGTTCGACATTTATGTCCCTGACACAAATTTATCGTCTTATTTTTGCTCTCTGTGGCCTTCTTGGCGTTAGCATGCAACTTAGCCAGAGTGGCCTTGGCATGTTGCTCTACTATACAGTTCTTTCCAACATCCTTGTCTTTGTCAGTCACTTCTACCACATCTACTTGGAGGCCAAGGGAGGTTCCATCAACCAGCATCCTCTACTGCTTAGAATTAAGGGGAGTACAACCCTAGTCATCACCTTAACTTTTTTGGTCTACCATTTTATGTTGGCACCTAAGGCTTCAGCAGGCGATTACTGGAATATTCGCAATTTTTTGGTCCACTATATCGCTCCTCTGGGTATGATTCTTGATACTATTATCTTTGATAGACGAGAGGTCTACAAGCTGCTGGACCCCATTCGTTGGATCATTATGCCCATCTTCTACTGTATCTGGTCTCTCTTTAATGGCCTTTTGATTAAGTGGCCCATCCCTGGCTCCAGCGTCAGCCCCTTTCCCTACTTCTTTCTCAACGTTCCCAAGGAAGGTTGGCCCTACGTCCTAACCTATATCTTGGTTTTAACCCTCTTTTACATCCTGCTGGGTTACCTGCTCCTTCTTCTTAAAAAATTTGTAGGACCTAAAAAAGCATAAAAAGTCTTGGCTCCTTTCTGAAGCCAAGGCTTTTCTTTTATTGATTGGCTGGTTCTTCAACCATAGCCAAGGTTTGACGGAAGGAATAATCTGCCGACCTAGTGGACAGGCTGACATTGGCGTATTCGGCAATTATTCTTTCGACATTGGCTAGACCGATACCACGGTTGGTGCCCTTTGATGAGAAGCCATCTTCAAAAATGTGACTGATTGGAACCTGGTCTTCCCTAGTTGAATTTTCAATGACGAAGAACTGTTGATTATCAACCATAAAGTAGGCAACGCTGATAGCTTTTTCCTCAGATTCTTTAGCAGACTCAATAGCATTATCACTTAAAATTCCAATAATGGTTACTAAATCAATAATTTTCATTGGAATTTGCTCAATCTGATCTGGTACTTCAATGGTTACCTGAATCCCTGCTTCCTGGGCCTGTACAATCTTAGCCGATAACATACTCTTAATCGGAGAAACCTGAATGGCCGACAGTTTCCCAATATCACTATTCTTAGAGCGACTGATCTGTTGGGCCTGGTCAGCATTCCCAAGGATTTGCTCATAGGTCGTCTTGATTTTGTCCATATCCTGGCTGGCAATACTCTTAGCTAACCTTTCTAAGGCAAATTGGTAATTACGTTTAAAAGTAGACAATTCATCATAGAGGGCCTCCACTCGGTGGTTATAAGTTTCCAGATTTGCAATGTGGAGCTCCCTGTCATATTCGATATCCTGTTTCAAGGTCCTGCGAACCCAACGGTTAAAGCCAAAGAGGAACCAGCAAAAGACCGTCACTCCAACAAAAACTACCTTATTGCGATTGGCTGTCAGCCAATTAATAGTTGAGTTGTCATGGATATCACTTAGGAGGTAGATGACGTGCAAAATAAGATAGGAAACGATGAGGGCTACCGAGATCTCAACCAAAAAATTCTTAGTCCTTTTATTATTACTTTCGGTAATAGACTTGAAGTTCAAATTGAAAACCGTATGCACCACCCAATACTCAGGAATAACCAAGAGATTAGCTACTAAGAGCTTATAGAGAGGGTATTCGCCTAAGTTTATCTGGTTGGGGTCAGCTCTAAAAACAATATAGTAGGAAAGGCTGAGTAGGAATTCCAGTGCAATTGTCGTGTAAAAGGCATAGAAGACGAGCTTACGCTTGGGCTCAAATTTAAAGAAAATGAAGCCGATAAGTAAGAGATGAACAACATCCACAATCGTCCCTGAAACTAGGTTGACACAAATAATCAGAGCCGAAATTAAAGAGGCGGGAAGCAGCTTTTTCAGAGGAAGACTAAGCTTACTAATCCAAGTATAAACATACCAGCCGGCCCCAAAAAGGGTCCAACCAAAAAGTAAGTAACTGATAAAAATCATGATTCTTCCTCCCTTCTAACATGCAATTCTTGATAGAAGGTCTGATCATGCTCACCTTGAGTAAAGCTGAGCGTGTGATAATAATTGAGCACCTTTTGACTATCTGTTGACAAATCGGCCAGCTTTTTCATATCTTCTGCAGAGTAGGGCGTGAATTCTAAACCATATGATTGCAGCCCTGCTTCTTCAACAATTCTCACATTTAAAACAGCCGATGGGTTCTTTTCAAACCAAGGTTCTATCCGGTCAAACATCTCTGAAAGGATCGTCAGCCCTGCTGAACTTGGAGTTCCACAATCTCTAATTATCTCGGGAATGGATAAAATTAGGCGATAATGTTTCTGTTCAAATTCACCTATCTTGACAAAGAGAAAGGATTTGATTTCAGGTACCATGATATTAATCAGTTTGGCCTGACGGTTCTTGGAGTCTAAATCAGCTATATCTTCCTGATAAATTTCATTGAAGACCTTAGTTACCAAAGCGATATCACCACTATCAATACTTCCCTTGAGACTTAGAAGAATATTGTTATAGTCATGACGGAACGATCGAACCGATTGGTAAAGATCTTCAATTTGTTGGCTATAGGATTCTAGGCTTTCTAGATAATGCTTTTGCTCATTGCGCCTCAAATCCTTGAGGTATTCGCGTGAAAAGTAGTCAATCAGTATCAGAACCTTCATCAAGATTGCTGTGTAAACTACTGATATAATAATAAAGGCGACGGATAGCGGTAGGCCCAAGATACTCTTGACATGCAAGGCATCCAGTATGATTAAGAGATGTTGGAAGAAATAATAACTGGCCATTTCCCCAAAAGTCACCCAGAAATTTCTTCGAGTCTGATTGTCCAGCCAGACACTATTTTTCATAGAAATATAGTCTATCTGGTAAAATTCCCGCAGGAAGCGCTCCAATAGGATGACCGCAATAATAATAATCATTTCCCAAATAAAATTGTGGGTCAAATAATGAAAGGAATTATTGAAGAAAAATGGAAAAAGAATTCTTGCAGTGAAATTCCAGAGAATTGAATAGAGAACCGGTGGGTAGAGGGCAAAGAATACATTTTCTATGAAGGGGGTTTTAGTCATCTTAACAGAAATAACTGCCAGGTAGACCAGCATCCCAACCGTAACTTCCCCGATAAAGGGAGCAAAAAGCATTGAGAGAAGAATATGGCAGCCTATCAAAAGGCTAACCTTATAAAACTTCGGCCTAATACCGGTCATATAGGTGAAAAATGACCACTCTGAAGAACAGATTAGTAGCTTAATCATAAACTGTTGAAAAATAGCTACCGAAAAAAGAGGCAGGGACATGCTAGTCCTTTCAAATTTACTTAGTTTTTCTTAAGTATTTTACCACATTAGCTGAGTCATGAAAACCTCAAAAGCCATCCGATTCTGAAAGTATTGGAGTCTCCTACAAATCTCAGACTCAAAACGCCACAATTTCCAAAATCCTACACCAGAATTTTCATAATGCTAGAACCATTACCAGAAATCGGCAATTAAAAAATCTCTGTAAAAACTTACAAAGATTCAAAGGTCTTAATCCTTAAATTAAGAGTTAACTAGTGAACAATAACATCTCAGAGAATTTCTTCCATGGAAGTGAACTGCTCCTTGAGCCCTTGACGTTTGTAAAATCTCAGGGCACCCTCATTAGCATTCCAAACATGGAGGGTCAGGTTGTAACAACCCAGCTCCTTGGCATAGTCTCGGGCAAAATCAAAAAGTTCCTGGCCGAGACGCTGACCCCGTGCATCTTTAGCCACACAGAGATCGTCAATAAAAAGGGTTTTGTGGGGCTGACTGTTTTTACCCTCGGTGTTTTCGATAATGATAAAGAGATGACCTAGAATCTTCCCCTGTTCATCTTCATAGACAAAAATCGGCTTGCTATCGTCGGGCACAAGAGCCTCTAATTGCTGACGACTGAACTTCTTGCCTGAAGCCCTGAAAAGGTCAGGTCTCGCTTGATGGTGAACCAAGAGAATCTCTTTCAAAAGTTTTTCTAAGGCAGGAATATCTGCCACTTGCGCCCGTCTGATTGTCATCTTGCTACCTCCATTTTAAACGCCCTTAACGGCATAATAATTCCGCTAGGACTGGCAAAGTTAAAGTTGGGGAAGGGCTCTGTCTGGATTGGACTGATTTTGTCGGTCAATTCAGCGATTTTTGCATGCAACATAAGCAACTCTTCGCTTTCAAATAAAAGGCTGGGCTGATTGTTCAAAACTTCTGGTGAAACCTTTTGGATAAACTCCTTGGCGTAAACCATAAAGACAACCGAACTATCTGAGGTTGGTCGCATGCTGAAGCTTTGATAGCCCATTTCTTCCTTTTCTTCTTCAACCTTACAGCCGATGGCCTGCCAAAATTTCTGTTCAGCAGCCACATCATCGACATAGAGCATAACTCCCACTTCTTTATTAATCATTGTCTACCTCTTATTATAGTCTTTTTTCCAATGTTTTGCTCTAATTTCTTAGATTTTTAAAAATTAACAGTCTCTGAGACAAATCCTTCAATATCTGTGTTAATTTGCCAGGTCAAGCCAAACTTATCGACAATAATGCCATAGGCCGGACTCCAAGGTGTCTCTTGCAACTCCAGCTCAATATGGCGAGCGTCCACAGCCAGCTTATCGTAGAGCTGACGAGCTTGGTCAACATCATCTACTTGCAAACAGGCCGAGACATTGTTCCCCACAATATAATAGCCTTCAGGATTATTATCGGAAATCTGCAGACGAATTCCATCAATATCCAGTTGAGCGTTTAAGAGCAAGTTCTTATTTTCCTCAGGGCAATCAGGAATAGCCTGACCGAAGGTCGTCTTCGTTAGGATCTTGGCATCAAAGACCCTTTCATAAAAATCGACAGCTGCTAGGCCGTCTTTATCAGTTACCAAATAAAGTTCAATCGCTTTAATCATTTTATTCCCTATTCTATGTCACTTTAATAACATAGTACTATATAGGAATAATTCGGGCAATCAAACTGTTTACAATTTTTGGGCAGCAAAACTAATACCTTTGAGACAATCCTTCTTATTTTGCTGGTTCCTGTTGATTTATTAGGAGGGTTTGCTATACTAGGCTAAAAGCTTATAGAATTTCGGGCAGGAAAATTGGGAAATAGGTAGCTTAGCTAGGTAAGAAATTAGTTTACTCTCTAATTCTCAACCAATCTTTCATCGCCCTCAATTCATAATAAAGGAGTATCTTATGTCACGAGAGAACTTGTTAGCTAGAAATGGTAAGGTTGGCCTTATCGGTGGAGGTATCGGAATTCTCCTCTCCCTTATCTATCTGGTCTTGATTCACTGGAATCTGCCTGGTGAGCAGGTCTTGGGAATTCTCCTTACCCTGGTCCGTTTTGTTATTATGATCTTTGGTCTTATCGGATTTTTCAAGCTGAGAAATGAAATCAGTCTTGCCAGTCTGGCCCAATTGCTTCTTGCTATTACTTTTTTACTCAGTCCCTATATCAACCTTTTGCCCGATATTCTGGCTCTCCTAAGTGGCTGGCTCTCATTTCGAGAAAGCAAGAAAAACCTGACATAATGTTTTTTGGGGCACCTATTGATCTTATAGGAGCTCAGTGGGGCTTGCTTTTCTGGCTGGTATTTGTTAGGCTAGTAGCATATAATTGGAGGTTATTACTTATGTCAAACGAAAAATCTTTTGTTAAAACAGCTGGCATACTCGCCCTAGTTACTGGTATTATCACCATGCTTCTGCGCTTTGTTAAATGGGGAATGCTTGTTAGCGCAGTTCAAAGTGTGGCTTATCAGAATGGGTATACATACGGAGTTGGTGTGATTGCGGTTGTTTTTGGTTTTATTATTGGACTCATTCGCTTGGCAACATTTATTTATGGTATCCTTGGTATAAGCAAATTTTCAAATGATCCAAGAGTTACTTCAGCAGCCCCAATCCTACTGATTGTAGCTTTTGGTATAAATGTCATTCCATATTTGGGAATTGTTGCTGATATCTTAACAATCGTAGGTGGCGCTCTTTTCTTGGCTTCTATTAAA
This sequence comes from Streptococcus sobrinus DSM 20742 = ATCC 33478, assembly GCF_000686605.1. GTDB lineage: Bacteria > Bacillota > Bacilli > Lactobacillales > Streptococcaceae > Streptococcus > Streptococcus sobrinus. The sequence goes on along the minus strand of NZ_KK365991.1, from coordinate 66,934 downwards.
AAATTAGATCAAGCAGCACCAGCTTTTGATTCCTTTGGAATGCCGGTAAATCAAACGTTCCCGCAAAATCCAGCAAATGGTTTTTCTAACGGACCTGTCCAACAGCCACTACAACAAGATAGTACTTTTTCTAACCCAGTGGATGGTTTTAATGGAAATCCTTCTCCTTGGCAAGAACTTAGTCCGCAGGAGCCGGCAGCCGGTTTCTCAAACGAAACCGTTCAACAGCCATCGCCACAGGATAACTCTCTTGCTAATTCTGCTGCCAACCAGGCGCAAGCTGAACCAACATTCAGTCCGCAATCAGAAACAAGTGAGTCCGATGCGAACAATCACTAAAATTTTTTAAGTAACTCAGTCAATTGGCTGGGGTCTTTTTATACTTAGCTAAACTAAGAACCAAGCGATTTTAAACTGGACCTTATTTGACAACTTCTATCGAGCAGAGTCCCGAATGGTTTGGTCAAGACAGTTTAAGGAGAGTATTGTAGCAAAGCCTTGACCCGTTTTGATGCTAGTCAAGCTAATATCTACAATGTTTATGAAATTCAGGTTTAGCTATTTGAAAAATAGTATTCCAGTCGAGCAATATCAGCTTGACCTCAATACTTAGAACGGTCTCTCTGCTACAAAAGATGGGAAAAGCAAGCAAATGCTTTATTAAGATACCTTTACAAGTTAAGATTATTTTAATAAAGTATTGCGGATATTGTTTAAATTTGCTAAACTAGTGGAGTATCAAAACAAAAGGAGTTTTATTATGAATAACGATACCAACACTGCTGGCTTGAAAAAGTTAGCTTTTACTAACGGCTTGATTGGGATTATCGGACCAATTCTTTCCTTTTTTATTCGGATTATCGGCTTAGCTATGGTCAGTTCCAAACTAGCAAAGACAGGCCATACCCTAACACAACAAGAAATCTTTTCAGCTCAACTGCCTGTTTATTTGATTTCTGCCATCCCAGGTCTGATTGTATTAATTTTAGGGATTGTTGCTTTAGTTAAATTCAGAAAGGCCGAAAACAATACTGTTTCTCTTGCAGCACATATACTACTTATTGTGGGCGGAGCCTTAAGTATAGTCTTTGGTATATTTGGTGAAATTCCAGAGTTTATAGGTGGTGTCCTTTACCTCACTTCACTTAAGAAGTTCGACCAACCTCAATTTCCTAACCAAAACATCCAACAATAATTAAGAAGATTGTCTTGCTCAGCAGGGCGATTTTTTCTTACAACTTAAAAGCCCCAGCTAGAAAAAGACTTGCTGAGGCTTTTGCCCTTTAAAATTTATCCACAACCTGCTTGAGCAACTTGAAGGACTGGTGTTGGATGGTCTGTCATAGACAGAGGAGTTGACAATAAGTCCGCCAAATTGGACCCTATTTTGCAGGGCTTTGATTTGCCCTTTGACCGCTGGATTGGCTACCAAAAAGACTTGAGACCTCTGCTTGACGATTGTCCTTTCTCGATGGATTATCTCATCCAACTTAAAGGCTACCAGCCCAAAATGGGGCACCTTCGTAAACGTTCTGACCATAATCATGACAGTCCAAATCATTAAAATTCAAAATTATAGCTGAGGAGATTTTATTTTGCGTCCGATTGTATGGAAGAGGTGGTGCCAATTTCCCCTTCCCCTGAAGGCATTCAACCACGACAAAACTTCAGGACTGCATATCCACCAAGGGGGACCGCCTCATCAATCATCTGTAAAATTTCCTCCTGAGGAATTTTTACAGTCTCATCAAATATTCAAATTGACTTCCGTTCTAAACAATGCACTAAAATTATTACTGCTCCTGTTATTCTTTTCTTTCCTCAAAAATTTTCAACCAATCCGCATATCCCTGCTCTGCCATTTGCTCATAGGGAATGAATTTGAGGGCAGCCGAATTGATACAGTAACGTAAGCCATCCTTGTCAGCCGGACCATCGTTGAAAACGTGCCCCAGATGGGAATTAGCCTGGCGACTTCGCACTTCGATCCGTCGCATGCCAAAAGACTTGTCCTCGTGATTTGTCACCATGCGGTTTTCAATCGGCTTGGTGAAGGCAGGCCAGCCACAGCCTGAATTGTACTTGTCCTGCGATGAAAAGAGGACTTGGCCACTGACAACATCAACATAGATGCCTTTTTCAAAAAAGTCGTCATAGATACCGGTAAAGGCCCGCTCAGTTGTTGCATTTTGGGTAACCTCAAAGGCTAAATCACCAATACGGTCACGCAGATTTTCCTCTGTCATAAGGCCTCCTATAGTTTTGCCATACCAGCATCAATGGGTTCAGTACCCGACAGCATTTGAATGGCCTTGTATTTAGTATTTGGATACTGGACTAGCTTTTCCAAAACTTCCGCCACATCGGAAATAGGATTGCGACCAACCTTCTCAGGAGCAAAGTCCACCAGACCGGTTCCGGCCTCTTCTGCTAAACCTCCCGGCTGGACAATCGTATAGTCAAGCTTAGTCTGGTTTATCAAGTGATTGTCGGCAAAGAACTTGGCGATATTGTAGTTGGTCAGTTGATTCAGGCCTGGCTGATTCCACTTCTCTGGCTGGGTCGCAAAGAGAGAGCTGAGAAGGATGTAACGTTTGACACCAACCTGTTCAGCTGCCTGCATGGACTTGACCGCTCCGAAGGCATTGGTCTGTAAAAGATCCTTTCCACGAGAACCAGCTAGGAAATAGACCGCATCCATACCTTTCAGTTTTTCATCTAAGTCCTCTACTGCATCCTGCAAATTAAAGGGCACCGGCTTAACCTGCTGACTCTTCTGGACCTTGGCTAGATCTCTGACACCTGCATAGACAGTATGACCGGCTGTTACCAAACGCTTGGTTAATTCCTGAGCCACCCGACCGTTAGCTCCAATAATAAAGATATTCATGGCATCTCCTTCTTTCATTCTTATTCTTTGGGTAAACCTATTTTATCCCTTTTCCCGACCATCTGTCCAAAAATTGCTACGGGAGAGGTAAGGTGAAGTTACGGAACCAGTCTAGCATGCCATTATTCAGTCTGAACATTTTTCTTATAAGCGTCCACATAGAGATCGGCAGCGTTTCCGCAATTAACTAGACCGCAATAGCTGTTGGGCCCTTTCCATGATCAACTCGGGACCAGCATCGTCGTTGGGCCCCTTCCCATAATCAACTCGAGACCAGCATCGCTGTTAGCACCGTTTCCATAATCATCTCGAGTCCATCATCGCTGTTGGCACCATTTTCACAATCATCTCGAGTCCATCATCGCTGTTGGCACCATTTTCACAATCATCTCGAGTCCAGCAAAAAACTGATTCACGGCCGTGAATCAGTTTAGCTTAGTCTTCTACTAATTGGATATCAGCTCCTAGGGCGGTCAATTTCTCAATGATATTGGCATAGCCACGGAGGATAAATTCGATGTTGGTAATTTCAGTCCGTCCCTCAGCCATAAGTCCAGCTGTTACCAAGGCTGCACCAGCACGCAGGTCTGTTGCCTTGACAGCGGCACCTGTCAGTTGGCTAGGACCATTGTAGACGATTTTTCCACCAAGGACAGAAATGTCAGCACCCATCCGAGCTAATTCAGGCACATGATTAACCCGTTTTTCATAGATGGTATCAAGGATGGTTCCTCGACCATGGGCCGTCAGCAAGAGGGGCGTGAGGGGTTGTTGCAGGTCAGTCGCAAAGCCAGGGTAAGGTGAAGTCCGAACAGAGATAGCCTTGAGGTTCTCCTGCTTTTCAACGAAGATAGCATCCTCATCAACCGTCATCCGCACGCCCATCTCTTCCAACTTGGAAATGAAACTGTCTAAATGCTCATAGAGAACGTTGGTAATGCGGACACCATGGCCGATAGCCGCCGCCATGGCAATGTAGGTCCCAGCTTCAATCCGGTCAGGAATGACTTGGTGGCGGGTTCCGCCTAGTCGCTCAACTCCATCAATAGTAATGATGTTGGTACCAGCCCCACGGACATGGGCCCCCATATTATTGAGCAGGGTTGCCACATCAATAATTTCAGGCTCCCGAGCGGCATTCTCAATCACGGTCCGACCTTGCGCCTTGACCGCTGCTAGCATGGTATTAATGGTCGCACCAACGCTGACCGTATCCATGTAGATATGGGCCCCTTGCATGGTCTGACCATTGGTCGCCAACCGCATAGCTTCCGCTTCATAAGAGATACTTGCTCCCATAGCTTCAAAGGCCTTAAGGTGGAGGTCAATGGGACGTGGACCCAAATCACAGCCACCAGGAAGACCAACCACGGCCTGACCAAAACGCCCTAAGAGACTCCCATAGAAATAATAGGAAGCACGCAGGCTATTGATTTTACCAAAAGGCATGGGCATATCCCTAACACCACGTGGATCAATTTCCAGCGTTTCGCCATCACGCTTGACCTTAGCCCCCATGATTTCCATGATTTCTACCAGACTATCCACATCGCTGATGGCAGGTACACCATCCAAAATCACGATACCGTCTGCTAGAATAATGGCGGGAATCAGGGCAACGACAGAGTTCTTCGCACCCGATACAGCCACTTCACCTGAAAGTGGTTTGCCACCATTGATAATAATTTTTCGCATACCTTAATTTCTTTCTATCACTAAATTGAACCTTTTTATTATAGCAGAGATTAAGGATTTTGACAATCAAGTAAAAATTTTCAGATGAATCTTAAGATGTTCCGTTTTCTATTCGAAACTCATCAAAAAAACTACACCCCAGTAGGAATGTAGTTGCTTGTTTATTTGACAGCTGCTTTGAGGGCATCCACCTTATCTAATTTTTCCCATGGCAGATTGATGTCGGTCCGGCCCATGTGGCCATAGGCAGCGGTTTGCCGATAGATTGGCCGTTTGAGGTCCAACATCTTGATAATGCCCGCTGGTCGCAAGTCAAAGTTGTCCCGAACAGCTGCTTCTAGCTTACTTTCAGAAACCTTGCTGGTTCCAAAGGTATCCACCCGAACAGAAACCGGATGGGCCACCCCGATAGCATAGGCCAGCTGAACTTCTGCCTTGTCGGCCAAGCCAGCAGCGACAATATTTTTGGCAATATAGCGAGCGGCGTATGAAGCCGAGCGGTCAACCTTAGTCGCGTCCTTACCAGAGAAGGCACCACCACCGTGACGGGCATAACCACCGTAGGTATCCACGATAATCTTGCGACCGGTCAGACCAGAGTCCCCTTGAGGGCCCCCAATAACGAAGCGACCAGTAGGATTGATATAGAACTTGGTCTTGTCATCCAAGTATTGGGCTGGAATAACAGCCTTGATGACTTGTTCAATGACATCCTTGCGGATTTGTTCTTGCGAAACATCAGGGTCGTGTTGGGTTGAAATGACCACCGTATCCACCCGGACAGGCTTGTCATTTTCATCGTACTCAACCGTCACCTGAGATTTAGCATCAGGTCGCAGATAGCTGATAGCGTCTGACTTGCGGAGCTCAGCCAATTTATGAACCAGCTTGTGCGACAAGGAAATTGGCAAGGGCATGAGTTCAGGTGTTTCATTGGCCGCAAAACCAAACATAAGGCCTTGGTCACCGGCCCCCATCAGACTGAGCTCATCATCTTGACCTTCACGCGCTTCCAGGGCATTATTAACCCCCTGAGCAATATCTGGCGACTGCTCAATCAAGGATGGGTGAACCCCAACCGAATCGGCAGCGAAACCGTAATTAGCATCAGTGTAGCCAATATCAGCAATGGTATCGCGGACCACACGATTGATATCGACATAAGCGGTCGTGGAGATTTCCCCAAAAACATGGACAGATCCCGTATAAACGGCTGTTTCAGCCGCGACATGGGCATCTGGATCCTGCTCCAAAATCGCATCTAAAATCGCATCCGAAATCTGATCGGCAATCTTATCGGGATGCCCTTCTGAAACCGACTCAGACGTGAAAAGTTTACGTTCTGACATAAAAAATGTCCCCCCCCCTTAAAAATTAAAATCTACCGACTAGACCCACTCTAGAACACAAAACTGACCAAGCAATAAAATTGGTCGCAAATGACGAGACGCTGTCGCATCCGACATTTGTGCTGAGTTACGACCTTATCTATTGAACTTCGATATTAAGCGAAATAGATAAGCAGCAAGTCGGCTAGCCAAGGTCCCATTGGACTTGGCGTCCAAGGAAGATCGAGCACTTAGGCCCACCTTGGCTTGGTGTCAAGTTACGGCTCTCTTGAAGAGCTTTGATATTAAGCAGTTCAAAAAACCAGTAAGCTGACTAGCCAATCACTTGATAGCGACTGGCGCTAAATGACGAGACACTTTAGTGTCTGACATTTGTGTAGAGTTACAAAGAACCGGTTTCTCAGTTTAAAACTGAGTTTGACAAGACTAAAGGCTTCAGTGACAAGGCGATGAAGTCGCAGACAGTACTTTGGTACGACCAGACGAATCAACGCAGTCAATGAAGAATTTAGACAGTCAAACCGCCTTTTCGGGACTCATTAACCTCACTATTGTAGCACAAAAAGAGGGAAGTTCCCATTATTTGTAGAGATTGGATAAGGAAACCGCTATAAAGATATTTAATCACAGAAGATAAATGAAGCTTATACTTAAAGGTAGGCATTTAAACTTTTAAAAGAATTGACTTGTCACTTCTATGCTCTCATGCTAAACCAATCGAAACAAAGGAAAATCTGTCACATACAAGTCGTGTATAGCTTTGGACATAGGCAGCCAGAAACGAACGAAAAGTCCGACTTCATCTCATATAATGACACTTTCAAAGATATGGAGGTTATAAAATGGAAAAATCGGCTAATAAATACAAGCAATTTAATCAGAAACAATCAGGTAATGATTCCACACACAGGGTCTTTAACTTTGATAAAAAGCTAGAGAATGCTATGACCAAATATGACGAACTTTTGAGAGTTCTGTCCAAAAACTAAAAACACCGCAAAGCGTTAGCTCTGCGGTATTTATGTATTCTATTCCTCATCCAATAGCCAAGCCCTATCTTGAGGATTGTCGATAGCAAAATCGACTGCTTTTTCTTCTGAAAAGTTGTCTAGATAAGATTTGGCTTCTTGGACTTGGTCGCTGAAATGGTTTTTCCTATTCTGATTCTTACTCATCATCAGGCTCTCCTATAGCTTCAAGTCTTTCAGGAAGTCATCCAGTTCTTTTTGACTTTGGGAGTTGGTGCCCTTGAGTTGGCCCAGCATGGCCATGAGCTCGGTTGACTTCTCTTCAATGGCTCGGTTGGTCGCTTTGATATTGGCCGCAATCTCAGTCAGGGGTGCCACTTCTTCTTCCTCGAAGGTATCAACATAACGGGGAATATTGAGGTTGAAGTCATTTTCGGCAATCTCTGCAAAGCTTGCCAGATGGGCAAACTTGTCCATGTCCTGGCGCTTGCTGTAGGCTTCCAGAATCTTCTCAATATGGCTGTCTTCCATGATGTTTTGATTCTTGCCCTTGGTGAATTCCTTGGAGGCATCAATGAAATACACATCACGATTTTGCCGGTCTTTCTTGAGAATAATGACCGTCGTCGGAATCGAGGTATTAAAGAAAATATTGGCTGGCAGGCCGATTACGGTATCAATAGCCCCTTCTTCCAAGAGGTGCTTGCGAATAGTACCTTCGGCATTGCCCCGGAAAAGCACACCGTGAGGCAGGACGATAGCCATAACCCCACCGTCCTGCTTGAGGTGAAAATAACCGTGCAAGAGGAAGGCCAAATCTGCCTTGGACTTAGGCGCCAGTTTGCCAAAAGGTGAGAAACGAGGGTCCTGAAGGAAACCAGCATCCGCTGACCACTTAGCCGAGTAAGGCGGATTCATGAGAACTGCATCGAAATTGGTCGGCTCCTGGGTCGGCCAATCCTCATCCAGAGTATCGGCATTGTGGAGCTTCTGATTTTCGATGGGAACCCCGTGCAGAATCATATTCATCCGAGCCAGGTTGAAGGTCGAGGTGTTGAGCTCCTGACCAAAATAGGCCACCGAATTGGGCTTATGGCTATATTTCTTGGCATTAAGGAGGAGAGAGCCTGACCCCATGGTCGGGTCATAGAGACTAAAGCCCTGCTTGTCCTCCCGCCCCATGAGGGCAATCTGAGTCATGAGCTTGGCCACAGGTTGGGGCGTGTAGAACTCACCAGCCTTCTTACCCGAATCGGTCGCGAACTGTCCAATCAGGTACTCATAGGCATCCCCTAGCATATCACCAGCGTGACCAGCCACATCCAGCACCGCCAGCTCCTTCATGACATTAGCGATGGTCTGGTTCTGCTTCTGGGGTGTCGCCCCTAGCTTTTTGGAATAGAGGTCAATGTCCTCGAAAAGATTTTCAAAAAGCTCATCATCCTGCTCGATATTGCGGAAACCTTGGGCTAAGTGCTCCAGCTGAAAGGTCCCGGCATTAATCTCCTGCACCAGAGCCGTAAAGGTCAAATCCGGCTCAATGGCATAGGACATCTCATCCTTGGTAACCTCAATCAAATCGGCATGGGTCTCCTCATCCGCATAGTAGCTTCGATAGAGCTCCAGAGCCTGATCCAAATCCTGGGTCTCCTGCTCCATGGTCTTAGCCACGAAAAAGAGCATCTTGTCCGACAGGTACTTGTAGAAAACCATGCCCAAAAGGTAGGACTTGTAATCATTGGCATCCATCTTGGAGCGCAGAATATCCGCTGAGTTCCAGAGCGCCTGATAAAGCGACTGCGACGTTTGTATTTCTGACATAAGTGTTTGTTATCCTTCTTCTTTGTTTTTAGGGGAATGGCAGAGCTGATAAGCTAGTTTAGCCAGAGCTCATAAAAGAGTAGTAAAATTCAGCCCAGATATCCGTCCCCAGTATGGTAAAATGTACTTAGATAAAATCTCGAGCGACCAAATAAGTCTAGGGGGTAGTCCATGAAAAGCATTAAAATCCAGCAAGTGGGAGATAACCTCGTCCTAGTCCTGCCAGAAGACTTAGGCATCCAGACAGGACAAGAATTTGACCTCCAAGTCAAAGCAAACGGTGTCATTAGACTAATCCCTCTCCCAAGCAATCCTTTTCAGGGGGACGATGACTTAAGAATGACTGACGACTTCGAGGACATCAGGCTCCTAGACCAAGAAATCCAGTAATCTCAACCCTTCCCAGAGAATCCGCTCACCCATTTGAGCGGATTTTTGAGCGGATTATGAGCGGATTTTTATATTATTTTAAGCTGTATTGTCTGTCTCGTGTAGAACCTGACATGGCTAAGAGGTCTTTTTCGACAAAGCTTGTCAGATAGCGACGAACACTGGCATGACAATTTATTACTCATTTGTCTGGTCCATAAACCTTAATTTATCAGAGTCAAATTTATTAATTTTTACAGTGAAATTATTTTTCTCTAATGAACCTATTTTTTCCTAATATGGGATAAAATAAGCGGTCCATCACTATTCTGGTCTGGATTGAATTGAAAAATATTGAATTCGATTTCTTTCAAAAAATCTCGGTCAAGCCAATATCTAATAAAATTATCATCATTAAAAATATTAACAGCTTTCCAGAATTTTCCCCTAGATCTTTCCAAGAAGTTCCATAATATTTAAAATAGCTTAAATTGATATGTTTTAAAATCTGATCTTGATAGCTCAGGAAAGTCTATATTAATGCGCTCAAAAGCAATATTATCGCGGTAGTAACAATAATTTACTAAAATAAATAATAAGATGCTATAATCATTGATTTTAAATTCTTCGAGTTTTGTTTTCCAAAAAATATATAATAACTCCTCAAAGTCAACTTCCACATCATTCTCCCTGATGTACTTTTCGGTTACTCTCCTAAGTATAAAATCCACAGAATAACTCACATTACCGGTCTTCGCAGGCTCTCCCAACGCAATTTTGAGAAGCATTGTTTTCGTAGTTTCAGGAAAGTTATCATATTTATCTTGAAGGTAAATATAAAAGTCACTAATAATTTCAGAATCTGCAATGTAAGGACTGAGAGCTTTTTCATTATCAAAGATATTTTTTAGTTCTTCGTTTGTCAAATTACTCGGTGACTCATAAACATAGTAATCTTTCTTATTCGTTAAGAAGTCTCTTGGGAGTTGGTGTATTTCTGTTCTCAGGATTGTTTTGAGAATTTTTGGGATTATATCATCTCCAAGTTCTTCATCTGGTAATAGTAACACGATTTCGTCGTTAAAAAGTTTTGTATACCCGCCTGGATAAAATAAATAAATGTATATTACTACGAGTATTTGTTCTACCTGTACACGACCATATTTATTCTATCAATAAATTCCTTGGTAACATAATCATTAAAATGAACTCTATCTCTTAAATTCCGTCTCTCTATTATAAAAAGTTGTTTAAATTCCTTACTTAAAGCAATATCATATTTTCTTTCAAACTCTTTGAAATATCCATTCCAAATATTTGACGGGTGAAGTCCAAATGGTAAATCAATCCTTCTATCGATAACTTTTGAAAGAAAATTGTCTGGTGCATTATCGTAAACTTTTTCAATATCTCCAACAAAAACTATTGGAAGTTTTCCATTTAATAATGCAAATAATTTGTACGATTCCTTTTGCTGTCCTTCGGTTAATCTATCAAAGTCGTCAATGATTAGGAGCTTATTTTTTATTTCAAGCCTTTCAAATTGACTAGCATAAAAAATATCAGATTTGGGTTTAAAAAATTGATAGATGGCAGCTCCTAATGCAATAACCCCGAATAAAAGGGTTATGAAGTTTGCCCATGCTCCAAATCTTTCATTAATAAAACTTTGTAATCCAAAATTAAATTGGGTCGTAAATAGCAAAGCTATGGCAACTATGGCAACAAGTAATCCCTTATATGACCTGTATAATTGTGGGTGTATCTTTGAAAAACCGACTTCAATAATCGATCTATTATCAGATAATCGCCATAAATCTAATACTACAAAGTCCATATTACTATAACTTTTAACCTCGTTTAGAAAGGTACTCTTTCCTGAACCCCAAGCTCCATTCAGAAAATAGGTTTTATTTTCTTCAAAAAGTTTAGCAACATTTTTAGCTGCTTCCCTTGTATCAATATGGTTTAATTCAATAAATCTTGTATCTTTGTTTTTTTCCAATAGTTTTATAAAGCTCCTCTAATAATATTAGACAAACATGTCCTGTAAAAGTTTCTTCTTCAAAGTTTTAAGTTCTTCGATTTTAGATTGGATTGATGATGTTAAATTGTCTAGGTTGGAGAAGAAAGTACCCAGAACACGTTGTTCATCAAGACTAGGAAATTGTATATAATAATTTCCTAATTGTGGAGCTGTTAACTGAGGAACTCCCGTCGATTCATTATATATCCTGATAGAATTTATCATATTTTCTAAAAAATCAACATCAAAATCGTTTGATTGCAAACTCAATAATCGAACAATTGGAGTAAAACTAGTATGACGTGCGATAGCATGGCCAACGTCTCCTCTACCTGTGACAGTAACCGCAGGAGCTTTTACTTTATAATCGTCGTAATATCCAACAATACCTTTGTTGGTCAAGGCATTTGCAACAACAGGATACTTGTCGATAGTTTTAATTCTTGATTTATCTATATCGCCCCCTGCACTAATGTTCATCCTATTTTTCAGTTTATCTGTTTTCCACTCGCCATCAAATCCAGCTAAGCGGATTTCAGGGACTGTTTGACCATGCTTGGGAAACATTTTAGAAAGCATGGTAGATTTGAAAGATTTTAACTCTTCAAGCTTACGCTGATGAAGAGCAATGAGATTATCGAAGTTTTGGAAGAAGGAGCCGATTTGGGTTTGTTCGTCAAAATAATTTGGGGACTTAACAACCGTACCAGAAATATTATTTTTACTAACCGAGAGGACCTTAATACCTTGCATTAACGGAAGTATATTCTTCCGATAACTCGGTGAGTTCAAATAATAACCTAGATATCCTGGTGCAAATTTAGTTTTTGGTCGCCCTACAATTGTATGAAGTCCCGAGACTGCGTAATTACTATCAATACCGCTTATTTCAATAGCTTTTCCGGTAGTTTCATCTTCCGCAGTATCAGCGATTATTATGTCTCCATTTTCCAGAAGTTGTCTTTTGTAATCATCGAAATTAGCATCAGTTATCCACGGAACTTTGCTCGAATTAACATCTACAACAGAAGTAAATTTGACTAAAATATCACCATAGTGAATATTTTTTATTATCCCACTATCGTAATTTAGATTTGCACGAGACAAAGTGTTATTGGGAACATTGAAATCAACCACTTCCCCCAACTTCCGCTGTTCCCAAGCGTCAGTATAATTTTTAAACCTTATATTTGGAATTTTTTGCTTTGTCATTACTACTCCACTTCTATTTATTCACTAATCGCCAGTCATCATCAATCTTGTTATTGCTAATCGCCCAAGGGGTGATTATATCAAAAATTTTATACTCGTGATACCTATCTTTTGTATCAAAATAAGATAATCTCACTTCATCGAAATCACTATTCAGTTCATTTTTTCCAACGACAAAGTATAGATTGAAACGTTTAATTTCATTACCCTGAATCAAAAAAGAATAAGACTCTTCATTACCAAAAATAAATTTTTCTTCATCATTTGAAGTAGAGGTTATCTGAATGGTTTGTCCAACCTTTTTATGGTCCAAGTAGAGAGTCAAATTCAAATTTCTCACGACTTGCTTTACGGACTTCGTATTATGAATCTCTAACCACAAGGGAACTTGAAATAGTATGTCAGAAATCCCTTGAAAAAATCCCCAAGGTTTCTGATTGGAACGATTATAGACGGATTTAATATATAGTTTCACTTTTCCCTTATGCGACAGAAAACTATTAAACAGGGTTTGTGCAAACATACCAATTAGGGTTGAAATAAGGGATATAGCAGCACCCACTAATAATAACTGGTACTGAGGATTTTCAAAAAATGATTTCATTAAAATTATCACTCTCCATAAATATCCATAAAGCTATCAATATCTGTAATATCTGTATTAAGCGTCAAACTTTCAATTTTTTCTTCATCAATAAAACAATTCTCATCTAACCTCTTATCACTTTTTAGCCAGTTTGAATTCCAAAGTTTAACAGAATTTTTGTCACTTACTTTTTTACACATCCTATTTTTGTAGTCTTTGGTCCTATCAACAGTTAAAGAGATACGTTGAAGCCAGATTTCTACAAAATCTGAATTTGGGAGTGATTGATACTTTTTCAGTATCCTATCAATCAAAGCTGAAATTTCTTCTGGAGCTACATATTCAAACAATTTTGCTAAGATAGTTGCTGATATTTCAATCGTCTTTGGATTATTAATCATAATAGAGACTATTATACTAATCAGTTGAGGAATATCCGAAAGTTGATTTACTTGTGAGTCTAACGTGCTAATTCTATATTTAAAAAATTCAGTCAGAGCTTTTTTCAATTGTCCACAATTTGGAAATTTATCACCTAGTAACTTTATTTGCAGTAAATGTTTCTGCATAGAAAGCTTATATTCTCTGATATGTGATTCTCTTGCAGTCTCAAAATTTATTTTAGTAATTTTATTATAAAAGCCAACATTCTGACTTGTCCAGTAAAGTTTATCTGGCTTAATAGCATCTACAATAATATCCTTACATAAAAAGGTCTTCTTTGAATTAATTTTTAAATTTAATTCTAGTAAAATCTCAGAAAGAAGCTTCATTAATCTCTCAGCTACATCAAGCTGATTGGTGAAAATTCTATAATCATCCCGATATCGTAAAACTTTGAAACCTGTAATACCGCATTCTGTTGCTTTTTTTGACAATAGGATATCAGCATAGCCTAGAACTATCTCTGCGATAAAATCCATCAAGGCACTTCCTTGAGGAATTCCATTAGTTTGACCATTCTGCATTTGTTGTATTTTGGAATCTATAGTATTTCCAAGTCCTTTGCTTCTATTTTCTTTTGCCCATTCTTTGTCATGGATAGCCCAAGGTATTGTATGTGTGTAGATTGAAGGATAACAATCAGTTATATCAGTTTGCAAACAATAATTATAATCTAATGCTAATTCAATTTGTGCCTGCTCTAAATTTTTCCACCAATTTAGTATTTGTTCAGCTTGATCTTGTTTTTTTCCTGTTGACTCAAGAGGTACAGATATACAGATAATTTTCTCGTCCGATTGAAAATCACGAAACCTGCTTTTTAGTTTATCCCAGTTTTCTTCCTTTGTTATCAAACGAACTAAATCAACATACAATATGGGGTGAATTAGTTGTAAACTCCTCCAAGCGTATTTTGCATCTTTGTTGGTAACTATTGTTAAATTTACATCCGTGGATTCTTTAAGGTACTCTATATTATTTATTTCTTTATACTCATCAAGCGTCAAATTTTCTTTTTTTGAAAAATCTTTTACAGCCTTTTCTGTATAAATAATACTTTTTAACTCAGATTTTCCCAGTATCTTTTTGGCATTATCTAATAAGTTCTCAACATTAAAATAGGAAGGTAATTTAACATTGGAGTATGATGTTGGCTTGAGAAAAAAGTTCCAAGCTTCTTTATTTGACATATCCAATACACTCTTATGATTCATACTTATTAGAGCCACCTTCCTGAAAATTTCACTATTTATTATACCATCATCTTAGTGGCTTATGTGATTGTTGTCTGCTGTATTAGTTAATTTTATTTTAAATTCTTCGCTAATATCGCTAACATATTTTCCATTTCAACACCATCTGTCTTGACCAATCCTGTATCAACTTTATTAAATAGTGAGTTAATGATAATCAGACGTTCATTTTCATTGATTGATTCACCATCATAAGTCAAGGCTTGGAAGAAGCGTGTCATAGCTGCTTTTTGCTCATACTCAATAGCCAAATGGTTGTTTGACATTGACAATTTCACAAGTATTCTAATGATGTAAATAAAGAAGGAAATAATAGCAACTACAAAGAAAGATTGTGATAAGAACGGAATCTTTTTACTTATATCCAGTGGAAATTCATATAGAAACCATACTAGCATTGAAAAAATTAATGCCAACATTATTGAGGCTCCAACGAGGAAATATGTCCAAAACTTAGCCTTCTTCCGATAATTTTCAGCACGTAAATTCCAAAGTTTTTCAGGCTCTTCTAATTGTAATTTGTTTTTATATGTTTCTTCAAGCTCTCTTAACTTATTTCTTTTTCTTCCTCCCATTTCTCCATGTTTTCAGTAAAATTATTCAAATACTGCTCTTGTAATTCAACCTGTGATTGAATTTTTGAGTTTTCATCTTCAAAAAATTGAGTAATTTCATTACTGGATTCATCTGCCGATTGAGAAATGTCATCTAATTTTTGGTGTAAAGGGACTAAAACCTCTGAGTCGAAATCAGCAATATCGTCTTTTATTTTTCCAAATTCCTGCTTCATTAAATATAAAGCGGGATAATAGTTATAATCATGTGAACTTGAAAATTTTTCCCCGTAAAGCTGAGGTTTCTTCGATAAGCTAATAAAATTTCTTAGAGCTCCTCTTAAATTTGAATCTGAATATTTTAGGTAGTATTCTATAAATCGTTTAATTTTTCTAAAGGATTTATCTGTATCGATAGGAGAAGAAATCGGTACTCTATATATAACTAATCCATTGTCGCTATAAGTATTACTATACTTTTGATAGATAAAACTAGTTATCCCATTATGATTAAGTTCTTCAAGTTCTGAAAGATGGGTTCTTATTTCCTCAACCCTAGAATTTAAGCTATTCCAATTGCTAGTAAAATCACTCGAAATATTATCAACCTCGATTGACTCCCAAAATTTTAAATTTCGTTTTGAAATCCTTTCGAGTTCAATAAAGGTTAATTGTTTCTTCTCATAGTTTATAGAGTAATCATCATCAACTTCAATTTCAAACCTGATTTTACTATCCATAAAATTTGCAATCTGCTGCTTTGTGTAAGTCAAATTATCTCCTTCCCAAAATTAGAATTGTAACTTTTTTCTCATCCTCTATTATACACCTCTTCTAGTCCTCTCACCACTTACCCCAACTAAAAAACACGACAGCCTTGTCGTGTTGATTCATATCATTGCTACTAAGATTAACTATTGCTGCCTAGCTTTTTATCAGCGATGGCATCGGTTAGGGTCTGGGAAAAGTTGAGTCCTAGCTCACGCCCTAGTCTGTCGGCCCAGCGGGGGATGGTCAGGGTTTTCTTGATGGGTTCCTGACTACCTAGATAGTTGGCAAGATCCACGCTGACTAGGGAGATAAAGGATTTATCAGGATCATAGTTGAGGGTCATGTCCTCGTCATCCTTAAAGGGATTATTGGCTTCTAGGGACAGGCTATTGATATCTGAAGGCTGAGCCAGACTTCTGCCCTGCTCCAGTTCATCTGCCAGAGCCATTCCTAGATAGTCACTGGCCATGAGAATCGCATGGGCTGGGGATTCTCCTTGAGTGGCTGAGTGCTCAATATCTGGAAAGGTGACAAAGTAAGGGTTGGCTGACGGTTCATTGGGATCGTAGTAAAAGAGAGCAGGATAAGCGACTAACATGGTAGACCTCCTTGGTTTGCGGGCTAGGCTGGCTAGAGAAGGCCGGCCTGTTTTCTGATGGCTCTTTCGGTATATTTGTTTATCTCACCGTGGGGGACAATAATTGGATGCTGTCCCTTCTTTTCCAATTTGATGTGAGATCCTTTTCTACCCTTGATTTTGGTCCAACCATTGGCAGTTAAAAGTTTGACCATTTCTTTTTGTGTCATGGGCATAAGCTGAATGATTTCCTGACTAGTTTAGTCATATCACACGTGTAGCACGTATTCAAGTTTTGACTAAACTTTGTTCTAAAAAGACACCCTATCGAGTGCCTTTATTGAATTATTCGTAATTAATTTAATTTTACAAGATATTGGGAGTCTTTCACAAGAGATGAGCCAAACCTTGCCTCGGAAGGTTTAGTCTCTGACCTACTTATAGATGTCCCTTCTATGACCAAACTCTAAGGCCAGAATGATCAACTTGTCGTCCTCAATATCACAAATCAAGCGATAGTCGCCGATACGATACCGCCACTCTCTGGCATGATTGCCGCTTAGGCCTTTCCCAAACTGTCTAGGGTTGTCACTTCCGTCTATATGCTTGTCAATCCAAGAAAAGAGGAATCTCTGAACAGACTTATCCAACTTTTTAATTTGCTTCTGGGCTTTCTTGGAATAGCGAACCTGATACATTTAGAAACCTAATTCCTTTTTAAAATCTGCGTGAGAAAGAGTCTCTGGATCCTCTTGGTAGGCTCGAAAGGCCTCTTGATAGAGTTTCAAATCATACTCATCTTCAATGGCCTTTTCCAGCGACTTTTTAAAGAGGGTTGAAAGACTGACTCCTGTAATCTGAGCATAGGTTTTAAAGAAGTCTTCTTCATCTTTGTTTAATCTGACTGTTACTGTACTCATCATGCTTCTCCTTGTGTAACACATTGTAGCACCTCCTTTTGAAAAAGTCAAACTAAGTCTGTAAAAGACACCCTATCGAGTGCCTTCATTATTTATTCGTAATTAATCCGATTTCTTTGCTCCTATTGCTTAGCTAACAGGGGATAGATGACCTCTTGGATGAGCTTAAGATAGTCTTCCTTGATGGCCTTCTTGTATTTGAGGGGATTGAGGGGTTCAGCGACTTGGGCCTTATAGTCCTGATAGCGCTGGCTGGCGATCAGTTCGCTTTCGCCCGCTTGCTTTTGCGCCTTAGGGTTATAGTGCTTGGCCAGATAGTAGAGTTCCTCCTCACCGATATACCACTTCCTTGCCAGCTGGGTGACCTCTTGTTCAATGACCTGGTCAATCATTTCTTCCAAAAGCTCAGTCACCGACTGACCTTGGTAGCTCTGTGGGTCTTTCTGAATGGACTGCCAGAGCTGGCTGACCACCTTGGCCAACTCAGGCCGGCGCTTGGCTAGATCGGCGATATAGCTATCAATAGTTGTCAAGTCATCTGGTGAAAAGGACTTGACTTCCTTAGCATCTTGACCAATCAGGGCCTGAATCAGGTTGATAATATAGTCGTAGTTGATGTCATCAACCTGGACGGCCTCCAGCTCATACAGGATATCCAGTAAGTCATCATCAGTCTCCTCGTCATCTTCTTGCCGTCTGAGCTTCAACTCCGCTAGAACATTTTGATAGACACCTAAGTAGCTATCTAACTTATCTTGGCTTAGCCCAGCTTCACTATAGATCTGGTCTTGGTCATACTGACCATAGACTTGGATGGAGGCGAAGGCCTTGTCAAACTCCTGGTAAGCCTTAGCGAACTGCTTGAGCTGGGCGGTATCGGCTAGGTCCGGATCAATGCCCAAACCAGCCTGCTCGGAAATATGACTGCGGAATTGCGCCAGCTTATCATCAAACTTAGCCTTTTCATCCTCCCACTCAGGGGCCAGAACATAGTTTTCCCCGCCCTTGGAGTAGAGCCAGAGAGCCTTATCGACTGCCTCTTTAAAGGCCTTGGGCTGTTGGAAGGTGATAATCTGACCAAACTTCTTGTTCTTGTCAAAAATCCGATTGGTCCGACTAAAGGCCTGAATCAGGTGCTGGGGCTTGAGGGGCTTGCGGTCCATAAAGAGGGTCTGAAGGCAGGGAGCATCAAAACCAGTCAGGAGCCGGTCGACAACGATTACTAAGTCCAACTGCTCCTTGCGGTTGAGATAGCGGTCTTCCTTTCTGGCCAGACGTTTATTGACATCGGTATTAAAGCCAGCCAAATCGGCCAGACCGAAATGGGTACCGAACTCTTGATTATAATCACTCAGAGTCTCCTTCATCTTGTCCTGATTGCGGGAAGAGTCTTCTTCATTTTCCGTCAGTGAGTAGGTGATGGTCATCTTTGGAAAATCTGGCAGAGTCTGCTTGGTCTTTTCAGAGATTTTCAAAGGGCTTCGGCCTTCTTTGACTGCCTTAATCAAATCATAGTAAGCTTGGGCCTGCTTGATGGAGGAGACCGTCAAGATAGCATTGTAGGTCTTGCCAATACCATTGCGAAAGCCAAAGAGACGGGCGGGCTTGCTAAGGATATAGCGAAGAACTTCCAGCATGTGCTCTTGGGACTCATAAACCGAGTCAGGGATGGACTTTTCATCCAGCTCTTCACCAACCGTGGTCTGGTATTCTACCCGAAAGCCCAGCACGGCTCCATCGTGGATAGCATTTTTAACGGTGTAAGTATGCAGACAGTTGCCGTAGAGTTCCTCGGTAGTCTGTGCCAGATCACCTAGGGCTGCTCGGCGATTTTCACCAAAGATAGGGGTACCGGTAAAGCCGTACCAGAGGGAATGGATAAAGAACTTGGACAGGGAGCGTTTGGCCTGAGGCGTTACTGCCCTGTGACACTCATCGACAACGAAAGCGACTCGCAGCTGACGAATCTTATCCTGATTTGCTTGGTAATGACCCTGCTCAAACTTTCGCATCATGGCAGAAATTTTCTGAATGGTGGTTACCACCACCCGCCGTTCCTTGCCGGCCAGAGTTCTAATCAGCTCCTTGCTGGAATTGGTCTCATCAATGTCAATGGTATCATTCTGGGCATAGGAGAGAAAGCTGGAGGTCGTCTGGTCATCCAAATCCCTGCGGTCAACGATAAAGATTGTCTTGTCAATGGAAGGGATAGTCAGGAGGTTTCTGGCTACCTTATAGGAAGTCAGGGTCTTGCCTGAACCGGTCGTATGCCAGACATAGCCGGATTCTCCGCGATAGCTGGCTTCCTTGACCGCCTCAATAGCATGAATCTGGTAGGGCCGCAGCAAAATCAGACTCTTCTTGCTATTGTCCAAAACCGAGTACTGCATGACCAGCTGGTGGGCTCGTGGAATGGAAAGGACAGCCTTGGCAAAGTCAAAAAGGTTAAGGACGGGCTGGTTCTCCCTGTCAACCCACTTAGTTAGAAAGCGTGGATTGAGCTTATTCTCCTTGGCTGCTGCGATATAGCGGGTATCTTCGATATTTGACACGACAAACATCTGCAGGCTGGAAAAGATGCCACGGAACTTGCCCTCCTTATCATATTTTTTGAGTTGATGAAAGGCATCCATGAAGGGGCTGTGCTGACTTTTCAGCTCTAATTGAATCAAGGGCAGGCCATTGATGAGGAAGGTGACATCCCCTCGGCGGTTATGGTCCAAGTCGTCTTCCGCAAAGGTCTTAACTTGATTGACAATCTCGTAGGAAGATTTTCCGCCAGCCACATGGTCACGAAAGAGGACATCTAGATTGATGGTGCCCAGACGGGCATCTTCTCTTTGAATCCGAACCTTGGCAATGCCATTTTCACCCACCAGCCACTTGGCTGCTTCATAATAATTAACAAAATTAAGTTGGTTGCGGATCTGTTCCTTTTCTTGCTGAGTCAGGGCGACCCCCTCTAGTCTGGCAAGATTATTCTGCTCTAACTTGTTAAAGAAATTATCCCATAGTTCATCAGGGGTCTTGAGGTCAGGGCGATAGGACCATTGACTTTTCCCGCTAATTAGGGTTTGGATTAAGCGCTTCTCTTGCTGGGTTTCTTGATACAGTGGCATACTAAGCCTTTCTAAGTAAATTCTGATAATTTTATTATAGCACACTGGAAAGCCCAGCTTTTAAGAAATTAACTGGTTGAAGATGCCTTTCTTGCCACCCTGAACAAAGCAACCCAGCCTTTCCTTTTCAAAGCCATTATTTATGCTACAATAAAAGCATAAAAGCGAGGAAAAATATGAAAACTTATGAAAAAATTTATCAAATTTTGCGGGAAGCTGGCGGTTTTGTCAGCGGGCAGGATTTGGCTCAGCAGCTGGATGTCTCCCGGACAGCCATTTGGAAATCTATGAAAACTCTTGAAAGCAAGGGCTTGGTTATTGAGTCCATCAAGAACCGAGGCTACCGGCTGCTTCTTGGTGACCTGCTCCTGCCTGACGAAATTGCATCAGCCACAGGCCTAAAGGTTTATCTCAATGAGACTTCTGCTTCCACCCAACTGGATGCTAAGGAAGGTATCGAAAAGGGGGATTCCAGTCCAGCCCTCTATTTGGCTCCTAATCAAAAGGCGGCCCGCGGCCGTTTCGCCCGCCCTTTCTTCTCGCCCGAGTCAGGCGGTATCTATATGTCCCTTCACCTCCAGCCCAACCTGCCCTATGATCAGGTTCCTGCCTATACCCTCATGGTTGCTTCCAGTATCATCAAGGCCATCTCTCGTCTGGCCGGCATTGACTGCCAGATTAAGTGGGTCAATGATATTTATCTGGGGCAAAAAAAGCTTGCTGGCATCCTGACCGAGGCTATTTCATCCATTGAGACAGGACTGATTACCGATGTTATCATCGGCGTGGGACTAAATTTCCTAGTGCCTGAATTTCCTGAGGACTTGCAGGACAAGGCTACTAGCCTCTTCACCAAACAAGCACCTATCAGCCGCAATCAGCTGATTGCTGAAATCTGGAACATTTTCCAAAATACTCCTGAGCGAGATCTCATAAAAGTTTACAAAGAAAAATCACTCGTTCTGGATAAACGAGTGACCTTTGTGGAAAATCAATTATCTTATACTGGTCTAGCGACTGACATTACTGACAGCGGCCAGCTAGTCGTCCGGCTGGATGATGGTCAAGAAAAAGTCCTTAATTCTGGGGAAATTAGTCTCTCTTCTTGGGACTATTAGTCCCTTGGCCATGAGATAGGGACTTGAGCAATTCCTTGAGCAGACGGTCTGCCAGATAGGCATTCTGCAAATTGCGAATAATAAGGAAGGCCCAAAAAGCTGCTAACCAAAAATGTCCTGTAAGCAAGGCATCGCTGAAAAAGTAGCTTTCCAAGGCACACCAGAGAGCCATGCTGATAAACTGTAATCTATTCATATAAGGTAATTATAGCAGAAAATCCACCGCAATGGTGGATTTTTTCTCATCTCAAGAAAATTTATTACTATTTAGTGAAAAGACGACTAATCACTTGGTGAAAACTGCCAGAGAGGCACTTGTTTTAGTCTTCTTCTACTTCCAGTTTGTCAGAGAGAAATTCAAAACCATCTGGAATCAGGCTGTCTTGTCCTTCTGCTTCCACCTGATCATCCTGAGAATCGGCTGAATTATCAGGATCCTTTTGGTTTCGCATTTTTTGGGCAAACTCTGTTCGAATTTCCTCGAAATCGGACTTGGGTACCGCCATGATTTGCGGTGAAAAGCCGGCAGCCTGGCTCATGATATTGCCAAACATGGTATTGAGGTCAGTTCGTTTCATAGCCTGCTCAGCATTGAAGGCAGCCTGAAAAGCTAGTATAGCATTTTCACTGTTGGCTAGGACTGGCTCTGACCCTAGGAGGAGAGCTCTATCCTGAGGCCCAATAGAGTCCAGGATTTCATTCCAAGAAGACTTGAGGGCATCTAGGTATTGGCGAGACTTTTCGCTGTCCGCCACCGTTTCTTCCATGATGGTCAAAATCTTAGTCTTATCAACTTTGAATCTGAAATTGGTGGGAGTTTTGGACTTACTGATGGGATCCGTATTGCTGAAATTGCCAGTTTCCAGCTGGGCCTTGAGCTGGGCCACTTCTCGCTTGAGGACCTGAATTTCTTTCTCCAGCTCCTCCGAAGCTCCAGTCTGGACAGGACTTGATATCTGCTGAGTATCAGATAGTTGGATAGTCATCATCTCAGCATAGATTTTTGGTTGGGTACCATTTTTCAGCTCAGGCATGGTCTGAGTGATGATATCAATCATGGTAAAGAGTCGCTCCTGTTCTAGGGACAAATTGTCCTGAAAGGCCTGACTATTATGCGTAGCTTCCCCACCTGCCTGCACCATGAGAATATCCCGCAGATAGTCCAGCAGGTCGGTCGCAAAGCGACTCATACCCTTGCCGCTATCAAAGATGGTATTGAGATTGGTCAGGGCCGCTAGGCTATCATGTTGGATGATATTGGTCAAATAGTTGTCTAGGGCTTCCTGACCGACCGAACCGGTGATTTCTTCGGCAATAGCTGCCGTTACCTGATTGTCAGCCGAAAGACTGAGGGCCTGGTCCAAGATGGACAAGGCATCCCGCATTCCTCCTTCGGCCTGCCGGGCAATCAGATTGAGAGCCTGATCTTCATAGGCGATGCCTTCCTTGTCCAGAATCTGAGCCATGTGTTGGCGGATGGCTGTCTGCTTAATGGCCTTGAACTCAAAGCGTTGAACCCGAGAGAGGATGGTGGCTGGAATCTTGTGCAGCTCGGTTGTTGCCAGAATGAAAACGACATTTTCCGTCGGTTCTTCCAAGGTCTTGAGCAGGGCGTTAAAGGCCCCAGTTGAAAGCATATGAACTTCGTCAATGATATAGACCTTGTAGGTGGCCCGACTGGGGGCGTAGGTCGATTTGTCACGGATTTCCCGGATTTCATCGACCCCGTTGTTGGAGGCCGCATCAATTTCGATGACATCTTCTAGGCTGCCTTCGGTAATATCCTGGCAGATGTCACACTGGTTGCAGGGCTCACCCTTCACCTGATTGGGACAGTTCATAGCCTTGGCAAAGATTTTGGCCACACTGGTTTTCCCAGTCCCTCTAGGACCTGAGAAAAGGTAGGCATGGCTGATTTTACCAGAAGCTACAGCCTTCTTGAGGGTGGTTGCGACC
Organism: Streptococcus sobrinus DSM 20742 = ATCC 33478; assembly: GCF_000686605.1. Lineage (GTDB taxonomy): Bacteria > Bacillota > Bacilli > Lactobacillales > Streptococcaceae > Streptococcus > Streptococcus sobrinus. The sequence continues at coordinate 43,306 of NZ_KK365991.1, read as the reverse complement.
ACTTCTTGGCCAACCAATTCCTGGAAGGTTTGGCTTCGGTATTTTCGATAAAGGGCTTGATACATTAGTTCTTAACTCCAAACATAGCAAAATTCCAGTCCGTTTTTTCCAGCAGAATGGCCACAAATTTCTCCAAATAGTCCTGATCCAACTGGTCGTAGTCAGCAACTAAGCTCGAATCCAAATCCAAGACTCCTAGGAGCTGGTCACCCTGATAGATGGGAAGGACGATTTCCGACAGGGCTGCCGAATCACAGGAAATATAGTTGGTATGTTTAGTCACATCTTCCACAATCAGAGTTTGCTTCTTCTGGGCAGATTCCCCGCAGACGCCCTTGCCAAGCTGAATATGGACGCAGGAAACCCTACCTTGGAAGGGGCCTAAAATCAATTCCTGACCATCGTAAAGATAAAATCCAGCGAAGACTGAATTGGGCAGGGCTTCCTTAATCAGGGCCGAAGCATTGGCAAGATTAGCCAGGGCATTGGTCTCACCTTCCAAAAGGGCTTTCAACTGGGCTAGTAATATATCATAAGCTGATTTTTTCTCTGTAGGTGTCATAAGGATATTATAGCAAAAATTGGGGCTAGAGGCGAACTAATAAGCAGGTGTCATTGCCTCAAAAAAATAGGATTTATGACTTAATGGGTAAGTCTTAAGATCTTGATGTTTATTCCAAGAAAGGCCGCTTTGTGTGGATTTTCATCTTATATTTTCTGACAAGAGTAAGCTATCCAAGGTCCTTTTTGATGGGAAGCAAGCAGTTGAAACCCTAAAGGTTGGATAAAGGATTGAAAGTCTTCAGTCGTTTTCATCTGAGGGAGAAAATAGTCCAATTTGCTCTGTTCACAGGCCAAGAGTAACTGGCCCTGCTCTTTCAAGAGGCGATGGATTTCGTTCAGACCTGCAACCAGGTCATCCCAATGAAAATGTGTTTGAAAGCCACAGACCAAATCAAAACTCTCAGCTGAAAAATCAGTCTGCTCAATAGCTGAAACGGTAAAATCTAGCTGACCAGCAACTTCTAGCCTTTTAGCCTCCTGGATGGCTGTCGGGGAAATGTCCAGACCATGAATCTCTGCTCCAGGAAAGACCGAACTGAGGTAGGCAGTCGATTTTCCATTACCGACACCAACATCTAAAATCTGCTGAACTTGAGTAGTTCTGACAAAATTCAGACTCCACTTGACCATAGGTAAATAGGATTTATTCCAGATAGCCATCATCATCCTACCCATGAGACCTGATGGCATTTTGGATTGATGGATTAAGTAGTTTAAAATCATAAAATATCTCTTTTTTAGTTAAACAGCCTGTCCCTTCTGTTAATCCTTGGACAAGCAGACAAATTGTTGAACTGATTTTCTGCTATAGAAAAAACCACCAAACGGTGGCTATCATTATCTTAATAGTATTCACCTTGGCGGTAGTTCCAAGAGTTGAAGGTGTCTGAAAGGTTCATCATAATCTTGTCGATGTCCAGCCCCTTGCGGATGACGACTGGACAGTTGTCGATGGAACGACTGTCCTTACCTTGTTCAGGGATGAGCTTCCCGTCCTTATCAACCATAGAAACCATAACGCCCTGTTCATAGCGGGTCTCAACGTTCTTGTCTGGTTGAATGGAAGCGACATAGTCGTCAGCCTCAATAACCAAGTCAACAGCTTCTTCGATTTGACTACCGATGCCTTCAACCTTACCGCGGTTTCCTTTACCTGATGGGTTGGCAGATGAAGCGTAAACCATCTTACCTTCTTTTTCCCACATTTCCTTAGCAATTTGTTCTCCAGCTACACCGAACTTAATAACAAAGCAAGAGGTCTTACGGCTGTCGGTCATCAGTTCTTCACGGCCATCACCAAAGGCTTGGAGTTTAGCATAGGCATCTTCCTTCCAAGGGAGGATACAACCCAGCAGAATATCTTGGTCCCAATGCTTTTGGTAGAAGCTTTCAATCTCTGGTGTTAATTGAGCCAGAGCGCGCAGTTCATCCATGCTACCACAGAGCACGACACCTGGTTTATTGCGCTTACGGTTCTTAGCAGCGAATTTGCGTTCCAAGCCAGCCTTGTCGCTGGTCATAATGATGTAGCCAACCTTGGTTGGACAGACAATACAACCGCCCTCGCTTTTTACAATCTCAAGTCCTTCTTGCGAAAGATTTCCGTCCCATTGAATGTGTGTTGTCATGTTACTTCTCCAAATTATTAATCAATTGCTCCGCTTATTTTACCATGAAAAGTTGGAATTTTCAAGGTTTTTTCAGAATTTTCAAAAACTAAGTAATTCCCGTTGGCCTAGTTCTGCCAATAACCAGGACGATGTTTTTCATAGTCACTAATCAAGTCCTCATACTGGAGGGTGATGCCAATATCATCCAAACCATTTAGGAGCTTGTGTTTCCAATCGCCATCAATTTCAAAAGCAAACTCGCCAACTGATGAGACAATCTTTTGCTTGGACAAGTCAACAGTCACTTCGTCAGTTGGAGCTAATTGGGCTAGTTTTTGACGAACCTCCAGAGGTTGGACAATGGGCAAGATACCATTGTTGAGGTCATTATTATAGTGAATGTCCCCAAAAGAACCAGCAATGATAACCTTGAAACCATAGTCGGCCAAGGCCCAAGCTGCGTGTTCCCGCGAGGAACCGGCCCCGAAATTATCCCCAGTAATCAAAATAGTCGCTTTGCGATAGGGGGCGGTATTGAAGATAAAATCAGGATTCTCAGTGTAGTTATCATCCAGATAACGCCACTCATACATGAGGTACTTGCCAAAGCCCTTCTTATCAATCAATTTGAGGAATTGCTTGGGCAAGATTTGGTCCGTGTCTATATTGTCATTCATCAGAGGCACGGTGGTCCCGGTATAAACGGTAAATTTTTCCATTTTAAGGTCTCCTTATAACAAACACGCCTACAAGTCTTTGAAAAAGAGAGGTGGCTGTTTTGACTTTAGTCAATTTACAGCCACGACTACCTTTAGGTGGAAACTCTGGTTTGAAGTCCAATACTTCTTCGTCAGCTTTCCTCCTCGCCATTTAATTTCCATGCTCGGGTAAAAAAAGTCTGCTAGACTTTTTTTATCCTTTGACTTGCTTAACGGCTTTGTATCTTGATATTACTGGGCTTCTGGTAATTGACGGACATCGACAAAGTGGCCGGCAATGGCTGCCGCTGCTGCCATGGCTGGACTGCAGAGGTGGGTTCTAGCGCCGACACCTTGGCGATCTTCAAAATTACGGTTGCTTGTTGAAGCACAATGAACACCCGCTGGTACTTTGTCAGGGTTCATCCCCAGACACATGGAACATCCAGGGTCACGCCATTCAAAGCCAGCATCGGTAAAGATTTTATCCAAACCTAGTTTTTCAGCCGCCGTCTTAACCGGTCTGGAACCCGGTACTACGATAGCAGTTAAATTAGGGGCAATGTGTTTGCCCTCGACAAACTTGGCCGCCAGCTTGAGATCGCTCAGTCTGGCATTGGTACAGGAGCCCAGGAAGACATAACCGATTTCCAAATCTTCAACCTTCTCCCCAGGCTTGGTATCCATATATTTGTAGGCTCGCTCGTCATTCATATCACGGATTTCTGGGAAAGGTTGGTCAAAAGCCACACCCATAGAGGGATTGGTCCCCCAAGTGACCATTGGGGCTAATTGAGAAACGTCAACTTCGATAACCTTATCGTAGTGGGCATCCGGGTCTGAAACTAGGGTCTTCCAATCGGCGACTGCCTGGTCAAATTTTTCTCCCTTAGGAGCCTGGTCTCTCCCTTGAATGTAATCAAAGGTAGTCTGGTCGGGATTCATAATACCCATTTTGGAGCCGAACTCGATGGACATATTGCAGATGGTCATACGCTCTTCCATGGAGAGGGCATGGACGGCCTTGCCTGTGTATTCAACCACATGACCAACACCGACAGATACGCCATACTGGGCAATCAGGGCCAGGACATAGTCCTTGGCATAGACCCCCTTTTGAGGCTGGCCGACAAATTTGACCAAGAGTTTCTTGGGTTTGACCTGCCAGATGGATTGGGTGGCGAAAACATGTTCAACTTCGGTCGTCCCAATCCCAAATCCGATGGCACCAAAAGCCCCATGGGTCGCCGTATGACTGTCGCCACAGACGATAAATTTGCCCGGCTGGGTGCGACCTGTTTCTGGTCCAACCATGTGGACGATTCCCTGGCTGGCAGAACCATGGGCAGCATGAGGAATCTTGAATTCCTTAAGATTGCGAGCTAGGGCATCCATCTGGGCCTTAGAAATGACATCACGGATGTCATAGATATTGACGGTTGGCACATTATGGTCAAAGGTCCCAAAGGTCAAATCAGGCCGTCTAACCTGACGCCCAGCTTCTCTCAAACCATCAAAGGCCTGAGGGCTAGTCACTTCGTGGATATAATGCTGGTCCACATACATGAGTTGAGGCTCGCCTTCCTTGCCAGTAATAACATGGCGGTCCCAAACCTTATCAAAAATTGATTGTCCACTCATTTTTAAATCTCCATAAACAATAAATTAAACTGACTTCTATTAAAATGCCAAGGCACCAAGCCAGTTTAAAATACCACTTCTTTGTCTTGTGGTGAAAAATTCTTCCAGCTAGATAGGCTGCTAGGCCAGCACCTGTCAAGCTGAGGCTTAAAAGTGTCTTTTCAGGAATCCGCCACCTACCTCTAATGGCCCGTCTTTTATCAAGGCCGTAGAGGCAGAAGGTCAAGATATTCCAGAAAATCAAGAGGCTAAGAAAGATTTTCATCCTACAAATTAGCAATAATCGCTGCTGTCATTTGAGCCGTTGTCGCTTGACCACCCAAATCGCGGGTCAAAACACCCTGCTTGAGGGTGGCATCAACAGCCTGCTCAATCATAGCTGCTCCTGCTTCCTGACCAAAGGAATCCCGCAACATCATAGCAACTGAGAGAATCATGCTGATTGGGTTGGCAATGCCTTGGCCAGCAATATCTGGGGCCGAGCCATGGATGGGTTCATAGAGGCTAGGGCCATCTTGGGAATGACTGGCTGAAGGCATAACACCTAGAGTCCCTGGTAAGACAGAGGATTCGTCAGACAGGATGTCACCAAAGAGGTTTTCGGTCACGACAACATCGAAATGAGCAGGGTCGGCAATCATCAGCATGGCCGCACTATCGACCAGCTGGTGTTCCAGCGTCACATCAGGAAAATCCTGGGCAACCTGGTCCGCAACTTTACGCCAAAGCTTGGAAGTTGCCAGAACATTTTGTTTATCAATGCTGGTCACCTTCTTACCACGCCCTTGGGCAATGGTAAAGGCCTTGCGAACAATTCGCTCAATCTCCTCAGCCGAATAATCATTGATGTCTCGGGCAGTGTCCTCTTGCAGGTCATGTTGACCAAAATAGATACCACCGGTTAATTCCCGCACGACAACAAAATCAACACCAGCAATCCGCTCCGGTTTAAGGGGAGACAGGTGCTTGAGAGCCTCGAAAATCTTAACTGGCCGAATATTGGCAAAGAGCTTGAGCTCCTTCCGCAGGGCCAGGAGGCCTTGCTCTGGTCGGACTGGGGCGGTGTCATACTGGGGGCTACCGATAGCCGCTAGGAGGATGGCATCAGCTGAGCGAGCAGCGGACAAGGTTGCCTCTGGCAGCGGATGACCAGACTGGTCAATCCCCGCTCCGCCAAAGGGCTGGGCATCCAATTGGTAGGCGAAGTCAATCTTCTTAGTAAGAGCCTCTAGCACTTTTAGACCTGCTGCCATGATTTCTGGGCCAATGCCGTCCCCTGCTAGGGTCACGATTTTTTTAGTCATTGAATTTTCCTTTTTCTAGTTTAGCGAACCGTTGGCTGATTTCTGCCTAGTAGTCTTTTTCTGACAGGCGACGACCAATTTGGCCATCGTTTTCCTTTTGGACAAAGACATTGGCATTAACATAGGCAATGGAGCTAGCCTTCATAACATCGAAATCGACACCGGTAGCATTGAAAATGGTGCCTGTATCAACATTTTCAACGGATACCGCTACTCGGGCTTGGGCATCAATCCCATCGGTGATGGCATCAATACTGTAGCTGAGCAGGCGAACGGTTTGATTGAAGAATTTATCAATGGCATTGAAAGCCGCTTCAACAGAACCCTTACCGTTGGCCACCACATCCACGGCTTCGGCATCCTTATTGGTCATGGTAACGACGGCAGTAACTGTCTCGTCTTCGTTGGAGGTCAGCTTAAGGTCGGCAAAGTGGAAGCCTTCTGGATTCTCGATATCAGTCCCATCAACTAGGGCAATGATATCGGCATCTCTGATATCATGCTTCTTATCCGCCAATTTCTTGAACTTGGCGAAGAGTTCCTTGATTTCGGCTTCAGCAAAATCCAAATTTAACTCTTTGAGTTTTTCGATAAAGGCATGACGACCAGACAATTTGCCAAGAGGCAGAGAACTTTGTTTCACTCCAACCAATTCTGGGGTGATGATTTCGTAGGTCAACGGATTCTTGAGAACACCATCCTGGTGGATACCGGATTCATGAGAAAAGGCATTGCCACCGACAACAGCCTTATTCTTAGGCACAGGAATGCCTGAGAAACGTGAGACCATAGCTGAGGTGTTGACCGTTTCATTGAGGATGATATCACTAGTAGCATTGAAATAGTCTTCCCGAATTTTGAGGGCAACAGCCACTTCTTCCAAGGCAACATTACCAGCCCGCTCGCCGATACCATTGATTGTCCCTTCAACCCGACCAGCACCATTTTTAATGGCAGCTAGAGTATTAGCAGTCGCCATTCCTAAGTCATCATGACAATGGGGGCTGAAAATAATATCACGATCAGATTTGACATTTTCAATCAGGTATTCGAAAATATGCCCAAATTCTGTTGGGGTCGTGAAACCAACCGTATCAGGGATGTTGATATAGGTTGCACCCGCATCAACGGCTGTCTGGACAACCTGCAGAAGGTAGTCCAGCTCTGTCCGAGTCGCATCCTCTGGTGAGAACTCAACCACATCAAAGAACTGACGGGCATAGGTTACATGTTCCTTGATGACTTCCAAAATTTCTTCCTTGGACTTTTTCAGCTTAAATTCCCGATGGATTGGACTGGTCGCAATAAAGACGTGACATTGGGGATATTTGGCATCCTTGAGAGCCTCATAGCAAGCATCAATGTCAGATTTGACCGAACGTGCCAGACCCGTTACAGCCGTCTTTGTCATGGCTGCCGCAATCTGCTTGACCGCCTCAAAGGAATCGGGACTAGCGGCAGGGAAACCTGCTTCAATCGCTGAAATTCCCCACTTCTCTAATTGCTTGGCAATGGCGACCTTGTCTTTAATCGAAAAATTAACACCAGGGGTTTGTTCCCCATCACGAAGACTGGTATCAAGAAATTCTACCTTACGCATAATGACCTCTTTCTTTTGGATAATAGTTGATAACAAATTTTATGAAGCATTTGCAAGTCAGAAAGTAAAGCCTGCTTAGTAAGACTTGCTTTTGCATCTTAATAAAAAAACATCCCGCCAAGCAGGATGTTTGTCAATCCCGCTTGGTAAGCCAAACAGGACTAATGCTTTTGCACTAGCCCTCACACCTCAACAACAAGACTGTCATAGAACGTGTCTTCATTTGACTTTTTTCCCTTCGATGTTTCTTATTTATTATCCTAACCTATTTGAAAATCCTTGTCAAGTTTTTTTTAGAAATTTTCTGAAAAATCGCATAATTTAAAGAGGTAAATTTTTTTGTTTGAAACAGAGCCAAACATCAGAAAAAGGAACAGGGACACTGTTCCTTTTTCTGATGTTTCTACTTCTCTCCCAAAATCGAAGCGATTTTAGTATTGATCAGGTCGATGGCTACGGTATTGGAGACTCCTTCTGGGATGACGATATCCGCATAGCGTTTGGTTGGTTCGATGAATTGGTGGTACATGGGTTTGACTACGCTGGTGTATTGCTCGATGATGCTATCAAGACTGCGCCCTCTTTCCTCCATATCACGTTTAATCCGGCGAATAATCCGAATATCATCGTCGGTATCAACAAAGAGTTTGATATCCATGAGATCCCGCAGACGTTCATCTTCCAGCACCAGAATCCCTTCAACAATAAAGACATCCTGGGGTTCCTGACGATAGGTCTCGTTACTTCTGGTATGCTGGGTATAGTCATAGATAGGGATATCAACAGGACGTCCTGCCTGCAGTTCCTTGATGTGCTCAATCATCAGGTCGGTATCAAAGGCCAGAGGATGGTCATAGTTAGTTGACACCCGTTCTTCAAAGGTCAGATGGGACTGATCCTTGTAATAAGAATCGTGCTCAATCATAGCAATCTTGGAATGGGGAAAATGATTGAGAATTTCCCGAGAAACGCTGGTTTTACCACCACCTGAACCACCTGTCACACCAATGATAATTGTTTTTTTCTGCATAAGAACTCCAATACTATCTCCTATAAAATCATCCCCTATTATACCCTAAAAGATGGTATAATTAAAGGCGACTTTGAACTGAAAAGGAAGCAAACAAGCATGACTATCCAATTACCGCAAGCCCTAAGGGAACACTTAAAAGAAGACGACATTCAGGAGTTAACCCCAATCCAGGAGCGGGCCTTTGAGCCCATCAAGGCTGGCAAGAACGTCCTAGGTGTCAGTCCTACTGGCACCGGGAAAACCCTAGCCTACCTCCTGCCCCTGCTCAGCAAACTGACCAGTAAAAAGGCCCAACAAATTTTAATCTTGGCTCCCAATACAGAATTAGCAGGCCAAATTTTTGAGGTGACTAAGGAGTGGGCAGAGCCCCTGGGCTTCACCGCCCAAGTCCTCCTGTCAGGTTCCAGTCAAAAGCGACAGATTGAACGGCTGAAAAAGGGACCGCAAATTTTAATTGGCACTCCCGGTCGTGTCTTTGAGCTGGTCAAGCTTAAAAAGGTTAAGATGATGGCTGTGGACACCATCGTTCTGGATGAATTTGATGAGTTGCTTGGTGATTCCCAGTACCAGTTCGTCAGCAAGATTTGTCACCATGTCCCAAGAGATCACCAGCTCATTTACATGAGTGTCACCAATAAAATTGATCGGAAACAGTTGGCTGAAGACACGCTGGAGCTGGACCTGAGTGACCAAGAATTGGACAATATCAGTCACTACTACCTGCAGGTGGATAAGCGTGACAGGTTAGAGATTTTACGCAAGCTGGCCAACATTCCCGACTTCCGTGGCCTAGTCTTCTTTAATAGCCTTTCCGATTTGGGAGCTGCTGAAGAACGCTTGCAATTTAATGGGGCTTCTGCTGTTTCCCTGGCCAGCGATGTCGATGTCAAATTCCGTAAGGTCATCTTGGATAAATTTAAGAACTATGAGCTGGCTCTCCTGCTGGCGACTGATCTAGTTGCCAGAGGGATTGATATTGATAATCTGGAAACTGTCATTAACTATGAGGTCCCTAGAGACAAGGAAGCTTATACCCATCGAGCTGGCCGGACTGGCCGCATGGGCAAGGAAGGGAGCGTCATCACCCTAGTCAGTCACCCTCAAGACTTGAAGAAACTTAAGAAATTTGCGCAGGTTCAGGAAATCGGATTGAAGAATCAGGCCTTTTATTTGAAATAGATATGATAATAGCCATCCCAAGCAGGATGGCTATTATTGTCTCTTTTTTAGTTTGAAGCAGGTAGGAGGTGATTATGCTCATTTTACATCAAAACTTTCATTTTTGATACTTTCTAACGTAGCAAGTTTATCAGTGCTTAAAAGTCACTGATAAACTACAGTAATCGCTATGGCGACTTACCTAGCTACCTTACTAATTTCATTTTCAAAATAAGATCGATTTTGAAAATGAAATGTCGTTTAAAAGTGCGGACGCAAGCAAACTCCTCTCGGAGTTTCATTGCGACATGAGGTTAGGCTAGTCGGTTTTACTGGCCTAACTGAGTTAATCAGGGGACTAGCTAATCGCTATAGAGATTGGCGTTAGACATCGCTACTTTAGTAGCTGATGTCTTTGTCACGTGATAAATTTTGAGCCCCTTCGCTTTTGAATTTTCAGGCTCAGGCAGATTTAGTCCACCGGACTAAATCTCTCTCGAAAATTTCCGTTCTTAGCAACAATTGCCGTTGTTGCTAAGAATGCCACTTTGGCGAAAGTATCACTTTATCATTCTGTCATCCAACTAAAGTACTCAGCTTTTTTAGCGAATTGTATCCATGCTGGAGCAAAAGATAGCAGGTTTTGAACTTTAAAAAGTATTAACTAAAACCTTGCCTAGTTTTTCGTTTCCAGGCTTAGGATAAAAAAGTCCACAGGATTTTTTTTTATTTATTCAGCTCTGCCAAAGGACCGAAGACGATTTTTTCAATATCACTGAGATAAACAGATAGGGCTTGTTGGGCTTCTAGATAGGATTTGAGGATAGGGTTGGCTTCAATTTTTTGGCCCATTTCCTGCATTTTCTTTTGGTCGTCTTGACTTGGCATTTGTCCAGTTTGCATGGCCTTATAAACGCCTTCTTGGAAGCTGGTAAATTCAGTAAAGAGTTGCTTTGCTTCTTGATTGGCATCAACCTTAGCCTTTTGCTCAACCAGAGTTTGGTATTCTGGCAAGGCACGAATGCCACGTTCCAATTCATTGGCTAAATCATAAATGTTAGTTGTCATTTTTCTCTCCTTTTAATTGAGTCGCTTAACGGTTTTGTATCTTTTAGAGGGTCACATTGTAGTTTGGATCTTTAGCAAGCAGGTCCATTGCTCTAGCTTGGTCTTTTTGATTTTTTAAGGTAATTTGGAGAATCCCATTGATGTCTTCACGGTTTTCTTCATTAATACGGATATTCATGACGGAGATACCCCGCAGAATTTCCAGAACTTTAAGGATACTGTCCTCTTGGTCGGGAATGGTGACATAGAGGTCAAAGCCACTATCGATACCACCCTTTTTATGGATTTCCATAGTCTTTCTGGTCAAGCGAGCCTGATTAAAGAAATGCCAAATACCATCAGCATCATCGGCCTCAATCAGGTCAGCAACACTATCCAAGTGTCCCTGAAAATCAGCAATACGATCCAAGACCGCTTGCTTATTACTCAAAAGGATGGAGGTCCACATGCCCGGCTCACTTTCAGCAATTCGAGTCATGTCTCGGAAACCGCCAGCCGCAAAACGATTGGTCAGTTCGTGATCTTTGGCATAGGCCCCAGCCTGTTCCATCAAGCTGGCTGCCAGAATGTGCGGAAAGTGGGAAACCTGTCCAGTCACTCGGTCGTGCTCCGCTGCATCAATTTGAACAAAGCGAGCGTGGAGGCCGGTCAAGATTTCCTTCATCTGAGGAATAGTTGTTTCTCTGGTCAGACTGGTGGGGGTGAAAATGTAATAGGCATTTTCAAAAAGGTTAACATCCGCTGCAATGGCTCCAGATTTATGGGAACCCGCCATGGGATGGGAACCAACAAATTGAACCTGGCTGGGGTCTAAATAGGTTTCAGCCGCTGCCACAATTTCTGCCTTGGTTGAACCAGCATCAGTAATAATAACATTATCTTTTAGCGGCATGTCGGCCAAGGCTCTGATAAAGGCAATGGTTTGCTTGATGGGAACCGCTAAAATGATGACATCTGCTCTGGGAGCAAATTCAGCAAAATTAGCTGTTGCTTCATCAACAAGTCCCCTTTCCAGGGCGATATTGCGGGACTTATCTGAGCGATTGTAACCCAAGACTTCATAGTCTGGATGGTCTCGCTTGATGCCCAAGGCCAAGGAACCACCAATCAGTCCAAGACCTGCAATATAGATGGTTTTCGTTTCCATAAGTGCTCCTAAGCTTCTAATAAAAGTGGAAGCAATCAATTAGCAACTGCCAACCAATTCTCACTTTAATTTTGCAAGTTTGGGAAGTCAGCAACTCTTGCCTTTTGCCCCGAACTCATTTTCTCAGTTAGAAATTCTTAACGAAGTCCCGATGATGGGACAGGGCTTCTTTTAATTCTTGGAGATTGTCAGAAGTGAAAGTTTCAAGAATTTCATTGGCAATAACGGTCGCAACCACGGCTTCCATAACCACACCTGCGGCTGGCAGGGCCGTCGGATCAGACCGTTCAACGGTTGCCTTATAAGGTTCATGGGTTTCAATATCGACAGACATGAGAGGCTTATAGAGAGTTGGAATAGGTTTCATAACTCCGCGGATGACTAGGGGTTGGCCGTTGGTCATACCGCCTTCAAAACCGCCTAGATTGTTGCTCTTACGGGTATAGCCGTCTTTCGGGTTCCAGAGAATTTCATCCATGACCTGACTCCCCTTGAGATAGCCGTCCTTGAAACCCAGACCAAATTCAACACCCTTAAAGGCATTAATAGACACGACTGCTTGTGACAGTTTGCCATCCAGCTTTCTGTCCCACTGAACGTAAGAGCCTAGGCCAGCAGGAACGCCCCCAACCACAGTCTCGATGACGCCACCGATGGTGTCGCCGTCTTTTTTAATCTGGTCAATATAGTCCTTGATTTCTTGCTCCCGCTCTTGGTTGACAATAGAAACTTCTGACTTGGCAGCCAAATTCTTGATTTGAGCAACACTTAGGCCGTCAGGTACATCAATTTCCTTGCCACCAAAAACAACCACATGGTTGGCAATTTCAATATCCAACTCGGCCAAAATTCGCTTGGCTACAGCGCCGATAGCCACACGCATAGTGGTTTCCCGGGCAGAGGACCGCTCTAGGGAATTCCGCAAATCTTCAAAACGATACTTTATGCCCCCGACCAAGTCAGCATGACCTGGTCGGGGATGGGTGATTTTCCGCTTGGTCTTGAGCCGGTCTTCAATATCTTCGGCGGACATGATATCTAGCCACTTCTGGTGGTCCCGATTGACCACATCCATGGTGATGGGAGCACCTGTTGTCTTACCGTGGCGGACACCGGACGTAAAGACAACTTGGTCACTTTCAATCTTCATGCGTCCACCGCGGCCATAGCCACCCTGGCGCCGTTTTAAATCACCATTGATGTCTTCAGCTGTCAGGGGGAGACCCGCAGGTACCCCTTCAATAATGGCGGTCAGACGAGGACCATGTGACTCACCAGCTGTTAAATATCTCATCTATTTCACCAAATAGTCTTTCATTTCTGTCAAAGGAATTTGCTTGATAGTCGCTTGGCCAAGTTCAGGCACCAGAACAATTTTAATATCCTTGCCTCGAGCCTTCTTATCATGACTGAGAGCTGCGTGGAGCTTCTCGACATCCCAAGGCTCAAAATCAGTTGGCAGGCTAAATTTAGCACAGATATCAGCAATTTCTTGGGAAAGGCCTGCAGGCATAAGGCCTTTTCTTTCTGCTACTTTGGCAATCTGAACCATACCGATAGCGACTGCCTCGCCGTGCATGACCTTGCCGTAGCCAGCCGTTTGCTCAATGGCATGGCCGATGGTGTGGCCGAAGTTAAGGTGCATGCGGATGCCACCTTCAAATTCATCTTCCACGACAATCTTACGTTTGACATTGCAAGAATGGTAGATAATGGATTCAGCATGCTCAAGAATAGCTGTTCTTGTGCCAGACATAGACTGCAATTCCTGCCAGAGATCCAGGTCTGAAATCAGGCCATACTTAATGACCTCACCCATGCCTTCAACCAATTCACGACTTCCCAGGGTTTCTAGAGTATCTGGGTCAATCAGAACACCGTCAGGTTGGGCGAAAGTACCGACAATATTTTTAGCCCAAGGAGTGTTGACCCCTGTCTTTCCTCCAATGGAGGAGTCAACTTGGGCTGTCAGACTTGTCGGAATTTGTAGAAAATGGATCCCCCGCATATAGGTAGAGGCAACAAAACCAGCCAAATCTCCGACAACACCGCCGCCAAGGCCGATAACGCCGTCACTGCGAGTCATACCGACCTTAATCATAAATTCAAAGGCCTTGTTGGCTGTGATTAGAGTCTTGCTGGCTTCACCTTCAAGAAAATCAAAAACGTGAACCTCAAACCCTGCGGCTTCCAGTCTCAGCTTGACTTTTTCAGCATAGAGGCTGGCAACATGGTTATCAGTGATAAGGGTGACTTTCTGCGGTTTCCAAAGACCAGCTGCCCAGTCTCCGACCTTGCTCAGACATCCCTTTTCAATGACTAAGTCGTAGGGATTGTAACTCAAATCGACACGTAATTTCATACTGCCTCCTTTTGTTCCATTTGGCAAAAACTTATCAGGGATCTATCAAACTTTTTAGAAATCTCTAGCCTTTCTGGGCCTGCAAAGACTAGAAAAACTAGTTCAAGCGATTTCGATACCAATAATATCTTATCAATAATAGCTGGCATACCAAAGCTTATCGCTTAGACGTCGTAACGTTTTTCCAGCTCTTGCCAAATCTGATCGGTTGGCATAGATTGGTCGGTCCAAAGTTCAAAGGCTTTAGCTGCTTGATAGAGCAGCATGCCAAGCCCGTTACTAGCCTTGAGTCCCTTGCTTCTTGCATAGCTGAGGAAAGGTGTTTCAAAGGGTTGGTAAATGACATCAGCCACTCTTAAACCTGCTGGCAAAACTGTATTGTTAGCAATGACCATGGACTGACCATCCATACCAACGCTGGTCGCATTGACCAGTAAATCACTTTCCAAGATTTTTTCTTGAATCAGAGCTTGGTCTTCAACAGGGAAGACCTCTAGCTCAACACCGGTTGCTGCAGCATATTTTTCAGCCTTGGCCTTGGTTTCTTCCAAAAATTGGGTCTGGTTAAAGATATTAATCTTCTTGGCACCATTGAGGGCCGCCTGAACAATAAGCGAGGTGGCTGCCCCACCGCCGCCGAGAATTGTCATGATCTTATCTTTGACCGTGAAACCGTCATCTTTTTCCAATGCCTTAAAAAAGCCATAGCCATCGGTATTGTAGCCAATCAACTGTCCTTGACGATTGACAACCGTATTGACTGCTCCAATCAGTTGGGCAGCCTGGTTCAATTCATCCAAAAAAGGGATTACCACCTGCTTGTAAGGCATAGATAGGTTAATCCCAAACATATCGTAACGACGAACATTTTGGACAGACTCTTGCAAGTCCTCTTCAGGAATGTCCCAAGCGACATAAACGCCGTTGATACCACTAGCATCAAAGGCATAGTTATGAATAAAAGGTGAAATCGAATGTCTAATTGGTCGAGCAACAACTGCGGCCATGCGTGTGTGTCCATCAATCTGCATCAAGAATCTCCCTTACTTTAAACATATCTGCCAAACCGATTTGGCCTGGTGCACTTCCTTCATCGACACTGGCAAAGGTCCAAGACGAGCCCATCAAATCGCTGGCTAGACGAGAAACCTGACCTAGTTTGCCCATAGCCATGGTCACATAATCCTGTTCAGGATTGAGAACCTTAAAACCTCTGGTGAAATTCATTAGGTCCAAGACATCTTGTTCAGACTGAGGCATAACAGCCACCTTAACTACCCGAGGAGTCAGAGTTGTCAACTCAGACAGGATACCCATGAGGTTATCTGGGGTTTCCTCAAAATTATGATAGGACAAAATCAGATTTGGGAAGTCCAACATTTGTGAAAAAATATCCTGATGAGAATAGTACTCAAAATCAATATAGTCAGGGTGATAGAGGGAGGAAACCTCCTTAATCAAGCTGACATATTCCTCATCAGACAAAGAAATCTGACCACCTTCCGATTGGGTTCGCAGGGTAAAGATGATTTCTCGACCTGGAAATTTTTCAAAGATGGCTGGTGCTACATTGATAATGTCATCCTTAGGCAAAAAGTCTGCCCGCCATTCAATGATATCGGCATGGTCGTATTTAGCTACATCAAGCTGATTGACCTCGTCAAGGGAACGGGGCATTACGGGAACTACTATTTTCATATTATTACTACTCTACCTTTATTGTATATACTTTCAAATAATTACTGCTTTGATCAGCTTGATTGACTGCGAAATCAGCAGGCAACTGCTTTAAATTCAGATAATGGTGCTTGTAGCCAGCAAAGCCTTTTTCCAATTGCTTTTTGAACTGACCAACTGATAGATTGGAGGCATTGGTCGAAGCGATGATATGACCTCCAGGATTGATAATTTCCAGAGCTTGTGAAACTAACTTATGGTAATCTTTGGCGACTGAAAAGGTCTGCTTCTTATTGCGGGCAAAGCTAGGTGGATCAATGATGATCAGGTCGTAGGTCAGCCCCTTGCGCTTAGCATACTTATAGTAATCAAAAACATCCATAACAATCAACTTGTGTTGGTCCATACTTAAGCCATTGGCAAGAAAATGAGCCTGAGACAGCTCCCGAGAGCGCTTAGCTAAATCGACCGAAGTCGTCTCAAAAGCTCCTCCCATGGCAGCTGCTAGGGAAAAAGCCGCCGTGTAGGAAAAGGTGTTGAGAACTGTTTTCCCCATGGCTAAGCCATCGATAAGACTGGCTCTGACCTCATGCTGATCCAGAAAAATCCCTGTCATTAAGCCATCGTTGAGAAAAACGCTGTAGCTGACCCCATTTTCTAAAATCGTAAAGGTCTCAGGTGCTTCCTGACCATAGAGGTGGGCAGACTGGTAGTCCAGACCCTTAAAACGGATTTTCTCATAGCCACCGCCAAGCTCTGGATAAACTAGGCGGAAGGCTGCCACGATGCTATCTTTCAAACTATAGATGTAGGCATTGTACCATGAAAAGAGAGCATAATCACCGTAACGGTCAATGGTCAGCCCTCCTAAGCCATCGCCATCCTGATTAAAGAGACGATAGGCTGTAGTCAGGTCATCATTTTCATAGGTTTGGCGCTTGACTCTGGCTTTTTCAAAAAGATCGATAAAGAAAGGCTTATCTAATTGGACGCTCTTTCGTGAGACTAGCCAACCGATTCCCTTATTTTGCTTGGAAAGGTAGGCTGTCCCCAGAAATTTTTGCTTGGCATTATAGAGACCAAGCACTTGGTCTGACATCGAAAAATCATTAAAATCCTGTCCCTGAAGGAGTTGAATTCCACGATTGATTTTCTTTTCAACCAAGGCATCCACAATAAGCTTATTCATACTAAACATTGTACCAAAAAGTAAGGAAACTTTCTACCTCGTTTCCTATTCAACTTTTATTTTGTGGTATAATGTAAATTAGATTTTTTCTGAAATTAAAATTAACGAGGATATGGAATGAAAAAGTATTTAAGCCCTTTAAAGAAAATGGGCAAAATAATCAACACACGTTTAGGTTTTGTGTTAGTCCTTCTCTTCTTTTATTGGATTAAGTCCCTCTGGGCTTACAATATTGATTTCAATTTAGACTTAGAAAACACTTCTCAGACAATTGTTGCCATTTTCAATCCCCTACCGCTAGGGCTCCTGCTTTTGGGGCTACCGCTTTATTTCAAGAAGAGCAAGATTTTTTATCCCCTAGAAATTCTCATCTATTTGATTCTGAATATCCTGATTATCAGCAATGCTATTTATTTTAGGGAATTTACTGATTTTATCACCGTAAACACGCTGATGGCTAGTTCTAAGTCGGCAGCTGGTTTAGGAGATACGGCAGGTAACTTGGTTGAGCTTACCGACCTCTTCTTCCTGATTGATTTACTGGTCTTTATCCCTCTGCTCTTCTTCAAGAAGATGAAATCGGATAAGCGCCCCTTCAATAAACGGGCTAGCTTTGCCGTCACTGCTCTGTCAGTCCTTCTCTTTTCGGCCAATCTCTTCGCGGCTGAAACGATTCGTCCCCAATTATTGACTCGGGGATTTGCCAACTATTACGTGGTCAGAGGGATTGGACTTCCAGCCTTTATGACCTATAGCGCTAATCAAACCTATCAGGCCCACCGAGAAAGAAGCGCGGCAACTGCTGGTGACCTCAAGAAGGTTGATGCCTATGTCAAAAAGAATTACGCCGCCCCTAACAGCAAATACTTTGGTATCGCTAAAGGCCGTAATGTCATCGTCATTCACCTTGAGAGTTTCCAACAATTCCTCCTCGATTACAAGCTAAAATCAGATGACAAGGAATACGAAGTTACGCCTTTCCTAAATTCCCTCTATCACTCCAAGTCCTCTATCGCCTTCTCTAATTTCTTTAACCAAGTAAAAAATGGGAAGACCTCGGACGCCGAGACCATGATGGAAAACTCCCTCTATGGTCTTAATAACGGTTCCTACATGGTTAACTACGGTGGTGATAATACCGCCTATGCGACACCTTCCATCCTCGCCCAAAAGGGTGGCTACACCAGTGCCGTCTTTCACGGTAATACCGGAAGTTTCTGGAACCGCAATAATACCTATAAACAATGGGGTTACAACTACTTCTTCGACTCTACCTACTTCGAAAAGCAAGATGATTCCAACTCCTTCCAGTATGGGCTCAATGATAAGTACCTATTCAAAGACTCTATCAAGTATCTAGAACAAATGCAGCAACCTTTCTACGCTAAGTTCATCACAGTTTCCAACCACTACCCCTACACCAGTCTCAATGGCGACAAGAAGGAACTTGGTTTCCCTCTAGCTGATACCAAGGACGATACGGTTAACGGCTATTTCGCAACTGCCAACTACCTGGATTCGGCCCTCAAATCCTTCTTTGATTATCTTAAGGCTACCGGCCTCTACGACAAGTCTATCATCGTCCTTTACGGTGACCACTACGGTATCTCTAATGACCGCAACACGAGTTTGGCTCCGCTTCTGGGCAAAGATGCCGAGACCTGGTCTGATTACGACAATGCCATGATGCAGAAAGTCCCTTATATCATCAATATTCCGGGCTATACCGATGGCTTTATCAGCGATACCTATGGGGGTGAAATTGACTCCCTACCAACCCTGCTGCACCTCCTCGGAATTGATACCAAGGGTTACCTACAAATGGGACAAGACCTACTGTCACCACAAAATGATAATCTAGTGCCCCTGCGGACTTCTGGTTACTTCATTAGTCCAACCTATACTAGCTATGGTGGCAAGGTTTATTACACCCAAACTGGTCAAGAAATTACAGCACCAAATGCCCAAACCAAGGCTGACCTTGATAAGCTCAAGGATGCGGCAGCTGCTCAACTGTCTAATAGTGATGCCATTCAAACAGGAGACCTACTCAGGTTTGCTACCATTCCAGGCCTAAGCAAGACAGATTCCAGCCAGTACAATTACAACGGCGCCCTGAAGCAGATGGAAAAAATCAGTAAGAACAAGGGTGATAAGTCAACCAGTCTCTACCACAAAAAAGGAGACCAATCAACAGAGGATCTCTATCAGGCCAAGTCCTATGAAGAAATCCACGGTAGCTCTGATTCCTCCTCATCCAGCTCCAAGTAGGTCTGGAAGAAAGCAGATAGAATACAAATAAGCTGAGATTGAAAGTCTCAGCTTATTTTTTATCGTCAAAAAACTGACCCCTCTACAAAAGTGAAACAAATCAAAAAAGACCCCTACCATATAAATTGATGGTAGGGGAACACTTAGCTTAATGACATTGTACATCCTAGAGGGTCTTTGCTCTTATTTCTAGCTCTTAGGGTCTAAGGATTTATGGAGCTCCCTAATTCTAGCCCAAAATCGGTCTTCAAGCTTAAGCTCCTTCTAAAAAAGAAGACTTAGAAGCAGAAAACTTGAGAAAAAATTAGTCAGAGCATGAATGAGCCAACCATAGATAATACTCCCATCTGCCTTCTTAGCCATCAACCAGCCCAAAGCGTAGGCCATACCAGCTGTCAAAAGAAAGACCAGAAAGGCTGCTAAAAGATTGTACTTGGCCAATGCCAAGGTATGAAGGCTACCGAAGAGCAAGGCTTGAAGACTATTGCCCTTGACAAAGCCGAGCCTGGCCATCAGTCTTTTACCGAGAAAGCCTCGAAAGAAGATTTCTTCGCTAAGGGAAGTCTGAAAGACTGACCAGACAAGGATGACCAGTACCGTTTGCCAGGACCATCCCAACTGATGAAAGACCTGCGCTCGAAAATCAGAAAGCTGGAGGCTTCCAGTTTGGTAGAACCAAAGGTAGGGTAGAAAAGCTAGTAGAAAATAGGCTAGAAAAATCCCTAGCATGGGTTTCCAGGGCAGGGACTTGCTTGATTTTAGTCCCAGCCAAGAAAAATAGCCCTGAATTTTGTGCTGGCGAATGAAATACCAAACTAAGGAAAGCAGGATAACTAGACCTAGTTGCAAGAAAGCACTGAGTAATTGATTGATGACTAACATAAGATTTCTTCTCAAATTTAGACTTGACATGACGCAAAGCTTTTTCAGCTCAGCTGCTCAATCCGATTTTATTTTTATGGTAAACCTTATAGCTTTCAGAAATCTTAATTATTTTTGGTGAAGTCTCTCATTAGCTCAGGCTAGAATCTTAAAGCTACTTCTCCAACCTTAGTAGTCCGTAATTTCTGGGCGGTCATGAATGCGGGATTGTCTTCCCTGGCGGGCTTGAAGGACTACTTCGACATCCGCCAAGGACAGACCTGTTTCGACTAGGGTGACAGCTAGGTGATAGAGGAGGTCAGCTGTTTCGTTGGCGATTTCTTCCTTATTTCCATTCTTGGCGGCGATGACAACTTCGGTTGCTTCTTCTCCAACCTTCTTGAGAATCTTGTCCAGCCCCTTGTCAAAGAGATAATTGGTATAGGAGCCTTCCTTGGGATTGGCCTTGCGGTCCTGAGCTTCTTGGTAAAGTGTTTCTAACATAGCTTCCTCCTTATGAAATATAGCTGTCCTAATAAGTAGACCCTACCAAAGTTGATAAAAATGCTAAGCATGGGCCTAAGAATTTCTGCTGGACACCATTAATGGAATTTGTGACTTTATAAAATATCATTAAAAAAGCAAGAATAGGCACCGGTATGACAGGCGGCACCGATTTGCTCAACGGCTACTAGGAGCGTATCGCAATCACAGTCGGTCTTGATAGACTTGACCTTTTGGAAATGACCACTGGTCTCGCCCTTGTGCCAGATTTCCTGACGGGAGCGACTCCAATAGTGCATTTCTTTGGTTTTCAGGGTCAGGTCATAGCTCTCCTGGTTCATATAAGCCAACATGAGAACTTGCCCTGTTTGGTAATCGGTCACAATGACGGGAATGAGCCCGCCTTGCTTGGCAAAATCCAGCTTGATTTCTGTCATAGTCTGACCTCCAATCCAGCTTGAGCCATGACTTCCTTGGTCTCCGCAATAGAAATTTCCCCATAGTGGAAGATGGAGGCAGCCAAGGCTCCCGTTGCAGGGGTTTCCTCAAAAACCTGAACCATATCAGCTACAGACCCAGCACCACCTGAGGCAATAATGGGAACATTGACTAGGTTAGCTACAGCATTCAGCATGGACAAATCAAAGCCCGACTTGGTACCATCCTTATCCATAGAGGTCAGAAGGATTTCGCCTGCTCCTAGTTGCACGGCCTCCTGAACCCAATCCAACAAGTCACGGCCAGTATCCTTGCGACCCCCAGCCACGTAGACATGCCAGTTGCCGTCTTCCTGCTTCTTGGCATCAACAGCTAGGACCACGCACTGACTGCCGAATTTCTGGGAACAGGCCTTAATCAGCTGGGGATTAGCTAGAGCAGAGGAATTGACCGCCACCTTGTCGGCACCCGCCTTGAGCATGCGGTTCATGTCCTCAACTGAGCGAATGCCACCACCGACCGTAAAGGGGATAAAGACCTGATCTGCCACCCGCTTGACCATTTCCACGGTCGTATCGCGTTTTTCATGAGTGGCCGTAATGTCCAGAAAGACCAGCTCATCACAGCCAGCCTGATAATAGGCCTGGGCTGAGTCCACGGGATCACCGACATCGGTCAGATTGACAAAATTGACCCCTTTGACCACACGCCCGTCCTTGACATCCAGACAGGGAATAATTCTTTTTTTCAGCATAGCTAACCTCCGAAAGCTTTGAGCTCGGCTAGGCTAATATTGCCACTGTAGTAGGCCTTACCAACGATGGCAGCTGGCAGACCAATCTTGGCCAGCTCCTCCAAATCCGAGAGCTGGGCAATGCCACCAGAGGCAATAACTTGGGCTGATGTCAACTTGGTCATCAGGGCTTGATAGTGCTGGAGATTGGGACCAGCTAGAGTACCATCCCGATCAACATCGGTATAAACAAAGAGTCTAACGCCGATTTTTTCCATGGCCAGAGCTAGGTCCAGATAGTTGACCTGGCTGGTTTCCAACCAACCTTCGGTGGCCACCAAGCCTGACTTGGCATCAATCCCAACGACAATGCGGTCTGCTCCAAATTTTTCCAAAGCAGCTTGGACGAAATCGGGACTCTTAACTGCCATGGACCCGATAATCACACGGTCAATGCCTACTTCCAAATAATCCTCAATCTGTTCCAGAGTGCGAATGCCACCCCCGACCTCGACACCCAGACCAGTAGTCTCTTTTATCTGGGCGATCAGGTCACGATTGCTGGCCTTGCCCTCCAAGGCACCATCCAAATCTACCACATGGATAAAGCGGATGCCAGCTTCCTTGAAAAGTCGAGCCTGGCCAAGAACATCGGGATTGACCACCGTCTGCTGGGCAAAATCCCCTTTAAAAAGGCGGACGGCTTGACCATTCTTTATATCAATGGCGGGTAGAATTTGCATAAACAACCTCCGAAAATGCTTGTAAGATACCCAAGCCAACCTGACCGGATTTCTCTGGGTGAAATTGGGCCCCAAAGACCAAATCTCTATGAATCATGGCAGGAATTTCTAGGCCATAGTCTGCTGTGACATCAATATAGCCTTCTGGAACATCAGTGTAGTAGGAATGAACAAAGTAGACAGCCTGTCCATCAAGACCTGCTGTTAGCGAGCTAGCCTTTTTGACCTCTAAATCATTCCAACCCATATGGGGAACAGGAAAAGAGGGCTGGCTGGGAATGGGCCGACAGGTGCCTGGAATTAGACCCAGACCTGGAGTCTGACCATGTTCCAGACCTTGCTCCAGAAGAATTTGCATGCCCAGACAGATCCCCAGCAGAGGTTTGCCGGCTGCCACTG
Source organism: Streptococcus sobrinus DSM 20742 = ATCC 33478 (assembly GCF_000686605.1). GTDB lineage: Bacteria > Bacillota > Bacilli > Lactobacillales > Streptococcaceae > Streptococcus > Streptococcus sobrinus. The sequence goes on along the minus strand of NZ_KK365991.1, from coordinate 20,306 downwards.
CAGTCTGAATAACCTGAACCAGCCCTCGCTTTTGCAGCTCGGCCATGGCGCTAGCAAAAGCACCCACACCCGGCAGAATCAAGCCGTCAGCCTCAGCCAGAACCTGAGGGTCGGCTGACAATTGTGCCTGGATTCCCAATTTAGCCAAAGCCCTCAGGACATTGGTAGTATTGCCAGCATCGTAATCAATGACAACCATCTTCATATCAGAGCATTCCTTTGGTCGAATTGACCCCGTGAATTTCAGGGTTGAGGGTAATGGCTTCTCGTAGGGCCCGCCCTGTTGCCTTAAAAAGACTCTCCGCCTTATGGTGGTTGTTTTTGCCATGGAGAATGGTCAGATGGAGATTCATCTGAACATTAAAGGCCAGGGCTTGGAAGAATTCTTCCACCAACTCGGTGTCGAATTTGCCCAGCTTGGGATTGTCAAAGCTAGCTTCAAAAACCAGATAGGACCGGCCTGACAAATCAAGGCTGGCCATGCCCAGAGTCTCATCCATGGGCACAAAACTGGTCCCGTAGCGGTTGATACCTGCCTTGTCACCCAGGGCCTGCTTAATGGCCTGCCCCAGAACAATACCGACATCTTCGACCGTGTGGTGGCTGTCCACCCAGGTGTCCCCATTAGCTTCCACCACCAGAGAAATTCGGCTGTGACGAGCAAAAAGGGTCAACATATGGTCAAAGAAGCCCACACCCGTCTTAATATCAACTGGCTCTTGGGCATCCAAGTTGAGGCTCAATTTTATATCTGTTTCTGCTGTTTTACGTTCAATACTTGCTTGTCTCATGCGGTCTCCTTTTCCCTCAAATTAATCAAGACTGCTTCTAATTGCTCATCCTGTCCATATTCATAATATAATCAAGGACATCCGTTTTAGCTATTAGCTTTTCAACAATTGGTCTTTCCAGTTGTTTTAACAACCAGCTTATATTTCTTTTTACGAGTTTGTTAAATGCTTTTACCTGATCCGTTTCTCTAACCTTGCGGTCAGCATCTTATGCAGGATAACCGATTCCAAATTCACCCGCAAACAATTTTTCTAAACTATATTCTAAATTAAGTTTACCCAACCAGCCATAACCTAGCCCAAGAAGAAATGAAATAGCATTGCCATCATTAATACGCCCGAAAAGAAAGGCATCCTGAGGATTTTGAACAAAACCGTAAAGTACCCCAGGCAAAGTATTGCAAGCTAGTGCCATACCTTGACCAGATGAACAGCCTGTAATAATAAAATCAACTGATTTACTGGATAGTAAAATTGAAATAAGCAGGGCAATTTCAGTGTATGAATAATTTGCTTCATCTTCAAAAACACCAAAATTCACTATTTCGTGGCCAAGAGGAGATGCAACCTTTTTCACTATTTCTGTCAGCACCTTGTTTTTATCAGCTTGTGTACTCGCCTGAATGACTGCAATTTTCATGTTTGCTCTCCTTGAACACCCTCCAATATCTCAATTACCTTGTAAAGATTTTTCTCGTTGATTTGATAGGGGGCTTTTTGGCGGACCAGAGGTTTTGCACAGAAGGCGATACCGATGCCGGCTGCTCCTATCATAGGCAGGTCATTAGCCCCGTCCCCCATGGCAATGGTTTGACTCATAGCTAAATCATTCTCTACCGCCCAGTCCTGCAACTTCTGCAATTTGACGGACTTAGTGACAATGAATCCCAACACGCGACCTGTCAATTGGCCGTTAACTACTTCCAAGCGATTGGCCTGGACATAATCAATTCCCAAGCGATCAGCTAGGACATCAACCGTTTCGTGAAAACCACCAGAAACTAGACCGACCTTAATACCTCGGGTATGGAGCTCGTCAACCAGTTCTTTCGCTCCTGGGGTGAAATGAATCTCAGCCAAGACGTCATCAAAAATGCTTTCTGGTAGGCCCTTAAGCAGGCCAACTCGTTCTCGCAGGGCGGCTTCAAAATCTAGCTCCCCCCGCATAGCTCGCTCGGTAATGTCAGCGACTTTGGCACCAACACCGGCTTTTTCCCCCAGAATGTCAATGCCCTCTTCGAGAATCAGGGTGCTATCCACATCCATGACCAGAAGTCCCTTAGTTTTTGTCATTTCTCACCTCTATTGCTTTAGCATGGGCCTGCAAACCTTCGGCATAGGCCAGGGTCGTAATATCTTTCTCAGCCAAGTTAACTGCTGCCTGGCTGTACTGGGTATATTGAATCCGTTTGATAAAGTCATGAACTCCAAGAGCCGAAGAAAAACGACTGGTGGCTGTTGTTGGCAGGACGTGGTTGGCACCAGCATAATAGTCGCCGATAGGCTCACTGGTAAAATGGCCCAGAAAGACAGAGCCAGCATTTTGAACCCGGTCTAGGTAGTCATAGGCCTGGTCCATAGCAATTTCCAAGTGCTCAGGAGCCACCTGATTCATGAGGTCAAACATGCCATCGGCATCCCGGGCAATGATAATCCGACCGTTGTTTTGAACCGAAGCTCGGGCGATTTCCTCACGAGGCAGGCTGGTCAGTTGTTGCTCAATCTCTTGCTCAACGGCTTGAGCCAGTTCGGCCGAATCGGTCACCAGAATAGCTCTAGCCCGCACATCGTGCTCTGCCTGAGAGAGGAGGTCGGCTGCCACGTATTTAGGATTAGCCGAATCATCTGCGATGACCCCGATTTCTGACGGACCGGCAATCATATCAATACCAACCAAGCCGTAGACCTGCTTCTTGGCAGTCGCTACGTAGATATTACCTGGTCCCGTAATCTTGTCCACTTTAGGAATGGTTTCCGTCCCGTAAGCCAGAGCCGCAATCCCTTGGGCTCCACCGACCTGATAAATCTTATCCACACCGGCCAACTTAGCCGCAACCAGAATAGCTGGCACAAAGTGCTCTTGAGGAGGCGTAATCATGATGATTTCCTTAACCCCCGCAATCTTGGCTGGAATAATATTCATCAAAACGGAGGATGGGTAGGCAGCTGTCCCACCAGGTACATAGACCCCAACCCGCCCAATAGGCCGAATAAGCTGACCGCGGATAACACCCTGACTAGGCTGGTCCTCAAAGCCCTGCTCCACCTGTTGACGGTGGTAGGATTCGATATTGGCCTTGGCATTTTCCAGAGCCGTCAGGGCTGTCGGATCCACTTCATCGAAGGCCTGGTCAATCAAATCTTGACCGACTTCCAGATTTGTCAGCTTAACCTTATCAAACTTCTCCGAGTAGTCTCGCAGGGCCTGGTCACCGCCCTCCTTGACTGCCTGGATAATTTGGCGGACAGCTTCTTCCACATCCAGATTTTGGCGACTGAGCTCCAACTGCTCGGCAGCTAAAATCCGAGAAATTTCTTCATTAGTTCCACTTAATCGTTTCATTGGAAAGGCACCTCCTCTTGGCCAACTTGGGCTTGAATCTTCTTGATAAAGGGCAGGACTTGCGACTTATTCTTGAGGGAAGCTGGATTGACAATCAAGCGGGCCGAAATCCGACAGATGTCTTCAAAAACTTGGAGACCATTGGCCTTAAGAGTCGAGCCGGTCTCGACAATATCGACAATAGCATCGGCCAGACCGACAACAGGGGCGATTTCCACACTCCCTTGGATAGAAATAATCTCAACATCCTCGCCCTTTTTATTGTAAAAATCAGTCGTTACGCTAGGGTATTTGGTAGCGATCCGCTTACGCTTGTGGTCGTTAGGGTCAAAGCTAGGAATGGAGGCTACCGCAAATTTACAAAGACCAAAATTCAAGTCCAGCATTTCCAGATAGCCATTGGGATGCTCAATTAAGACATCCTTGCCGACCACGCCCAAATCCGCCACCCCATGGCGAACATAGGTCGTCACATCTGGTGCCTTGACCAGGAGAAAACGAAATTGCTTATCGGGGCTCTCAAAAATCAAATTCCGACCCTTATCGGCCATGAAAGACATATCAAAGCCTGCCTTTTCCAGTAAATCCAGGGTTGACTTCTCAATCCGCCCCTTGGTCAGGGCAATGGTTAAACGCTCACTCATGCCAGATCACCTCCTTCCAGACTATCATGTACGGCCTGATAAACACTATCCAAATCAACAGCCCAACCGACGGCCGTCAATTCCTTGGCACCGAAACGCTCAAAAAGTTTGTCATAACGGCCACCGGAAACAAAGGCATCGGGAACGTGGGGACCGAAAACCTTGAACATCATACCTGTATAATAGGGCATGCTAGGAATCTGGGCTAAATCCACCGTGGTCTGGGGCAGGAAGCGATGAATATCCTGCAGCATGGCCTCCAAATCAGAAATAGCCGCCAGAATTACCTTATTCTTGACCAACTGACAAGCCTGGGCCAGAACCTGATGGCTCTCACCAAAGAGGAAGGGCAGCTCCCGCAGAAACTCATCAAATTCACTAGGGTGGGCCTGGGTAAAGCTATTGAGACCTGTAATGTTCCTTTCTAAAATAGCAGATCGCAGATTTTCGAGACTGCTAGCATCCAGCTTGAGAGCCTCAAAGATGGTCTGCAGAATGGCTGCGTGAGAAAATTCAAACTGGTAGACCTTGACCCCAGCCACATCTAGGGCCGATCTAGCGGTCAGGACAGCTTCCTTGAGAGCCTTATCGGCCGGGAAACCAACAATTTCTACCCCAGCCTGGGTGTGCTCATTGAGGAGCCCCCGCAACTCTTCATTGGACTTAAAGACCTTGCCCGAATAAGAAAATTTAATGGGAGTCTCCACCTTGGTCGAAGCGATAACCCGACCGATTTGACTGGTAATGTCAGGTCGCAAGCTAAGCAAGTCCCCCGACTTATCGAAGAGGTGATAATGATTTGGCTTGAGCTGGTCACCAAAGACCTCGAAATGCTCCAGAGTCGGCGTCTCAATCCGATTAAAGCCCTGCTCAATCAGCAAATCGCTAATATCTCGCTCCAGGCGATAGATGGTCGTCGCCCGTTTAAATAATTTATCGTGCATCCCAACTGGGAGTGTTGTTTTCTTCATCCAAGCACCTCCTGAATTACCATGACGACCTTCTCCATCTCCTCTTGGCTACCGATGGAAATTCGCAGATAGTCCTTGATTCTCTCTACCTTTGGAAAATAGCGGACATAGATTTTCTTACTTTCTAGATAGTTAAAGAGCCCTTCCGTCGGTACTACCGGCTTGGTCAAGATGAAATTGGCCGAGCTAGGCAGGACCTCAAAGCCCAGAGCCTGTAATTCCTCGCTAAACCAGTCCCTGGTTGCCATAATCTTTTGACAGGTATCTTCATAATAGGCCCAATCCTGAACAGCTGCCGTCGCTAATCTTTCCGACAGGCTGTTGACATTGTAGGGATTGACCGAATTTTTAACGGCCTTGATAACGGCCATCAGCTCAGGGTCGCCAATACCGTAGCCGACCCGGAGACCGGCTAGGGCAGCATCCTTAGAGAAGGTTCGGGTAATAAAGAGATTAGGATAGTTTTTCAAGAGGGGCAGGGCCGTCTGGCCACCGAAATTAATATAGGCTTCGTCAACAATGACAACTACTTCTGGATTAGCCTTAAGGATGGTTTCCAGCTCCTCCAGAGACTTGTAAATGCCCGTCGGAGCATTGGGATTAGCTAGGACAATACCGCCATTGTCGACCAAATAATCTGTCATATCAATCTGGAAATTCTCATTGAGAGGGATTTCGTGGTAGTTGATATGGTAGAGATCAGCCCAGACCTTGTAAAAGCCATAGGTCAAGTCAGGAAAAAGAACTGGCAAATCGTTGTTGAAGAAGGCTTGGAAAGCCAGAGAGAGGATATCATCTGAGCCATTCCCGATGATAATCCAGTCGGGGTCTATCTCCAATTCCTTGCCTAGGGCCTGACAGAGGCCTTCTTGGTCTAGGGTAGAGTATTTACGCAAGTCCTGACTGTTAAAATCAGCTAATGCCTCAGCCACCCTAGGGCTGGGGCCGTAGGCATTTTCATTGGTATTGAGTTTAATCAACTGCTTGCCCTGGGGTTGCCTCCCCGCTACATAGGGCTCAATCTCTCTTAGACCTCTCATCATAAGAACCTCCTCTAAATTTGGAATAGGGGGTTGGAAAACTAGTATCGCTTTGCTGAAGCTGGGACAAAAGCTCCTAACCTCCTTACTTTTCAAACATCTAGCAGTTTGACGCAGTGGTTGATTGGAAGTCCGTATTCCTTGCTAGGCAAGTGATAGGTCCAACAGTCTGGGAGACTGTTGGAGAAAACCAAGTCAACTGTGCGGAGGCGGGACGACAAAATCGATTTCTCCGAAATCACGATCTTTATCCCGCTCTCTTGGTAATCGTTAAGAATTTTAAGGACCCTAGTTCTCGCTACCACACTAACTGCGTCAATAGCTCTAAATTCGACTTTGCCTTTCGGGATTTAGCGGAACGTAGTTTTCGCTTTGCTCAAACTGCATCAATGTCTCTAAGCTCTGTTTCGCATTCGCTAAGAGGCATAGAAAAAAGCCCTCGCAAAAAAACTTGCAAGGGCGTTAAAACGCGGTCCCACCTTATTTCGAAAGGCAGTCGCCCACCTTTCCTCACGAAGTCATTGACTTCCGGTCGGTAACGGGACCAGCCGTCAGGCACTACTGAACTCTTCGCACCTGCACTCAAGAATGTGTGACCAAACCCTTGTCCCTTTTTCAGCCACGGGACTCTCTAAAATAGCTGATTTGGTGCCTTTCTATCATCGTTTTATTTTGATGAAGCTAGTTTAGCAAAGTTTTCTGACAATTTCAAGTCTAAAAATCATTTTCTGACAATTTATTTTTATACACTACTGCTGCCGTCTGAGATTCAAGTGATTTTCCGATGATTTATGCTTTTGTTAGCTCTTAATCCTCTATTTTAGCTGGTCTGTTCATTTTTCGAGAATCCTCTTTAAGCTCCTTAAAAATTTTCTAAAAAATATTGTAAGCCCTTTCTTGGGGTGCTATAATAAATTTAGAAAACTTTAATTTGCAAATAATTTTGTCTCTTGAACCCTCTTGCATTAGAAACCTGACGAGATTATTTGCTGGCATCCAAGAAGGGGAGGTCCTATATGGAAGCGAAACACCGTGTCAAAATGCACAAGGTAAAAAAACACTGGGTCGCTATCGGCATGACGGTTCTTGCTCTGACCAGCCTAGGAGCTGTCAAAGTTAGCGCTGATGAAACTAGCCCAGTAGCGCAAGCCGATTCAACTAGTCAAGTCCAGCCAAGTGCTAACAAACCTGTTGCTACTATCGACACTACTGCTTCAGTTGACAAACTGGATAACCAAACAGAGGAATCGACAAACCAATCTGATACTAGTTCTGACACCACAGTAAAGGCTAGCGATTTGGCTGACTCTGTCCCAATGGACCAAGCCATTCCAGTCGCAGAAACTAACAATGGAACGGCTAACTCTGACAAGCAAGCTACACCTGCGGACCAAACTCAGCCCCAAGCCCAGCCAACAAATACTGAACAACCCGCTACAGAAAGGCTTCAAGTCAACCCCAACCTACCTAAGGGAACTTCATATCGTGGTTTCCACGAGGTCAACGGTAAGGCCTACTATTTCAACGACCAAGGCGATGCTGTCGCTAATCAATTTGTAACCTATCATTATATTTCGCCAACATTGATTGACCCTTATAACAGTCCGCATTTTGAAGTTAATCACTATTACTATTATTATCTTGATGGGGATGGTCAAAAGGTTGGTGGCTGGCTAAGTTTAAATAATGAACGCTACTATTTTGACCCTGATAACTATCAACAGTATCGAAATACTGTCAAAAAGATTGGCGAGAGCGTTTATACTTTTGATAATGAGGGTCGAGTAGTCCCCAATGATTCACCTGATATTGGAGTAAGTTTTACTGTTCCACTTTACCTTAAAGCAGACGAAAGTGGAAAAAAGTTTTTGTATGTGAGGACTTCTGATTATAAGATAACCAATCAAAAAGGAATTACAAAATTTAATGGTGCCTACTACTACTTTGCAGATGACGGGGTTGTCTTTACAGGGCTGCAAAAGGTGGGAGATAAGGAGTACCGTATTAATGGTGAGGGTAAGATTGTTGCCGTCGTTGATAAAGATGATAATATTACAACTGCCTCAGGAGAAAAATTTGAGAGTGGAGAAATCCACTACAGTTCTGATGCTACTGTCTGCTTCTTTGTGACTTCGGAAAATAAACTTGGCCGAGATATCATACTTGAAGGTAGCATTAACGATTATTACGCTTTCATGCGAGTGAAATCTCACCCTGGTCCATTCTACTTTGACCAAGACGGAAAAGCTTATAGTGGCTTACTCAACCGTAATGGTGAAATTCTCTACTTTGCTGATCCTTTTAATGCCGCAGTGAAGAATACAACAAAAACAATTGATGGTAAGACCTATACCTTCAATCAAAATGGCCGAGCAACATCTATTGATGGTATTCCACTAGAGCCACCAACAACTGCAGGCTGGCATCGTTGGGATAGGGAAAGATACTACGGTGACGGTCAGGGTCATAACCTTACAGGCTTCCAAACCATTGAAGGAAAACCTTATTATTTTCAAAACGATGGTCGCTTAGTAGAAAATCAATTCTTTAGTCTTGATAATGGTTCCACCTGGTATTGCGCTTCAGAAGATACTGGTGAAATCCTAAACGGTTTAGCTAAGTTCCATGGCGATACTTATTTATTCAGACCAGATGGCAGTCAAGTCAAAGGTACTTATGGTGAATTTAATGGCAACTGGTACTACCTTGATAAGGATAATGGTCAGCCGCTGAAATTCTGGCAAACCATTGATGGTACTCTGCGCTTCTTTGATGACCAGACAGGCGTCCAGGCCAAAAATGGTATTTACACTATTGAAGGAACCCAGCTTCGTTTCGATGAAAATGGTAATCCTTTCACCCTAGATGGCAAGGCCTACAGCCTCCCAACAGGCTTCTACACTCGAAGTGGTAAAACCTACTATCGCAATGAAGATGGTAGCAACGCAACTGGCTTTAAGACTATCGATGGTAATCTATATTTCTTCGATGACGATGACTACGAAACCGGTCAAATGTACCAAAACGACGATAAGTCCACTCTAAACGGATCCTACTACTTCGGACCTGATGGTAAAGCTGTTAAAGGATGGTATATTGTTCGAAACAATAAATATTATTTCGGCGATAATTATCGCAGAGTAGACAATGGTTTCCGTAAAATCAATGGTAAGCTCTACTATTTCGGCTTCTATGACCATGTAGGAGACACTCTAAAAGGGCAATATAAGGCTGATGGTTATGACTTCTACTACTTTGACAAGGAAAGCGGTCAAGCCCTGACTGGTTGGCAAACCATTGACGGACTAAAGCGTCACTTTGATGAAAATGGCGTCCAATCTAAAAACGGCTTCTATACTATCGAAAATAATGCCTACTACTTCGATGAGGATGGTACGCCAGCTAGCAATCAATATAAGGAAATTCAAGGTAATTGGTACTACTTCAACAAAGATGGCCATATGTTAACTGGTTGGCAAACCATTGATGGTACCAAGCGCTACTTCGACGAAAAGGGTGTTCAAGCAAAGAATACTGAATTGACCATTGATGGGGTTTCTTATCACTTTGATGGCGGTGGCAATCCCAGCAAAGTCTGATTAAGTCTTATCAGTCCAGACAAAAGGACCTACTCCGATTGGAGCGGGTCCTTTCTTTATAGCTAATACTCGTTATGTTTCAAAACTTTCAATTTTGATACTTTCTAACCTAGCCAGTTTATTAGTGATTAAAAGCCACTGATAAACTGCGATAATCGCTAGAGCGAGTTCCCTAGTCACCTTACTCTTTCATTTTCAAAATAGCATCGATTTTGAAAACGAAATGTCGTAAAAAGTATTATGAAATATCTTTTTCCGTAATTGTACCATCAAGGGCATTGATGGTATAATCGTATTCTGTATCCCCTCGCTTAAATTCGATTTCATAAACAGGAATATCATCATCCGAATCACCTTCAACCTTGAGAGATTTCACATCAGATTCCGTAAGACCAGCATCTGACAGCGCAATAGACTTGGCATCAGTTTCAGTTAACTTAGCGTGATGCTTGTCATCATTATCACCATCCTTAGCATCATTTTTAGAATCCTCATTAGAATTGGCTGGATTTTTTTCTGGTGGCACTCCATTACCTGGGAAGGCAGGCTTTTTACCATTAGGTAAAAGCGGTGGTGTTCCGTCCGGCACATTTCCTTTACTGTGTTGGATATAGTCTTTCGTTCCCGTTACAGTTGTCGTATGTCCATCAGAGGTGGTTACTGTATAGGTTTTACCTTTACGAATATCTTTGCTTGAAAAGACAACATGGTCAAAATCCACTTCAGATGTTGTCTGGGCAACAACTCTTCCCTTAGAATCAGTTATGGTGATAGTATCGCCTGCAAGTCCGGAAACAATAGCTGAAACATAGGCCTGCTGTGTGCCATTAGAGAAGCCTTGGAAAAATCCCATATGTCCGATTGCCCAAGCTGTACCGCCAGAAATCAAGGCATCGCCATCATGATCCAGTGCCGAATTGTAATTGGTAATGTTTTGTGATTTGAGACTTCCTTTGGTGATAATAATTTTACCATTAGAATCTACGCCATCGCCATAGCCAATAAGGGAGATATCAGCCCCCTTAATAAAAATACCTAAGTCGTTTTTGATATCGGAAGGACTGTTTTTCAGTTTTGACAAGTCAGCATCATCCTTGTCCGTCCACTCAGAAGCGTTGATCCCATCATCGCCTGCATTGATTGTGATGTTCCCCTTCTTCAGATTCACAAAGCGGCCTTCAATCCCTTCATGACCAGAGGTGATAGTTATGGTTGATGCGCCATCTACTGTTACCTCATCGTAAGCTGCCAGTCCTTTATGTTGGGCGTTAATTGTTAGGGTTGAATCTTCAATTTTTAGATCTGCTGAATTGACATCGCTCTCATCTTTAACTTTAATACCGTCATCATCAGATTTAATCGTGATGGCAGAGCCATCAATAGTAACCTTTTTAGTAGCATGAATGCCGTCTTTAGCAGATGTTAAATCAAGGTTGACTTTTTTAACTTTTAGGTTATCTGCCTTGATGGCATGCCCTACTGTACTTTTCAGTACCAAGGCTGCTTTATTTTTACCTGAAATATAGAGAGCCCCTCCTGCTTCAATCGTGTTTGCTGTTGAAGAAGCCAGAGAACTGTCCGAGAGGATATTGAGCGTCAAATCTTTGCGGGCAGAAATATTAGAGTCCCTTAAATCAAGCGTTTTAAGATTGAAGGTTACTGCATCAGTTACATTGTCTGCAATTCCGATGCTATAACCATTGCCAGAACCCGTCAGAGTATAAGTGCCTGCTTGATTGATGGTAATAGTTTTCCCATCAATGGAGACCCTTGACGAGTTGGACTGCGCATTGGCATCAGCAAAGGTAATCACCCTTGCTCTTTGTGCATCTCTATCACGGCCACGTGCTTCATCCCAGTCGTATCTCTCATGGTAATGCGCCGCATCGGCTCTGATGACATCTGAATCTATAGCTGAATCAGCTGTTTGACTGCTAGGGCTGTCTGTGTCGGCAGCAACAGATTCCGTATCGGTATCAATGTCAGCAGCATCAGCTGTTTGATCGGATGCTGCAGTGTTTTCAGTATCAGAAGTGCTTGTTTGGCTGTCAGCTGCTGTAGGGGGCTCCTCTACAGAAACCACCTTATCACTGCTGTCACTAGCAGCAGTTGCCTCGTCAGCTGAGGCAGGTTGACTGGCTCCGAGTAATACAATGGTGCTAGCTAGGACAAGACCCGTTACCAAGCCTTTTGAGGACTTGCGTTTAATGTCATGTCCCTTGCTCTGAGAAAACGCAGATCGGTTGAAAATGTAATTTTTATTCATAATATAATGTCTTAACCCTTTCTAAAAGTGTTGTTACCAGTTTAACGGGGATAATTTACAAAAAGTTAAACGTCCGGCAACAAAGTGGAAACAAAATGATGACAGCTTTGACATCTTAGGTGATAGATCAGCTCTTATCATCCTGCGAAAGACCCATAATCCGCTGTTTTTAATGAATAGAGGCAGTTGTCCTTCTTCAGACATTAACTAATACTCTTCTAAAATCAAAAAGATACTTCGTTAACTCACTTTGCCGTACGTCAATACTATCTGCAGTTCGTTGCCTCGTCTGTTTTTGATTTTCATTGAGTATAAAATAGTTATTCATACTATTTTATCCTAGTTAGCGAGGGTGCTAGGCAACTGCCAGGACGGTTGCCGTTAGGGAGTCAGACAGAAAAAAAAGGCTTTGACAATCATCAAAACCTTCGTGGTCCCTCACTTTCTAATTTCAAGTGTCGGGCTAAAATAGTCTACCGGACTATTTGACTACCCCAGCAAGGGTGATTGGCTGTCCTTCTGTACCTCAAAATGGTACCAAGACAGCCGTCAACTACTGCAACCTGATCTCCTTAGCGGCTGGGGTCTCTGTTCCTTGTTTGCTTTTGATTTTTTCATTGAGTATTAGATAGGTCTATCAAGTCTGCCTTCTCCGCAGCCAGGCCTTTCTAATTTCTTCCAGGAGGAAGATTGGGATAGGGCAGAGAATGAGGATGCCCCATTCTAAGCTAGTAATTGGTGCAGTGCCGAAGAGACCATTAAGGAAAGGGACATAAGCCAAGAGGCTGAAGAGGAGAACTTCAATAGCCAGCCCCAAGTTGATGGTGCGGTTGGTAAAGAAACCGCGCTTAAAGATGGATTGGATTTTGGTCCGACAGTTCATGACCTGACCGATTTGACAAAAGATGATGGCACCCAAAGTCATAGTGGTCGCTTCTCGGTAGAGCTCTCCATTCGCGGGCAGGTTAACTAGGCTTTGTCCATGCAGAGCAAAGACTGCAAAGAAGGCAGCCATGGCCACTAAGGCTTCCATACCGCCATACCAGAGGAAGGACTTGACCAACATCTTGGAATTGATGAGCCGGTCTGTCTTGGCTCGTGGCGGCTGGTTCATAATACCTTCTTCCGGCTGTTCAACCCCCAGTCCCAGAGCGGGCATCATGTCACTGCCTAGGTCGATGGCCAGAATTTGCATCACGCTCAAGGGTAGAGGCACCAGACCTTTAGAAAAGAGGAAGACGGCCGAAGGCACAGCTTCCGATGTGTTGCTGTTGAAGATATAGCTGAGGAACTTCCGTAAATTACTGTAGATGGCTCGGCCTTCTTCAATGGCCCTAACAATGGAGGTGAAGTGATCATCGGTCAGAATCATATCTGCCGATTCTTTGGCCACATCTGTACCGGTAATCCCCATGGCAACACCGATATCGGCCTTTTTGAGGGCAGGAGCATCATTGACACCATCGCCTGTCACAGCGACAACATGACCCAGAGCCTGCAGATTGGTAACAATACGGAACTTTTGTTCAGGGGCAATCCGAGCAAAGATGACCTCATCTTTCAGAGCTTCCTGCAGTTCCACATCAGACATATCAGCCAGAATACGGCCGCTGATAACCCGCGGCTGCTCAGTCTTAACAATGCCGATACTTTTGGCGATGCTGACAGCCGTCAGGTCATAGTCACCTGTCATCATGATGATCCGGATATCCGCTGCATGACACTTGGCAACAGCTTCTTTGACTCCTTCACGCGGAGGATCCTGCATAATCAAAAGTCCCATGAAGACCATATCCTTTTCAGCCGTGTCAATCGCTGCAGCCTGAATACGAGATTCATCATCATAGATCCGACAGGCCAGAGCTAAGACCCGTAAGCCCTTTTGGGCGTAGGCATCGTTGGCTCGAAGAATGGCTGATTTTTCCTGCTCATTAAGCTGACGGATTTGACCATTTTCACGAACATAGGAACTGAGCTCCAAAATTTCTTTTGGGGCACCCTTGGTGAAGGAGGCTGTTTCTTTGCCATCAATGGCCTCTGACAGATGATTAAAGGTGGTCATCCGCTTGCGGTCCGAATCAAAGGGCAGTTCTTTAAGGCGATAGTTTTCTGCTTCATTGTCCGATAAATCAATCCCAGCCTTCTGCGCAGCTACTTCCAGGCAGGCTTCGGTCGGATCCCCCAGAACAGTATAATTAGGATTATCAGCATTGGGACTGCTGATTTTGGCATTGCTGCAGAGCGTAGCTCCCCGCAAAAGCCAATTGAGATCAGTATCCTGACTGGCTCTTACTGTTTGGCCGTGAAGAAGAACTTGGCCAACTGGAGCATAGCCAAGACCTGTCAGTTTGTATTCCTTCTTAGTGGTCCATAGATTATGAACAGTCATTTCATTCTTGGTCAAAGTTCCTGTCTTATCGGAACAGATAACAGAAGTTTCTCCCAGCGTTTCTACAGATGATAACTTCTTAACCAAGGCATTCTGTCTGGCCATTCTTTGCACAGCCATAGCCAGAGATAGGGTAATGGTTGGCAGGAGCCCTTCTGGAATGAAGGCTACAATCATCCCCAAAGAGAAGATAAAAGCCCTGACTGGGGGTTCCTTGACAAAGAAGACAGAAGCCATAAGGAAAAAGATGCCCACACTCAGAGCAATGACCGAAATCTGCTTGGTTAGGCGATCTACTTCTTTTTGCAGGGGACTCTTCTCATCTGCAACCGTTTGAGTCAAATTAGCAATTTTCCCAAACTCAGTCTGCATGGCAATCTCGGTCACCACAACACGAGCCGAGCCATTGGCGACTGTCGTCCCCGCAAAGACTAGATTGTCGGCCTCCAAAGCGGTCACATCACTATCTGTGACAAGTCTGGCATTTTTGCGGACGGGGTTGGATTCCCCTGTCAGGGGAGATTGGTTGACTTGGAGATCGGTCGAGAGAATAATTCTGGCATCGGCTGAAATCTTGTCCCCTTCTTCTATCAGGAGGATGTCACCGGGCACTAAGTCTTCGGCTAATATTTTCTGCTCAATCCCGTCACGGACAACCCGAGCATAAGAAGGAAGCATATTTTTCAAGGCCTCGGTCGCCTTTTGGGCTCGATTTTCTTGGATAAAGCTGAAGACGCCGTTGATAACATTGACCAGCCAGATGGCAATCCCTAGCTCAACAGTTCCTGAGAGAATGGCCACCAAACCGCCAATCCAAAGAAGAATCGCCATTAGACTGGTGAAATTCTTCAAAAATCTGAGCCACTTGGATTCTTGCTTCTTGCTTTCGAGAAGATTCTTACCAAACTGAGTCTGACGTTTAGCCACTTCTTCATTGTAGAGACCGGACTGTCTAGTCGCCAAGGTTTGATAGACTTCTTCGGGAGTGAGCCCTTGATAGTTAACACTTGGATCAGTCATGTAATCGCCTTCTTTCTAATGACACCTACATTTTAGCACGATTTAGCAAAAATGGAAGCAAAAAATAAAGTGAAAATCATGCTTTCAGGATTCTGGTAAACCGTTCAAATCCTTATGACCATAGGATTTTTTTGAATTCTAGGAAAAACTGTTCAATTTTTAGATAAAGTGTCTATTCTGTTATTGTTTTTCCAAAGTTTGCTTAATACTCATTGAAAATCAAAAGCAGAGTGGCTATTGTTGCAAACCAAGAGTTTTCAAATCTTAGATTTTTCTTGCCCGTCAGAAAATTTTGATTTTCGTGAAGTATAAAACTCGACTTCTGTCTTTTACCCAAAAAAGAGGTGCCACTAGGGCATCCTCTTTTAAGGAAATATAGTGTGTTAGAGGGTGAGCCATAAGGCTCTGATTTAGGCTTAATCTTCCTCACGTCTCTTGGTGCTGCCCAAGAGGGTTGCCACTGTGAAAGCCAGAATTCCTGCACCAAAGACTGCTATTCCGTAGTCTTTGGTATCACCAGTCTGCGGCAGGGTCTTTTCAGAAGTTACAGCTGCTGGTGCTGGATCCGTAAGCTTAACAGGTGTGACGGCCTGCTTAGAGCTTGACTTTTGAAGTGGTTTTTGTGGTTTGGTCACCGTAAATTGTTGGACCACTAGATTTCTGTGCCATTGAACTAGAGGAACAGCTGGAACTGTTGGTTCGATTGGCTCGTCCGGTACTTCTACCTCCTGCAGAACAGGCGGCGTTGGTGCAATTGGCTCGTCCGGTACTTCTACCTCCTGCAGAACAGGCGGCGTTGGTGCAATGGGCTCAACTGGGGCCGTCGGGGCAATGGGCTCGTCCGGTACTTCCACCTCCTGCAGAACAGGCGGTGTTGGCGCTGTTGGTTCAACTGGGGCAACAGGTTCTGTCGGAACCTCTACCTCCTGCAGAACAGGCGGTGTTGGCGCTGTCGGCTCAACTGGGGCCACGGGCTCGTCTGGTACCTCTACCTCCTGCAGAACAGGAGGCGTTGGCGCTGTCGGCTCGGTCGGAGCAGTTGGTTCCTTAGGTTCTTGAGGAACTACTACAACACGCTTTTCAGGTTCGGCTGGTGGAGTTGGAGCAACTGGTTTAACTGGTTCTTGAGGCCTTTGGCCTGGATCCTTAGGGAAACCAACATTTGAGTTGATGGCAAACCAATAAATCGTTGGTTCATAATCAGCATTGCCCCCCTTAGCTGAGAAAACAAGATGACCGTCAGTCAGTTTAACACCGCCGCCGCCATAGTATAAATAAGGCGATTCTGAATCATCCCATCCGCGCAGGGTCGGAGTGGACTCCCCATTAAAGACGGCGCCGTGTTCAATATATTGGTTATCATTAACCGAGGTGACTTCCTTAGTGTCAGGGTTGTAGGTTACACTTGAGTTAGGAATAGCGACGAATTCCTTATCACCGATATTGACAAACTCTTGGTGTTCTGTGCTCTGGAACTTCTTCTTAGGCGTGAAGGTAATCAGGCCACTAGTAGGATCAATCGTATAAGTACCGAGGACATCATCATTACCATTGAATTGATAATCTTCCGTACCAGTAGAGTGGCCGTTGCCGCCGCCTGAAGCATTGACTGTAGTCGCATCTGTGACAATGCCGTCTTCTGGGGCAAACATTTGGCCATTCCAGCTATATTTTACGGTAACAATTTTCAGTGGATTGTCTGCTGAGTAATCAACGATGGCACCATTGTCAAAGGTAGCACGACCAGATTTCACAACAGGCGCACCGTTGTTTAAGGCTGGAGAACTACCGTCTGCGTAAGGATTCCAGGTTCCGCGAACCGGATTGCCGTTGATATCCTTAGCTTCGACAACCAGCTCACGGGGGTTATCGGAACCATTAGCATAAGCAGCCCCTGTCCAGTGGTTGAGAGAGTTAAGAGCCAGTATGGCCTTGCGCTGTGACAGGTCATATTTTTGACCGTTTTTATCATAGAACTCAACATCAACAGTAATCCTAATTTCTTTTTGGGGATCATCTGTTGAGGCTCCCACGGTCAGGGTGACAGTAGGGTCACCATCAACCTTGGCAATCCCTTTGCCATTCGCTGAAGGCAGTTCTTCAACTGTATAATGATAGACGACCTTAGTAATAGGTTGGGGCTTACCGTTGATAATCATTTCAGATTGAGACAAGCCGTCATAGGTAACTGTGAACTTGTCCCCTTCTTTGATAACTAACCACTCTGCTCCCTTATTGTCCCAAGGGCTGTTGGAAACAATATCGCCATCTGTCAGGGCATTAGAATCATATTGTTTAACAGCACTAGCGCCAAGGCGCTGCTGAGCTTCTTTTTTCAGATAGGTATCAATGCCTGTAATAGTATGAGTCGCATTTGGTTCCTTCAGGAAGACTAATTCTTGCGCTGCTGCTGCTTCGGTCAGACCATGGTCGGCTATGAACTTATTATAGGCTTCCTTGGCATTTTCATACTGAGCCAGTTTTGTCTGATATTCTTTGAGTTCGATTGTATATTCAGACAGGGCTTCCTCATAATCAGCCTTGTCTTTTTGATACTGCTCAGTTTCACGGGTATAGCGCTCTTCTTCGGCTTGATTGAAGGCGTCAGCTTCCTGTTTTTCAGCTAGCTTACTGTCGTACTGCACCTTAGCGATATCGTACTCAGCCTTGTCGGCATCGTACTGAGCTTTGTCCTGATCGTACCGGACCTTAGCTGCATCATACTGGGCCTTGGCCGCGGCATACTGGGCCTGCGCCTGGACATTGGCGGCGTCTGCCGCTGCTTTTTCCGCCAGCTTATTGTCGTAGTTGGCCTTATC
>NZ_KK365991.1:0-1650 GCF_000686605.1 Streptococcus sobrinus DSM 20742 = ATCC 33478 | reverse complement strand
GCTGCCCTGTCCTGATCGTACTGGGCTTTAGCTGCGGCATACTCAGCCTGCGCTTGGGCATTAGCCGCATCTGCCGCTGCCTTTTCCGCCAGCTTATTATCATAGCTGGCCTTAGCTTCATCGTACTTCTTTTTATCTTCTTTGTATTGAGCTAAAGCGCTATCGTAATAAGTCTTGGCCGTTTTGTAGATAGCTAAATCTTGATCATACTTAATTTGTGCTTGCGCATTGGCCGCATCAGCGGCCGCTTTTTCCGCTAACTTCGCCTCATAAATCACCTTAGCAGCATCATACTTAGCCTTATCATCGTTATATTGGGCCAGAGCAGTATCATAAGCTGCCTTTTGAGCCGTGTAGATTGCTGTGTCTTGTTCAAACTTTGCCTGCGCTTGGGCATTAGCGGTATCTACCGCTGCTTTTTCCGCTAGTTTAGCTTCATAGGTAGCTTTTTTACTATTATATTCGACCTGAGCTTCAGCAAATTCAGCCTTCGCTTTTTGGTAGTCGGATACTGCTGCATTAATAATAACAGCCTGAGCTTGGTTATCAGCTTCGGCAGCATCAACTGATGGCTGAACCTGAGGCTCTGTCTCCTCTACCTTGACACCTTCTTCTATAGCCTTATTCTTAGCATCTTCCAGAGCAGATGAGGTAATTTGGCTCGTAATTGTTGTCGTAGTGCCAGTTTGTTCCGACGAAACAACCTGAGCTTTTTCAGTATCTGCTGCAGGTTCAGCACTGGCTTCAGCCGACTGATCAGTCGGCTGGGTGACATCAGTTGCTGATGGATTAGCCTGACTGCTGACATCATCTGCTGATACGGTTGGAGCAGTCAAGGCAAAGACAGCTGTCCCCAATAAGACTGAGGCAGCACCAAAACTGTACTTTCTGATAGGGAAGCGTTGCGAACGACTTTCCATAAGTTTTCTCCCATGAATTTTTTACGTAATTTTTTTAAAACATTAATAGCGAGTTACATTATAACCCACTTTTTCTTAATCTTCAAGGTGTTTGTCCATAATCTCCAGTAAAAAGAAGATGAAAGAAGAGCAAAAAAAGAAGACCATCTGAATGGTCCTCTTGATTTATCGCATATCATGCGGAAAGAAGAGATGCAGTATGAAAACTTAATCAGTCTTCCCGACGTTTTTTAGCAGCCAACATTGTTGAAACAGCGAAGGCAACCATGCCTAGTCCGAAGACTGCCAAACCATAGCCTTCTGCATCACCAGTTTGTGGCAAGCTTTCTTGCGCAACTGGTGTTGCCTTGACTGGTTTTGGACTTTCATTCTTAACTGGTTTACTTGGTTCAACCGGTTTAGAAGGTTTATTTGGAACATTAGGAGTTGTTGGTGTTTCAGGTTTTGGTTCCTTGACACTTTCAACGACAATGTTCTTGTGCCATTTAACGTTTGGTTTGGTAGGTTCGTTTGGTTTGGTTGGTACCTTAGGCACTTCTACTGTAATTGTCTTAGGTGGCACTGGAGCTGTTGGTGGCGTTGGTGCCTTAGGCTCAGTTGGTTTCTTAGGTACAACAATATTAATGGTTTTAGGTGGTGTTGGCGCTACCGGTGGCGTTGGTTGTTTGGGCTCAGTGGGTTTATCTGGGATTTCAACCGTTGTCATCTTAGGCGGCTCTGGCGCTACCGG
>NZ_JMLC01000006.1 GCF_000686605.1 Streptococcus sobrinus DSM 20742 = ATCC 33478 | reverse complement strand
CCTTTTTCAACTTTGGTGTCAAACGAGACTTCCGACCTTTTTGCTTAGCCCTGTGGTCGTACTGTTCCTGTGCTAAGGCTGCGGAATAACCATTTTGGCATCGTCTTAACTCTCTTGAAATAGTAGACTTATGGACGCCAAGTTTATTTGCAATTTGGCAAGGTTTCAAACCTAATTCTAAGTAGGTTTCTATCTTTATTCGGTCGGTTATGGTAAGATGGGAGTAGCTCATAGTTTTTCCTCGGGTTCTGTTTGTGTGGTTACTTACAGTTTACACCAATGAAACGCTATGAGTTTTTTTGTTGCACTATATTTTACAATTTATCTTCCATTAAAAAATATTTTAAAAGTAAAATATTTTAATGTTCATTACCATTTTTAAAGGAAATTATGTAAAATGTTACAAACTCCTTTTGTGTTATATTTATATTAGAAATAAGGGTTAGATGGGAGGAACAAGTGATGTCAAAATTAGATTATTCACGATTAGATAATATTTTAAACTATCTTATAAGGAGAAATCTTCCAATCCCACCTGATATCCTCTGTAAAGAACTGAACATTTCTAGTAGAACCTTGCGAAATGATATAAAGACTATCAATGATTACATCAACAATCACGGTGCTGAGATTGAATTAGTTAGAAAAAAAGGTTACAAATTAATCTATACTGATAAAGAAGAATTTGAACTATTTTGGCATCATGACGATAAAGGAACATTCTTATTCACTTCTGCCAAAAATAGAATTGATTTTTTACTGAGAATTTTTCTAACTACTGATAATTATGTGACTCAGGAGTATCTTTTAAATACATTTTTCATTAGTCAAAATACCTTATATAGCGACTTTAGAGCTCTTAAAAAGCTCTTAGAACCTTACCAAATTCAGAAATCTAACAAAAGCAACTTAGGCTATTTTAGCTACAGAGGTTAACATTCGCTCTGCCATACTAAGTTTGATTTTTCAAGATAATCTAGATGATTTTATTTTGGACAACGACGAATCCGTCAAAGATATCTGTAATAATATCAACTACGAGGGGTTTTCTGTGATCTTCTATAATTTTATAGATAGTATTGAATTAAATAATACCGATTATTTTGAACGAAATAGTTTCTCAGCTATATTACTAGCTCTTAGCCGTTTTAAATATGGTCATCAAATTGATAGAACTTTTAAACCAACTCTAAGTTTATCGGAGACTTACCAAAAGGCATTTAATAAATTTATTGAAGAATTAAACAAGGCTTTTCAGATCAAGTTATCAAAGAGTGAACAAGCTTATATACTTTTCATTCTTTCCGAGAACCACCCAAATATCATTGAACAACTTGATATAAGTGATAATAATATAAAGTTAGCCTAGGATATCGTTCAATCATTACTCAACCACCTAAGTCAGAAAATTTCAGATGACTGGATTTACGACAAAAAACTTGAAAACAATCTCACCAATCACATTATTCGTGCTTTAAATGTCCTTGTTATTAAGGGCAGTCAAACAAATCCAATCTGCCAGCATATAAAAAATAATTTCCCCTATGCCTTTGATTTAGCTGCAAACGAGATGTCAAGAATTGAAAGCATTTTCCATTTAACATTTTCCGAAGATGAGATTGCTTATATTGCCTTATATCTAGCTAATGCTATAGAAAAGTATAAAAATTCTTCCAACGCCAAACTTAAAATTGCTATTATCTGTGGAACTGGAAAGATTTTAAGTTCTATTATTGAATCTAGACTAAGACGTTATTTCTCCGGGGCAATTGAAAGTGTAGATAATTTATCATTGAAGGAGTTTGAAGTGACAGATACGAATGACTACGACCTATTTGTCACAACTATTCCAACGCAGATAAGTGATAAAATTTTCTATTTTGATATCAGTAATTTTGAACAGAACTTTAAGGATTTGAAAAAAACGATTAGTTCAAAACAACAAAAATTGCAGTTATTTAATTTATTCTCCATTAAAACATTTCCTAGTAAACTCACAAAAAATCAATTGATAGAAGATTTGTCCGATGAGCTACTTCAAAAAGGCTATGTTACAGAGACGTTTTCACAAGATGTTTTAAATAGAGAGCTAATCTCAAATACTATTTTGGATAATATTGTGGCTATCTCCCATCCTATAAATCACAGCGTAAAAAAAAAGCATAATCTCTGTGGCAATTATTCCAAAAGGAATCAATTGGAATCAGACCCCAATAAAATTTGTTTTTTTATTAGCAATCCGACCAGAGGATATTAAGTCTCTAGAATACATTTACGAAAAACTTTTAGATTTCACAACCTCAAAGGCTCTTCAGGAGGATTTATTAAAAAATCGTAATTTGGAGTCCCTGAATAGAATTTTTAATTCATAATCAGGCTTCCTTACTTTCTAATTGTTATTTTAGACGAGCTAATAAGTACTGCCTTGCTATTAATACTAAGTAAAATCAAACCTAGCAATATAATCAAATACATAACTTTTTCGTAATATTACGTAAAAGAAACGAGCTTATCCTGATACTTTCGCCGTAGTGGTATTATAAGTGGTAGCTTTGACGTTACTTATAACGGGATTTTTGAGACTTGGGCTCAATCTTAGGAATGAAACTCCCCTACACTACTGTTGAAATAGAGAATCGGGCGATAGGGCCTCAATGCTCTATCACCCGATTTTCTATTTTCCTTTTTGGGGGTGACGGCTTTGTATCTTTATAAGGAGTTTACTTCCGTCCGTACTACCTAAGGAAACATCAAAATATAACTTTTGAAATTTATTGAGTATAAGCTCAACGAAAAGATAAAACAAAAAGCGAATACTAGAGTCTTTTCTGTCCTGCAGAATTCTCCAGTGTTCGCTTATTTCATCATGAGGCTGGGACAAAAGGTCCTAACCTCCTTACTTTTTCAACATCAAATAGTTTGACCCCGTAGTTGATTTGTGATGAGCGACTTGACACTTTAGTGTTTGGTCACTCACATGCCAGTGAAACGGCGGTAATATCCTTATCCCTTGCTTGGCAAGGGATAGGTCCAAGTCAACTGTGCGGAGGCGGGAGTGTCTAGTCCAGTGGACTAGACAGCCTACGACAGGTCCCATTCAAACTCTTGTCGAGTTTGAATGGGGAACTTAGTAAGGAGGGGACAGTAGTTCGCAAAATAGCGACTACTGTATCAACTCTCTTGAAGCCTTAAAACTAGAGAGCAAGGGGAAATTGATTTCTCCGAAATCATGATTGAGTCCCACTCCCATTTTTTCTAGTCATCAATGGTAAATTTCAGACTGCCCTTGTGGCTGCCAATTTTTAGTTTGGAATCGGCCTTTAATTGGCCTGACAGGAGCAATTCGGACAATCTGTCTTCAACTTCAGTTTGAATGGTTCGGCGTAAAGGCCGAGCTCCCATTTCTGGATCATAACCATGCTCAGCCAAGAGTTTGAGAGCAGCTGGCTGAACTTTAAGGTCGATTTGCTTCTCAGTCAGGGTAGCTGCCAGTGGTTTCAGCATCAACTTAACAACTTGACGCATGTGGTCTGGTGTTAAACTGTGGAAGACAATCTTCTCATCAATCCGATTGATGAATTCAGGCCGGTAGGCTTTTCTGAGTTCTTCCATAATTCGTCCTTGCATAGCTTGGTAATCCTGCCTGATGCCCTTGGCACCAAAGCCAACGGTTTTATCATCTCGAAGAGCCGTCGCCCCCAAATTGCTGGTCATGATAATGATGGTATTAGAGAAATCAACTTTGCGCCCACGACTGTCGGTCAATACCCCATCATCCAGCACCTGGAGGAGGACATTGAAGATGTCAGGGTGGGCCTTTTCCACCTCATCAAAAAGGAGGACAGAATAAGGCTTCTGGCGCACCTTCTCGGTCAATTCGCCTCCTTCTTCGTAACCAACATAGCCTGGAGGAGCTCCGTTGAGCCGGCTGGCAGCAAATTTTTCCATGTACTCGGACATATCAAAGCGAATCAGAGCTGACTCATCATCAAAGAGGAGCTCAGCTAGGGCCTTGGCCAACTCGGTTTTACCAACCCCAGTTGGCCCTAGGAACATGAAGGAACCGATTGGCCGCTTGCCGGTCCGGATACCCGACTGGTTACGGCGAATGGCTCTGGAAACAGCTGAGACAGCATCCTCTTGACCGATAACCCGCTTGTGGAGTTCCTTTTCCAAATTGAGGTAACGCTGATTATCAGCCTGGGTCATCTTCTCAAGCGGAATACCTGAGAGTTTGCTGAGGGTCCGCAGGATGTCCTCTTCCCTGACGGCGACAGGCTTGTGAATCTTCTGCTTATCTTCTTCCGTCTTAAGGAGGCCAGCGACGGCTTCCAGATTTCCAGAGAGGAGGGCTTGGTCAGCCGAACTGAGAAAGGTCGGCAAGGAACGTTTCACCGTATTTTGTACCATAGCACTGGCTTCATCCAGCAGATCAATAGCTGAATCGGGCAGGTTCTTGCTGGTCAAATAGCGATGGGCCGATTTGACAGCCGTTAAGACAGCCTGGTCAGAGATGGTAACATTATGGTAACTTTCATAGCTACCCCTCAATCCTAATAGAATCTGATAGGCCTCATCAACCGTTGGCTCTTCAATCAAAACCCTAGCAAAGCGACGAGATAGAGCGGCATCCTTTTCAATATGCTTAGAATACTCTTCTTGGGTCGTTGCCCCAATCATGTGGAGGGTTCCTCTAGAAAGAGCCGGCTTAAGAATATTAGCAGCATCTAGGGTGCTATCAATACCGCTACCAGAGCCCATAATAGTGTGAACCTCATCAACAAAGAGGATGATATGACCATCGGCCTCAATATCCGCAATAATCTGATTCATGCGCTCTTCAAAGTCACCTCGAAAGCGGGTACCAGCCACAACTGACATCATGTCCAATTCCAAAACTCGGAAGTCGGCTAATTCATATGGGACCTCTCCCTCGACAATTCTCTGGGCCAGACCGTAAGCTAGGGCTGTCTTTCCGACACCGGCATCACCGACCAAGACAGGATTATTCTTGGTCTTACGGCTGAGAATTTGCAACATCCGCATGATTTCCTCATCACGGCTGACAACCTTTTCCAGCTGACCTTGAGCAGCTAGAGCTGTCAAATCACGGGTGAAATCGGCTAAATCACCCGTTGTTGGCTGAGGTCCGCCCATCATATTGCTAAAGTTGTTATTGCCAGATTTCTTGGGCTTGGCCAAGTCAAAAATAGCCTTGACATCTTCCTTAGAAAAGCCTGCGTAGCGCTCAATAACTTTGCGCAGGTCAATCAATCGAAGATTATCCTTGCCCTCATCTTGAAAATGAAAACCGACCTGCTCCAAAATCCTAGCGGCTAGATTGTCACGCCCAAACATCATGGACAAAAGAACGTGCTCACTACCAACTTGAGGTGCTTTTACAGCTCCAGCGATGCGAGTGGCATAGGCCAGAATACGCTCCAAGGCTCTTGATGTCGGTAAAACTTGATTAAGCTGAGCAACCTTGATTGGCTTACGACGGATGACCAGCATGGTTGCATCCTCGTATTCATCCAAATCAATTTGATCCGCAAAATCCAGCAGAGCCAAATGAGCTACCGTCTCATCGGTATCCACCATGGCTAGAAGAAGATGCCAGGTCTCCAAAAATTGACTTTGGTAACGGGCAGCCTGGTACTGGGCCCGGCTAAATATTTCTTGCATTTTCAGGGAATAATCAGTCATCTGGATTTCCTTTTCTATCGAGTCGTTGAATAATTTTTTTCAGCATGCGGGCACGAATCTGAGGGGCATCCTCTCCCAGAACTTCATCGGAAGATGAGGCGAGGATGATATTGCCCTCCCGCTCACTGATAATGTCTTGATCATAGAGCTGTTGAATCAAATCATCAAAAACCTGACTGCTGATGGCTTCACCAACGGAATTGGCTAGGGCATTGAGCAGGTGGTGCTTGTCAGAAAAGGCAAACTTGGCTATCCGAATATAGCCACCGCCCCCTCGCTTACTTTCCACCACATAACCTCGGCTTTCGGTAAAACGAGTCTTGATGACATAGTTAATCTGGCTGGGAACCACATCAAATGAGTCCGCCAGATGGGAGCGCTTGAGCTCGACAATGCCCGACTGGGCCAAAATATTTTTGATATATTCTTCGATATTATCCGAAGTATTTTTTACAGGCATAGACTACCCTTCCTTATCTTTGACTAACTTTGACTATTATACCTTAAAAGAAAAAATTTTGAAAGCTTTAGCCATTGAAGCAGGTTGGATGCAAAGGAAGAAAACACGGCTGACATTGGGATAAATACTCCTCAAACTTCAAAATCTGATTTTTGATATTTCTTCACTTCTAAGTTTCTAGGCTCAGACCCTAAATAGTTCAGTGGACTATTTGAGTAAGTAGTGTGTACGCAAGCATAGACTAAGTCCCTAGGAGCACAACAAAAAAGACCAGGCTTAAAACCTAGTCTTGTCGCCTTCGTCAGAATTCCTAAGACCTTCGAAGTGCTTAACGGCTCTGTATCTTACTTATTCAAGGCTGCGGCCATGGTTGCGGCTACTTCGTTTTCAAAGTCATTTGAGGCTTTTTCGATTCCTTGGCCAACTTCAAAGCGGACAAAGTCAACAACCTTAGCATTTACGGATTCAAGGTAAGCTTCAACAGTCTTGCTGTCGTCCATGATGTAGACTTGAGCAAGGAGGGTGTATTCTTGGTCAACCTTGGTGTTGTCCAATTTGAAGCGGTCCATCTTACCTGGGATGATCTTGTCCCAGATTTTTTCTGGTTTGCCTTCAGCCTTGAGTTCAGCCTTGATGTCTTCTTCAGCTTGTGCCAAAACTTCGTCAGTCAGTTGGCCCTTAGATCCATACTTCAAGAATGGCAGGGCTGGTTTGTTAACCATAGCACGGCTTTCGTTATCTTGTTCAATCTTGTGGTTCATTTGAGCCAATTCGTCATGGATGAATTGCTCGTCCAATTCCTTGTAAGACAAAACTTTTGGACTCATTGCAGCGATGTGCATTGAGATTTGTTTTGCCAAGGCTTCGTCGCCACCTTCAACAACAGCGATAACACCGATGCGGCCACCGTTGTGTTGGTAAGCACCGAAGTGTTGAGCGTCTGTTTTTTCCAAAACTTGGAAACGACGGAAGGAAATCTTTTCGCCGATTGTTGCTGTCGCATTGACATAAGCAGCTTCCAAAGTTTCTCCTGTAGGCATGGTTAGAGCAAGAGCTTCTTCATTGTTAGCTGGCTTGTTTTCAGCGATGACTTTGGCTGTTTCGTTAACCAATTCAACGAATTGGGCGTTCTTAGCAACGAAGTCTGTTTCAGCATTGACTTCAACAACGGCTGCCACATTCCCAGCAACATAAACGCCAGTCAAACCTTCAGCAGCGACACGGTCAGCCTTCTTAGCTGCCTTAGCCATACCTTTTTCACGAAGCAATTCGATGGCCTTGTCCATGTCACCATCAGTTTCAACCAAGGCTTTTTTAGCGTCCATAACGCCTGCACCTGATTTTTCACGCAATTCTTTAACCAGCTTAGCTGTAATTTCTGCCATGAGTTTTCTTCCTCCAAAATTTATATGATGAAAGAAAGGGACGAGGGCTAGGCCCCGCCCCTTTCGTGGTTTTACAATATTAGTCGAGGTGGGGGGCCATTTAGAAAGCCAAGCCCCTACCTTTTCAATACTTACTTATTGTCGCCTTCGACAACTTCTACCAATTCTTCAAGGGATTCCGTTGAAGCAGCTTCTGCCAGTTCTTCTTCGACAGCCTTGTCTTCCCCTTGTTTACCTTCGATGATAGCGTCAGCCAATTTAGAAGTAATCAACTTAACGGCACGGATAGCGTCATCGTTGGCTGGGATGATAACATCAATATCATCTGGGTCAGTGTTGGTATCAACCATAGCCACAACTGGGATGCCAAGTTTCTTAGCTTCCTTAACAGCAATTTGTTCCTTATGTGGGTCAACAACGTACATAACGTCTGGAATCCGTGGCATATCTTCGATACCGCCCAAGAATTTTTCAAGACGAGCACGTTGCTTGTTAAGCAGGGCAACTTCCTTCTTAGGAAGGACTTCGAAAGTACCGTCAGCTTCCATTTGTTTGATTTCTTTCAAACGACGGATACGCTTTTGGATAGTATCCCAGTTAGTAAGGGTACCACCCAACCAACGGTGGTTGATGTAGAATTGACCAGCACGAGTAGCTTCTTCAGCGATAGCTTCAGCAGCTTGTTTCTTAGTACCGACAAAGAGGATAACAGCATCGTTAGCTGCAGCATCACGAACGAATTCGTAAGCTTGGTCTGCCAATTTAACGGTTTGTTGCAAGTCGATAACGTGGATACCGTTACGTTCGGTGAAGATGTACTTAGCCATCTTAGGGTTCCAGCGACGAGTTTGGTGACCGAAGTGAACACCAGCCTCAAGCAATTGTTTCATTGAAATTACTGACATGAGTAGTTTCTCCTTTTGTTTTTTGTCCTCTCTCGGATTTCAACTCGCAGGTCAACCCCAGAGGGAAACAGACCCACGATTCGTCCAAGATGAGTATTATCGCAGACTGCGACCTTTTTATGATAGCAGAAATCCCTAAATTTTGCAAGTGTCTGCCATGGTCAGATGATTTTTCGAGAAGCCGGCTCAGTACTTATTTCTTTAGGTGATAAGAATAGGTTGCAATAACAATGTCCTCATGCCAGCGTAAGCTAGCACGCAAGCGTAGACTCATCTGATTGTGTAAAACATTCTGCCAGCCATGTTTAGGAATAAACTTAGGAATAACAACCGTCAGGGTATGACCATTCTTTTTGGATTCTTCTAATATTTCTTGAACAAACATCATTGTTGGTTTTACAATATCGCGATAATTAGATTCTACCATCACCAAAGGAATTTCTGGGAAGTAATCCTTAAATTCCTCCTCCAATTCCTTATCTTTTTCCTTTGTTTCCAAGGTAGCTACGTGCATGGCCAAGACTCTTTGTCCGATACTGCGAGCATAATTGATGGCTGGTATACTGGCTTTAGTCATATTACCGACTAATACCAAAACAGTGTTGCCTTGGTAAGGAATAGCTTTAGCACCTTCCGTTATTCGCAACTGCATGGCAACATTGCTGTAGTGACGTTTGATAGCATTAAAGAGGCCTAAAAGAGCAATGATGATTGGAAAGAAAGGCCAGATATCCCCCAGTCGAAAGACCAATAAAATCAGGATGATGCCATAACAAATCAGAGCCCCTAAAATGTTTGCTAGAGAGCGACCTAGGTAGCCATGTTTTAAGGTCCGCCGCCAGTGAATGACCATCCCTGTTTGTGATAAGGCGAAGGGAATAAATACACCAATAGTATAGAGAGGAATCAATCGCTCGGTAGAGCCATTAAAGATGAACAATAAAGCAATAGCTCCCAATGCTAAGGTAATAATACCATTAGAATAGCCCAGACGGGCTCCTTTTTCCATAAACAGATGGGGCATATATTTATTTTTTGCCATATTAAAAGATAGCATAGGGAAGGCCGAAAAACCAGTATTAGCAGCGACTGCTAAAATAAAGGCCGTTGCTAATTGGAAAATATAGAAGAAAACATTTCCTAGAACTGAATTTCCATAAACTGTCTTAGCAATTTGAGCTAGTACCGTAACATGCTGTGATGGTAAAATTCCCAACCAAAAGTTTAAAAAGGTAATCCCAGCAAACATTAGCCCCAAAATCAGGGCCATAAAGCCCAAGGTTGCTGAAGCATTTTTCTCTTTGGGCTTTTTAAAGAAGGGGACAGCATTAGAGATGGCCTCAACACCTGTCAAAGAAGCCGAACCACTTGTGAAGGCACGAAGCAAGAGAATCATGCTTACCCCTGAGACACTTTGGCCAATATGAGCAGTCGCCATATAGGGAAGGTGGCCAACTATAATCTGATAGGAGCCATAAAGTAATAAGAAAAGAATACTGACAATAAAGAGATAAACGGGAATCATCAAGGACCTAGCTGACTCTCTTAGACCACGAAGGTTCATCACCATTAGAACTAAAACGAGAACCACCGAGATGCCCAAATTGTGCTCCTTGATGACAGGAAAAGCTGAAGTGATTGCATCTGCTCCAGAAGAGACAGAAACAGCTACTGTCAACATGTAGTCCACTAGCAGACTTCCTCCGGCAATCAAGCCCCAACTAGGGGAAAGATTTTCTGAAGAGACCACATAAGCTCCTCCTCCTTTGGGATAAGCATGAATAACCTGTTGGTAGGAAATGGTTAAACTGGCTAAAAGCACTAAAACCATCAGTCCGATTGGCAGAGACCACCAAATAGCTAAGGGGGAAACCGCAACCAAAATTAGGATAATCTGCTCTGGCCCGTAAGCAATTGAAGATAGAGCATCGCTAGAGAGCATTGCTAGAGCCTGTTTTTTAGACAGGAGATGAGTATCATCTCCCTCATTGGTAGAAATCAGAGGATCTCCGATAAAGAGAGCTTTCAATCGTTTAAGCATTATTAAACTCCTAAAAATAATGATGATTCATTATAATACTAGACTTAAGCTTTCGCAAGACATTTTACGATGTTTTAGGTATTTTTTGTCTAATCGGGGTAAGAGGCTAGGGCTTTTTTCTAACCATCATAACTGAGCACCAATTAAACGTTGTCATCCCTAAATGTTCCAAAGAGCGTATAGATTTGCTCCCGCTGGTGAATGGCCATCTTGCGATAGATATTGTGGATGTGAGCCTTAACAGTTCCCACTGATAGGGAAAGACAGTCGGCAATCTCTTGATTATTCTTATGTTCAAGCAAGTGTTGACAAATTTCACACTCTCTTTGTGTTAGGTGGTAGTAGCTGAAAAATGCTTGCTCAATCTGAGAGATCGAAGAGGCGGGGGCCATTTGAGCTTTCGTTTTTTTCTGCTTAGGATAGTCTAAAAGGAAATAGCGATCAGCCAATAGACATGTGATAATTTTAAAGATGTCTTCAGAAAAATTGCGATTTTGGATGTCCATATTTAGGAACTGGTAATTATCTACGTTAAAAATGACATAGCTGTCTTCTAGAAGGATGGTAAAGCCAAAAATTAGGAAAATTCTCGCCATCCATTTGAGATATTTGCTAGACAGACTAGTCTTATCGGCCAAGCCTTTTTCCTGGTAGCGGGTCAGAGCCGCTAAATATATGAGAAAGAGTTGATTAGGCAAATAGTAGAGGTAGACCGTTAGGGCCCTGCTGTTAAAGAGGGGGATAATGCCCATCCAGGCTATTATCCCTAGCAAAATACCATACTGGTGGAGTTTAATTTTTTTATTCCCAAGCCTCGTCACTAGCCACAATTGGCAAAAATTATTAACAGTATATATGAGGATTTTTACAAAAGGCATGCCTTTAAAATCACTATTATAAACAACTGCAAAAGTTTTAAAAATTTCCGTTAAAGAAACGATTAGGTTGTCAAAAATAAAAAAGAGAAAATAAACTCCCAAAACAAAAAATATCTGACGCTTTCGGATGTCTTTTAGCTTATAGGTATCGTTAAAGGCTAAAGCCATTGTTACTGAATAAATCATCAGCAGCAGAGTATTGTAGAGATAACTTATAATTGCCATTTTTCACCTAATCTCCGGTTTAGCTCCCCCAAAAAGAGCTTCTTTTCACACTAAACTCATCTAAACTCTGAGCCTATAAACATGATACAAAGTCAATAAAACCAATCTGTTAGCTAGAGTTTACATTTTTATAACCAAATGTGTCCTTTTAGTTTATTGTAAACCCTTACATCTCTTGCTAGACTTAGCTTACAAATAAAAGGAGGTCTCTGCAAATGGCTAAAAAGAGAGATTATATCACAACCGAAACCTACACCAAGGAAGAATTGCTACAGATTGTTGACCTATCCTTGAAGCTCAAAGATTGTATCAAAAACGGTTACTATCCGCCGCTCTTAAAGAATAAGAGTTTAGCGATGATTTTCCAACAATCATCCACAAGGACACGGGTTTCCTTTGAGACAGCTATGACCCAGTTAGGAGGTCACGCTCAATATCTAGCACCCGGTCAAATTCAGCTGGGGGGCCATGAAACGATTGAAGACACCTCTCAAGTTGTTTCTCGACTGACTGATATTATCATGTCCCGTGTTGAACGCCATAAGAGCGTTGAAGATTTAGCTAGATTTTCTTCTGTCCCTGTCATTAACGGCATGTCCGACTACAACCACCCTACTCAAGAGTTAGGCGATCTCTGCACGATCATTGAACATTTGCCGGCTGGTAAGAAACTGGAAGATTGTAAGGTGGTCTTTGTCGGAGATGCTACTCAGGTTTGCTTCTCTTTGGGACTGATTACCACTAAGATGGGGATGGAATTCGTTCATTTTGGTCCTGAGGGTTTCCAACTCAATGACAGGCATAAAGCTAAATTAGATGAAATTTGTGCTGTTTCAGGTGGTAAATATACTGTCACTGACCAGGAAGATGCCATCGAAGACGCTGACTTCCTCTACACCGATGTTTGGTACGGCCTCTACGAAGCAGAGCTTCCTGAAGAAGAAAGGATGAAAATATTCTATCCTAAGTACCAAGTCAATAGCGCTATGATGGCTAAGGCTGGTAAGAACTGTCAATTCATGCACTGCCTGCCAGCAACTCGCGGTGAAGAAGTTACCGATGATGTTATGGATGGTCCAAACTCTATTTGTTTCGACGAAGCTGAAAATCGTCTAACGTCTATTCGAGGTATTTTGGTTTATCTCCTTAGCGACTATTACGATAAGAATCCTTATAGCCTAGATAAGCAAGCACAAGCCAAGGCTGAACTCGAGCAATTTTTAAAGAAGAACTAAGCAAAAGAGGCAGGGATCTTAAGATGGCCTGTCTTGCCTCTATTTAGGGAAGGACAAAAACTATGGAAGGCAAGAAAAAATTTAGCTTATTTAGTGCAGTTTTATCTGTTATTTGTGTCGTATTTGTGGCCGAGGCAGCGGCTCCTGTCGCTGCCATAGGAAATTCTCAATTTTTCTGGTGGATTTTCCTCTTGGTGGCTTTCCTGCTTCCTTATGGCTTAATCTCCTCAGAACTTGGGACCACTTATATTGGTGAAGGGGGTATCTACGACTGGGTCACCAAGGCCTTTGGCCATAAATGGGGCTCTCGGGTCTCTTGGTACTACTGGATCAATTTCCCTTTGTGGCTGGCTTCGCTTGCAGTCATGACCCCAACCCTTCTTGAAACCATAACCGGCTATCATTTTTCAACACTAACTAGTATTATCACCGAATTAATCTTCATCTGGATTATTGTTTGGATTAGCTTTTACCGTGTCAGTGATAGTATCTGGATCCTCAATGGGGCTGCTGTCATAAAGATGATTTTAGCCATTCTCGTTGGTGGTTTAGGTCTCTACGTTGCTCTTACCAAGGGCATGGCCAATAAGATGACCTTGAGCTCTCTATTACCAAACTTTGATCTTAATAGCCTCTCCTTTATCTCAGTCATCATCTTTAATCTTTTAGGTTTTGAAGTTATCTGTACCTTTGCTGATGATATGGAAAAGCCTAAGAAACAAATTCCGCAGGCCATCATTGTTGCAGGCCTCGTCATCGCTGCTATCTATATCTTCTCTGCTTTTGGTATCGGTGTTGCTGTCCCAACCAAGGATATCTCAACCAGCAGCGGTATGATTGATAGCTTTAAGCTTCTGACAAATTCTAGCGGAGGTTGGTTCATTATTTCTATGGCCTTTCTCTTCCTGCTGACCCTCTTTGGCAATATGCTTTCTTGGTCACTTGGTGTTAATAATACTGCCTGCTATGCCGCTGAAAATGGTGATATGCCAAAGGTCTTTGCAATCCGCAGTAAGAAACATCAGATGCCTATTGGCTCAGCTATCATGAATGGAGCGGTGGCTAGTTTGGTCGTTGTCATCGCACCATTTCTTCCTAACCAAGACTTGTTCTGGGCCTTCTTCTCCCTTAATCTGGTGATGTTCCTCCTCTCCTATATGCCTGTCTTTCCGGCCTTCTATCTCCTGAGGAAGATTGATCCCGAGACCCCTCGCCCCTTCAAGGTTAGCGGTAAAGATACTTTCTTAAAATTCCTAGTAATTCTGCCAATGGTAATTATCCTGATTTCCTTGGTATTCACCGCTCTGCCTCTATCTGCTCAAGAACTGGCTGGAAAACTCCCTATCACCATCAGCTCAATTATCTTTATTGCTATTGGTGAAGCTATTATCCTTGTTAAAAAAATAAAGAAGTAGTTGATGTAAATTTACAAGAAATCAAACATTGAGATTAGGGCTTGTGTGATTAAGAAGCTTTGTAGTCTCAAGTCAGACACTCTAGAAAGGACATAATTACCATGGCAAAACGTATAAAAAACAGCACGCCCAAACAAGATGGCTTTCGCATGCCAGCTGAATTTGAACCCCAAAAGCAGATTTGGATGGTCTGGCCTGAACGGCCTGACAACTGGCGTTGGGGAGCTAAACCGGCTCAGAAGGCCTTCGTCAATGTAGCAAGGGCCATCAGCCAGTTCGAGCCGGTCACCATGTGTGTTAACCCTAGTCAATATCAAAATGCTAGGGCCCAACTCCCTAGTCAAATCAGAGTCGTTGAAATTGCCAGTGATGATTCTTGGGTAAGAGATTCTGGTCCTACTTTTGTCGTTAATAATCAAGGTCAAATTCGCGCCAACGACTGGACCTTCAACGCTTGGGGTGGTCTGGTAGATGGTCTTTATTTCCCTTGGGACAAGGACGAGCAAATTGCTCAAAAGATTTGCGAAATCGAAGGCATTGATACTTATCGGACGGATGATTTCGTTCTAGAAGGCGGTTCTATCACGGTTGATGGTGAAGGAACCCTCATCACGACTGAGATGTGTTTGCTCAGTCCTGGTCGTAATCCAGATATGACTAAGGAAGAGATTGAGGTCAAATTAAAGAACCACCTTAACTTAGAAAAAATTATTTGGGTTAAAGACGGTATTGACCCTTACGAAACCAATGGCCACATTGATGATGTCGCCTGCTTTATTCGCCCAGGTGAAGTCGCTTGTATTTACACCGAAGATGAAAGTCACCCCTTCTATAAAGAAGCACAGGCTGCCTATGCAACCCTGAGCCAGGCGACAGATGCCAAGGGTAGAAAGTTAAAAGTTCATAAGCTCTGCGTTACTCAAAAACCATGCTATCTCAAGGATGCTGATACCATTGACCTGGTTGAAGGTACTCTCCCACGTGAAGAGGGTGAGATTTCCATCGCCTCCTATATGAATTTCTTGATTGTTAACGGTGGTATTATTCTACCTCAATACGGCGATGCCAACGATGAACTAGCTGTCCAACAGGTACAAGCTATGTTTCCTGACTATCAGATTGTCGGTGTTAGAACCGAAGAGGTCGCTTACGGTGGCGGTAATATCCACTGTATCACTCAGCAGCAACCAACTGTCTAATTTTCTAGCTCATCATTTGTCAAAAATCTCATTGGGGGAGAAAGGGTATGAAAAGAAAAAAAGCAGTTATTGCTCTTGGCGGCAATGCTATTCTAACGGATGATGCCTCTGCTATCGGGCAACAGAGGGCACTGGCTAGCTCTGCAGAATATTTGGCAGATTTAATTGAGGAAGGTTACGAGCTTGTTATTACCCACGGAAATGGCCCTCAAGTTGGTAATTTACTCTTGCAACAGATGGCGGCAAATTCTGAAAACAATCCAGCTATGCCGCTTGATACCTGCGGAGCCATGACCGAAGGAGCCATCGGCTACTGGCTACAAAACGCTTTGGACAATGCCTTAGATCGGCGGAGGATTGATAAAAAGGTCGCAGCTCTGGTCACGCAGGTTGAGGTCTCTGCTAAAGATCCTGCCTTTACCAAGCCAAGCAAACCAATCGGTCCCTTCCTGACTCACGCCGAAGCCATAAAAGAGGCTAAACGCAGTAAATCTGTCATCTTTAAAGAGGATGCTGGGCGTGGTTGGCGCAAGGTCGTGCCTTCACCCCTGCCCATCTCAATTAGGGAAAGTCCAATTATTGAAGAACTCTTGGAGCACGGAGTCGTCACGATTGCTGCTGGCGGTGGGGGAGTCCCAGTTGTAAGGAATAATGAAAACGAACTGCAGGGAATTGAGGCCGTCATTGATAAGGATTTCGCCAGTCAAACCCTAGCCGACCTCATTGATGCAGATTTACTCATTATTTTAACGGGAGTTGATTATGTTTACATCAACTATAATAAGCCCAACCAACTTCAACTAAAAGATGTCACAACGACCCAATTAATGGCCTACATTGATCAAGGACAATTTGCTGCTGGCAGTATGCTACCCAAAGTTTCCTCCGCCATCCTCTTTGCTGAAAATAATCCTAGGCGAAAAGCAGTGATTACTTCTTTAAATAACCTATCTGCTGCCATTCATAATGGCGATGGAACTTGGATTAGCAAGGGTTAACGAAAAGATCAGCTGATAACCAAGACTTTTGCCCTAACCATGTCCGTCCCCTTGACGAAGTCGTATTTTTAAGATAGAATAGTCTTCGTTATATGGCGGTATAGCCAAGTGGTAAGGCACGGCTCTGCAAAAGCTTGATCGTCGGTTCAAATCCGTCTACCGCCTTTTATGTGAAACACCCAGGCTTTGGTTTAGGGTGTTTCATTTTCGCCCATTCTGTCTTAAATTTTACTAAAGTTTTTCGAGGAAAAGCCTTGTCTTTTATTTGTGTCTCTGCTATAATACAGTTTGAAGGACGGTTATGATTATGAAAAAATTAACGGTTTTGACATTATTAGCCACTTTGGCAACCATTTTGGTCGTTATTATCAATCCTAATCGAGCTAAAATGGCAGTTTTAGGGATGACTTCCCAATCTTCAACAACCCAAGCTGTAGAAGCCTCTAGTTCGGCAACAGAAACGGTTGTAACAAATACCCCCTTGACAACAACGATTGTGACAGCTTCTCCTGGTCAGTACACAACTCAGGATGGTACCAAGGTTAGCGTTAGTCAAAATGGCAGTTTTAAAGCCGTTTATTCAGATGGTAGCACCTTGGTTACCTATACAGACAATACCTACTCCTACAAGGGTAAAGACGGGGCTGAAGCCAGAACTTATGCCGATGAAACTTACTTCATTACAACTGCTTCAGGGTCTTCTTTAACCACCTATGAAAATGGTTCCTATCAAGTTAATCTATCCGATGGCAGCCACTATGATACTTCAAATTCAAGTGGCCTGGCTAGCCTGCAAAGTCAATACAAACTACCAACAATTGATAGCTACAACCAAAAGGTCAAGGCCTTGGTAGACGAACTCAACCAATAAACAGAACAAGATTTAAGCTCAGCCCGATGGCTGAGCTTTTTGTTAGGCTTTGAGACTGTAACAAAGAAAGAGCCCAACCAAACGGTTAGGACCTCTCCGGAGATTATGAAATTATACGACGGTCTACGACAGGGAAATCAGACAGTCGTTTTTACTGTCTAATTGAACCTAGTCACTCTAAGAAGAAAAAGTAGAGTGACTTTGTCTGTGGTGACACGCAGTGAGTTTAGACTGACGGATCCTGGTGCAGCGGAGTCGCACCAGGAAAAGTTTATATCTTTAAAAATGAAAAAGAAGAGATTCAGACTTGACTGAACCACTTCTCGGAGATTATGAAAAAGAAAAGTTTATTTAGGATTGATTATAGTATAACTGGGTTCACTTAATATCAGCTTAATAGACTAAGTTTTAATCTTATTTGCCAGATTGTTACCAAATAATCACTCGATCCTCTGGTGCCCGCCACATGCCATCACCTTCTTTAACTTCAAAGGTGGTAAAGAAGTCATCAAAGTTGGCTACTTGGACATTGGTGCGAAGCTTGCCTGGGGCATGGACATCAATGGAAATCAGGAGTTGCAGGTATTCTTCGCGGGCCTTCATCCGCCAGATGGTCGCAAAGTTGGTGAAGTAATCCTTGGCTGAAAAGTCGGCATCCTTTTTAGCAGCTTCAAGGGCACAGGCTAGGCCACCCAAGTCTGCGACATTTTCTGAAACGGTTAGTTTACCGTTGATTTTACCGCCAGCGAAGTCTAAGCCATCAAATTGTTGGACCACCTTGTCGGTACGCTCCTTGAAGGCAGCATAGTCAGCCTCGGTCCACCAATTTTTCAGGCTGCCATTTTCGTCGAAGGAAGCCCCATTGGTATCAAAGGCATGGGAAATTTCATGAGCGATGACAGCTCCGATTCCGCCATAATTGGCTGATGAAGACTGGGTCAAGGAATAAAATGGAGCCTGCAGAATAGCTGCGGGGAAGACAATCTGGTTCTGCTGTGGATCATAGTAGGCATTGACCATGTGGGCAGGCATGTGCCACTCGCTGCGGTCAACTGGCTGGTTCCACTTGCTCCAAGCATGGGCAATGGAGATTTGCGACAGCATTTGAGCATTTTCTACTAGAGACAGGCTTTCATTAATAACCTTCTTCTCGTAAGTTTCTGGCAATTTTTCAGGGTAACCAATATGTGGGGTGATGGCATTGAGTTTGGTGATAGCCTTATCAATAGTCGCTTTTTGCAGCCAATCATTTTTAGCCAGACGCTCCTTGTAGACCTCAATCATGGTGGCTACCTTGGCTTCGACATCGCTCTTGGCTTCTGGGGAGAATTTTTGCCCGGCATACCAGAGACCAATGGCCTGGTTGTAAGGCCCTTGAGCTAGATAGTAGGCTGCTTTTTTCTGATCCATGGCCTGTGGGGTTCCTGAGAGAGCTCGGGTAAAGGCCCCTGATAAGATGCGAATCTCGTCGGTCAGGTAGGAATTGTAGGAGAAGGCCGCTGCACGAACCAAAACAGCCTTGAAGGCCGACCAATTACTCTGACTGTAATAATCCTTAGCGAAATCAGTCCAGAAACGCTCCTCAGGAACGATAACCTTATCGGGTACCTGTCCCAGAATATCCATAAAAATAGCGTCCAGTGGCAGTTCAGGAGCCAGCTTAGTAAAATCGGCCCAATCGTAGGGGTGATAGAGCTTGACGTACTCAGAAGATTCTTCATTGGAGAGGACATACTTGGCCAACTTGGCATCTAACTCTAAAATCTTATCCAGCATCTCAGTAATCTCTTGGTCTGAAAAACCAAACTTAGGCAGGAGGTCTTCCTGACACTTACGCCAAAAGGCAAGGAGTTCCTTACCTTTTTCGTTGCCTGCTTCATAGTAGGTGGTATCTGGCAGGATGGTACTTGGTGCCTCTGCCCAAAGAACATTGGTTCTGGCATCCATAAAGTCGGGGGAGACACTAAAAGGCAGGAGATTAGGCTTACCCAGCATTTCTAATTTACCCGCTTCTTTAGCGAAGTCTGCAAAAGAGCTGTAAGCTTGGTATTCTTTAATGATAGCTTGGACAGGAGTCACACCCACTTCTTCGCGCTTGTCATAATCAGCCACTAACTTGTGAAACTTGACGAAGTTGGCTAGAATCGGATCACTAGGCAAATTTTTCCCTGCCAGCCAGTCATCCGTGGTCGCCAACATCAGCTCCTCAATTTCATCAGATAGGTCAGAAAAGCCACCGGTGCGGGGCTTGTCCTCAGGGATAACAGCGGTCTTTTCCCAGTCGCCATTGACCGCTTCAAAAAAATCATCTTGCAAACGTACCATAGTTTGCTCCTTTCTTTTACTTTTTTAGATTAGATTCTGAACATCGTTCAACAATGCCTCCATTGTATCAAAAAAGAGCCTATCTGACTGTTTTTCTCTTTTTTGAAATTCTTCGGCTTTCTCAAAGGAGGGCCTTTGAGCTTCTCAGCTGAAGGTCGGAAAATCTTGGACCTCTCTAACGGACCTGATTGTAGCGGTAGAAAAATTGCCAAAGTCTGGTTTGGATTCTGGACTTGACTCAAAATCCGTCTAAATCGAAGCTCCATAGACCTATTGAGCATTGAGAGTTTTGGCTTAAAGGACCTTGAATAAGACGCCCACCATCTTGACAGGACCACACATGAAGATGGTGATGTCATCAACACCAGCCTTAATTGTGGGCAGGTCACTAAGCTTAAACAGCTCAGTCCTCAAGCAAATTCTAGAAATCCTCACTACTACATCTTATTTTACGCTGGTTAATCAAGCAGGATGGCTAAGGTTTGATAGGGCTGGAGAATCAGAGTTTTGGTCAATTTGGCATCAGGGTAGTTGCTGATAAGAACTCGACCCTGCTGATAGTCATCCGACAGCTCTAAGCTAGTTGGCTGGGCAAAGAAATTATTGAGCACTAAAAGTTTTTGGCCTCCTAGCTGGCGTTCAAAGGCATAGACTTGGTTATGCTCCTGATAGGCAGACTTGTAAGTCCCTTCTGAAATAATGGCTAGCTCCTTACGTAGGGCAATCAATTTCTTGTAGAAAGGGAAAATCTTTCCAGCTTTCTCCTTTTGGACATTGATAGTCTGGTAGGTCTTGCCGACTTTAAGCCAGGGGTGGGCTGAGGAAAAGCCAGCATTGGGGCTAGCATCCCACTGCATAGGGGTGCGAGAATTGTCCCGCGATTTGGCCTTGATAATGGCAAAGGCTTCCTGAGAGGTCTTACCCTGGTTTAGGAGTTCCTGGTAGGCGTTAAGACTTTCCACATCGACATAATCGTCCATGGACTGGTAATCGGGGTCCAGCATACCGATTTCTTCCCCCATATAAATATAGGGCGTTCCACGCGAGAGGTGAATGGCTGCTGCCAGCATGGTTGCTCCCTGATTACGGAAGTTTTTGACATCAACAAAACGATTGAGGGCTCGAGGCTGGTCATGATTGTTCCAGAAAAGAGCATTCCAGCCGCCTGCCTGGTTCATTTCCTGACCCCAGGTGTGGAAAAGATTTTTGAGCTGATCAAAGTCAAAGTCTGTCAGCGTCCATTTTTGCCCATCTTGGTAGTCTACCTTGAGGTGGTGAAAATTGAAGGTCATAGACAATTCATGCCGGTCCTCTTTGGAATAGAGGATACAATTTTCAATCGTGGTGGAGCTCATTTCACCAACAGTCACGGCATCCCCATCCTGGCCGAAACTAGCCTGGTTGAGCATTTTCAAGTAGTCATGAACAATGGGCTTGTCGGTATAGGCTGGCTTACCGTCATTGACGGGACAATCCTCCAAGACCTGGTCTTTACCAATCAGATTGATGACATCGAAGCGAAAGCCCTTGACCCCTTTGTCCCGCCAGAAATTGACCACCTTGAAGAGTTCCTCGCGAACATGAGGATTGCGCCAATTAAGATCAGCCTGGGTCTTATCAAAGAGGTGGAGATAATACTTGCCGGTATCCCCAAAAGGAGCCCAGGCAGGGCCACCGAACTTGGAAACCCAGTCGGTTGGGTGATCTCTCAAGATAAAGAAATCTTGGTAATAAGGATCTCCAGCCAAGGCCTTTTGAAACCAGGGGTGCTCGGTTGAACAATGGTTGAGAACCATATCCAACATAAGGCTGATACCATAGGTTTTAGCTTTGGCTACCAGCTCTTCAAAATCAGCCATAGTCCCAAAGAGCGGATTGACCGCCTGATAATCGGAAATATCGTAACCGTTATCGTTTTGGGGGCTGGGATAGAAGGGATTGAGCCAAATCATATCAATCCCTAATTCAGCTAGATAAGACAGTTTTTCAACAATCCCAGGCAGGTCACCAATTCCGTTCCCTGTAGTGTCCTTGTAGGACTTGGGGTAGATTTGATAGACGACTGTTTTTTTATCAAATGTCATGTTTTCTCCTATAAATTTGTCAGTTAAGCTTCTGGTTGGGCTCTGCAGGGTTCTGGAACTTCAAGACTAATTTCTCAGTCGCCTAGCTCTTGAAAAATCTTGCAGAGTAGCATATGAGCTCTGAGTCCTTGGGCCTAATCTCCTATTTGCAAAAGGAGGTTGAGGCACCTGGCTCCCAACCTCACATTTTTAATCTATTTTTAGAGCTTGCTGGCTAGTAAAATCTCATCGCCAGGTTTAACTTCATGGGGCAGCTGACCCTTTGTATCTATTTGAAAATCGTTTTGGTTGGTCACAATGACCGGCGTTATGACAGAATAGCCTGCCGCCTTAATAGC
Source organism: Streptococcus sobrinus DSM 20742 = ATCC 33478 (assembly GCF_000686605.1). Lineage (GTDB taxonomy): Bacteria > Bacillota > Bacilli > Lactobacillales > Streptococcaceae > Streptococcus > Streptococcus sobrinus. Next base: position 63,482 of record NZ_JMLC01000006.1, on the reverse strand, counting down.
TTCCATATCGAAGCTAATCAGCTTATCACCAGTTTTGACATGGTCACCTTGCTGGATATGGGCAGTGAAACCTTGACCATTTAAATTGACGGTGTCCATACCGATATGAATCAACATTTCCAAACCTTGGTCGGTCACTAGGCCAATGGCATGTTTGGTCGGGAAGAGAACGGAAACTGTCCCGTCAACTGGGGCTACCAGTTCACCTTGACTAGGCTCGATGACAAGTCCTTGCCCCATGACCCCTTGGGCGAAGACAGGGTCGGGTGATTGTGATAGGTCTTGAACCTGACCAGCTAACGGACTCTTGACAGAAATCAGAGTCCCAGCTGGAGCACTCGTCGCTTCCTTGGCCTGGGCAACCGCTTGAACTTGTGGAGCCTTGACAGTGGCATCCTCAGTCTTGGTAAAGAGACCTATCCGACGAAAGACCATGGTCACAGTAAAGGGAACAGCGATGGCCACTACCATTAAGAAAGCGAAGATAATCATATACTTGGCTTGGATGGACAAGATCCCCGGCAAACCACCGATACCAATGGCATTAGCCGTAACGTTGAAGGTCGTACAAAGGAGGCCAGCGATAGATGAACCAATCATTCCTGCAATAAATGGGTAAATGTATTTCAGGTTAACCCCGAAAAGGGCGGGTTCGGTAACACCTAGATAGGCTGAAATAGCGGCAGGTAAAGAAATCTGTGCTTCTCTTTCATTGTGACGGTTCATCCAATAGTAAGAAAGGACAGCTGAACCTTGAGCGATATTTGACAGGGCAATCATTGGCCAGAGGCCGGTACCGCCAGAATCGGCCACCAACTGGGTATCGATAGCATTGGTCATATGGTGGAGACCCGTGATAACCAAGGGGGCATAAAGGGCACCAAAAATAGCACCGAAGAGCCACTTGACAGGACCTGTCAAACCAGCTAGAACAACATAAGAAATTCCCTTACCAATGGTCCAGCCAATTGGTCCTAAAACAGTGTGGGCCAAAATCAAGGCTGGCATCAAAGAAAGGAAGGGCACAAAAATCATGGAAACGACTTCTGGAATGTGTTTGCGCCAGAAGCGTTCTAGATAAGCCAGAGACAGTCCAGCTAGGAGAGCTGGCAGAACCTGGGCCTGGTAACCGACCTTTTCAACCGTGAAGAAACCAAAATTCCAAGTCCATTTGGCTGCAATCTCTGCCGCCGATGTCGAGGCGAAATTATAGGCATTGAGCAATTGATTGGGAGAAATCAGACAGATCCCTAGGACAATTCCCAAAATTTGGCTGGTTCCCATCTTACGACTGACTGACCAGGTAATGCCGACTGGCAGGTATTGGAAGATGGCCTCACCTGGCAACCAGAGGAAATCATCAACTCCATGCCAAAAGACCGAGACATCAACAATGGTCTTCCCATTCAAGGCCGACCATTGGACCCCTTCCAAGACATTTCTGAAGCCCAGAATCAGACCACCGACGATGATGGCCGGCAGAATTGGTGTGAAAATTTCTGCTAGCATGGACAGGGAGCGTTGCAGCCAGTTCTGGTTCTGTTGAGCTGCAGATTTAGCAGCTTCTTTTGATACTCCTTCAATCCCTGAAACAGCGGTGAAATCATTATAGAAAACTGGGACATCATTACCGATGATAGCTTGAAATTGTCCAGCATTGGTAAAGGTCCCCTTAACCGCTGGGATAGCTTCTAAACGCTTGATATCAGCCTTGCTTTCATCGTTTAGGACGAAACGCATTCGAGTTGCACAGTGGGTGACCGCGGCGACATTTTCCTTGCCCCCGATAGCTTCCAGCATCTCACGGGCATCCTGTTCAAATTTTCCCATTGACGGGCTCCTCCTTATTATAAAGATTGTCTGATAAAGGTTGTGGGCAACTTATTAAAGTTCCCTGCTGGCTGTGAATTAGCCAGTCGTTCTCATTTCTTTGACCAGACTGCTAGTAATTGTTTACGCTTTCATTCTAAGCCAGCCCATCTTAAATGGCAACTTGTCTGGAAAATTTCTTTGATTTTCAGGCGATTTTTCTAAACTTGTATGCTAAACTAAAAACAAGTTAGCAAGGAGAGGTTACTATGAAAAAATATCAGGTCGTTTTTAGAGACTTAGAGAAAAAAATTAATCAGAGCGATTATCCTGCCGATTCCTTCCTTCCCAGCGAAGGGGAGCTGGCTGGGAAGTACGGGGTCAGTCGTGATACCATCCGCAAAGCCCTTAGCCTATTAGAAAAGGCCAAGCTCATCCGTAAGAGTCAAGGCAGAGCCAGCTTAGTTAGACGGCAACAACACTTTAACTTCCCCGTCTCCAACCTGACCAGCTATCAGGAATTAGTCCAAAACCTACAAATGAACTCCGAAACCAAGGTCCTCTCCCTCTATCGTCTCCTAGTTGATGGGGACTTAGCTAGGGTGACAGGTTTCCAGCCTGGTCAACAGGTCTGGCGAATCCAACGTCAGCGAATTGTTGATGGAGCATCCTCCGTCCTAGACACCGACTACCTCCTGACTGACTTTGTCAAAAGAATTAACCAAACTATCGCCCAAAAGTCCATCTACAACTACTTGGAAGGAGAGTTAGGGCTGGAGATTGCCTATGCCCAAAAAGAAATTACCATTGAGCCGACTAGCGAGCAAGACAAAATCTGGCTGGATGTTGGCCTTGAACATCATGTCGTTTCAGTTAAATCCAAGGTCTACTTAGCCGACCAAGCCCAGTTTCAGTTCACTGAAAGCCGGCACATTCTCGAGAAATTTCACTTCATTGATTACGCTAGACGAAAAAAATGAAATAAAACCAAACCCAGCCTTTGCATTAGTCGGTCCGAAGCTAGGCTTCTTTGGGGGCTGACTACTTTTATGCCTTTAGCTCACCTATACTCAGCAGAGACGCTAGCCAACAGTCCAGGCAAGGAGAGCAGTTTTGTTCTTCTATTGTTAGGCTCAGGAAAATCAGTCTCCCCCAGACTGATTTTTTCGAACCTAAAAAGTTATAAATAAATCATATTTTCTCTTGTATATTTTTGGACAGTATGATATATTTATAACGTAAAGGTGAGGTATTTCTAACAAGACCTCCAGTAGAATATTTTTTAGAAAGTAGGTGGCAAGATGCGTAAAACTAGTGATTATAAATGGGCCGTTATTCTTTCTGGGCTCATCCCGGCTATCGGTATCATCGTGGGAGTCTTTTATAACCTCGGTTTTGATCGTCCACTTTCTTATTTAGTTGCCCTTGCTGTCATCGTCGGAGTTTCATTAGGCTTCTGGGGGCTGAGGTGGCAGTTGAAGAAAGATAAGGAGGATAATCGTGCTTAAAAATTATAAATGGCTTTATTGGATTTGGGTCCCCACTTTAATTCTTCTCTATTTTTTGACCCCAGCCAGTACTCCGGCTTGGATAAAGGGGCTGGTTTTCACAGTGACTGGGCTCTTCTTGGCTCTGATTTTTGGAATTATGTCTAGCGTAAGGTTGGTCAATACAAAAGAGCGAAGCTTTGGCCTAGCAGAAAAACTCTATCTGTCCACCCTCTTTTTTGCCATGGCTATTTATAGTTTGGGACTTGAAATGCTAACCCCCGCTACCCATCCTGCCTGGCTTAAAGAGGGGATTTTGGGAGCTGCTTTCTTCCTACTCCTCTTTCTTGGGGCCTACTTCTGCTGGAAGAAAACTAGCGAGCGACCCGATGAACGTTTTTATCAGGATCTTGCTAAGGCAGCCAGTCTGTCCTTGGGCTTGATAATCTGCTCTCTACTGGGGCTAGCCGTCATCACTATCTGGTTTCCCTTTGCTCTGACACCAGGGGGCCTGCTCATTTATATTGGTGCCTTGCTGACCCTCTTTGCTGTCTGCTTCTGGGTTTTTGAAAAGAGTGAGTGATTATGGCCAAAATTATTACTAACTTAAAAGAAATTCGTGAAAAAGCAGGCTTGACACAACAGGAACTGGCGGAGGCCGTTGGGGTCCGCCGAGAAACCATCCTACATCTAGAAAACAATCGCTACAATCCCTCGCTAGAAATGGCTCTCAAAATCGCACGTGTTTTTGACCTGTCCGTTGAAGAAATTTTCCGTTTAAATGAGGAGAAATAAGTATGAAAAAGCAAATTTGTACTTACTGTGGCGCCGACCAATTTGTCATCAAACAGCAGTTCAAAGGCTATGCAGGTGTTGTAAATGAAGAGGCAAAATTCTTTTCAGGGGGCTTGGCTCTTTACCACCAAATCTGTAAAAACTGCGGCACTGTCCACAGAAGTTTTGTCAAAGATCTTGATAAATTATAAGGGAGTGAGACAAAAATTGTGATTTTGAAGAAATCGATTTTGTCGTCTCACTCCCGCACAGTTGATTAGGAAGGACGCTATCCCGAAGGGGATAAGTACTTCCAATCAACCACTGCGTCAAAGAGTCTAATGTTGAAAAAAGTAACGAGGCTAGAACTTTCGTCCAGCCTCGTTTTTCGCATATTTACCTGCCTCTTATGTTCAAGTTGCAGGCCTTGTTTTCTGTTAAACTTTTCTTTTTCTCTTCCTAATCTACCGATTTTAGAGCTTCCAGCATATCAACGGTCTTGAGGCGGCGGTAGACAACCCAGCCGAGGGCCAGAAGGATACCGGTTATGACAAGGACGGGGGTATAGTAGACATGCAGATCCATGTCAAGCGGGTAGACCCTGTCCTGACTCATCATGGTGATGATAATATCGTGGAGATAATAACCGCCAATCAGACCGAGAACCATACCGACTAGAGAAAGAAGAATCGTTTCTCGATAGATATAGAGCATGACCTCGTAGCTGTGGAAGCCCAGCACTTTGATAGTGGAGAGTTCTCTAATCCGTTCGGCTACATTGATATTGGTCAAATTATAGAGAATAACAATGGCTAGAACTACCGAAGTAACCACTAAAATCGTCATTGAAGCATTAAGGCCGTTAACAGCCGTTTTAATCATACTAACCCAAGTCGAATTTTGCGTTAGCCCTGAGATTGCCGTAAGGGAAAGTAAATAACTCGATTGCTTAGACAACTGTTTGGCTGAATGATTTTTCAGATTAACCAAATCGCTGTTGTGGTCAGGTCGATGACCGAAAATGCTCTGATAATAGCTATCTTTCATAAAGATATAGTGGCCAGTATTCATCTGAGCAGTAGCAGCAACCTTAATGGTTCGCTTTTTGCCATCCTGATCTTTAAAACTCAGCTTATCACCGACTTCGACCTGATAAAATTCGGCTAACTTTTGGGTGATGATGGCTCCCTCTTTAGGCAGTTTCAATGATTTCCCAGTTTTCACATCTAAGAGGTGGATGAAGTTCCCAAAATCTCTTTGTTGGCTGGTCATTAGAGTAATGGTCTTCTTTTCATCCTGTCCCTTAATTTTTTCGTCAATTTTTTCACTGTGAATAGTCTGATAGCTGGCTACTTGGTTTGATTTCAGGTAGCTGTCAACCTTGGCTTGTTCAGCCTTATCAGCCTGGGAATTGCGAAGGACCAACATATCGTAGGAGGTTAATTGACCAAACTGATGGTCAACCATCTTGCCTAGGGAGGATTGAAGTCCTAGACCTGAAAAGAGTAGGGCTAGGGAGCCCGCAACTCCAAAGACGGTCATGGCCATTCTTTGCTTGTAGCGAAAGATATTACGCATGGTCACCTTTTGAGTGAAGCTGAGACGCCGCCAGATAAAGCCTAGTCTTTCCAGTAAAATCTTGGAACCTGCAACTGGGGGCTTGGGCAGGAGGAGCTGGGCAGGCTTCTCACTCAATTCTCGTTTAGCGACCAAAAAGGCTGGCAGAACGGCACTGATGAAGGCTAGAGCAAAGGCTAAAAGCGTATAAGACCAATAGAAATAGAAGTGAATGTTCTTGATGACTGTCAACTTAACCGCATTCTTCACAATAATTGCAGGCAGGAAGTAATGACCGCCTATGATGCCTATGGTGGTCCCTAAAAGACTGGCAACTAGGCCATAGATGACAAATTTTTTAATAACATCATTATTGGAATAGCCCAAGGCCTTGAGCAGTCCGGAATTGGTTCGCTCCTCATTGACAAAGCGGGTCATGGTCGTAAAGGTCACCAGGGCAGCTACCAAGTAGAGTACAACAGGGAAAATATTACCAATTTGATTGACATTACGACTGATATCTCGATAGGTCTGATAACCTTCCCCACCAGGTAGGGTTGTCCGACTGTAAGTCTGATAAGTCGGTGTTGCCAGCTGATTTAATTTAGTCTGAGTGTCCTTGATACTAGCTTGATTCTGAGCCAACTTAGCCTTGCCTTGGGCTAAAGCAGCTTGAGCTGCTGCCAAACGCGGACCGCTCAGGTATGGTAGAAGCTTTTCTTGTTGATTAAGCTCTGCTTGGGCTTGATTCAGTTTGGATTGAGCTTGGTTGATACCTGCCTCTTTATCTTTCTTGATTTCTGCTAGACGCCTAGTACCATTATCGGCCAAGACCTGATCTAAGGCTTCCTGCTTTTTTTCCAAACCTTTGGTATAGGCAGTGGAAAAAGGATTAAGGTTTTTCAGGTCATCGTAGCGCAGGCGGGCCAGGCTGTATACAGGACTAGAAAAACTATCAGCGGGTGTCACCGCATAACCAGTCAAGTTCCCATCGCCTGCGGTAGAGGAACCTAAATTTTTATAGGACCAAATTTCAGATGATTTGACGAAACCAACAATCTTGTAACTAGTTACCCGCAGAATGCCAGTTGACTTTTGCTTGAAAGTGATGGTACCGCCAATTTTATAGTCCTTTTTCAAGGTTTCAGATAGAGCGATTTGATTGCTTTTCCTTGGTAAATGACCAGACACTAGTTGGTATTGAGACAAGGTTTTTGTTTTAGAGAAAATTCGAACTGCATCATTCTTATCTTTGGTAGTCACGTCAGTCATATAGGCGAATTCTACTGTGGCCCCTTTGGTTTGTTTTAATTCATCTTGATCTGCCTTGCTCAGACCACTACTAGCAATAACCGATAAGTCCATGGTTTTATGGTCACTCAAGTAGTCAATGGCCGTTTTTTGCATATCTGGACTAACCACCTTGAGCCCCAAGAGGGCGAAGGCTCCCAAAAACATAAGCACAGTGATGGACAAAAAACGCCCCAAAGAGCCAGTGAAGGATTTGAAAATATCTTTCCAATAGATTTTCTTCTTCATGACATCCTCCTAGTATTCCAGACTGGCAATATCTTGAGGCTGGTCGTTGAGGTCAATAGACTTAACCTTGGCATCATGCATCTGAATGACTCGATCAGCAATGGGGGCTAAAGCAGCATTATGGGTGACAATAATCACTGTTGCTCCCTGTTCACGCGACATGTCCTGCAAAATCTGTAAGACCTGTTTCCCTGTATGATAGTCCAGAGCTCCAGTTGGTTCATCACAAAGAAGAATTTTGGGAGTTTTAGCAACAGCACGCGCAATGGCTACCCGCTGCTGTTCACCGCCTGATAGTTGGGCCGGAAAGTTGTCAAGCCGTTCCCCCAGTCCAACATCTTCCAGAGTCTGTTGAGCATCGCGGGCATCTTTGACAATTTCAGAAGCCAACTCAACATTTTCCTTGGCCGTCAGATTAGGGACCAAATTATAGAATTGGAAAACAAAGCCAACATCATTGCGACGATAATTGGTCAACTGTTTAGAAGAAAAATTCGAGATATCTTGTCCGTCGATAATCACTTGTCCATCATCATTAGTATCCATACCTCCGAGAATATTAAGGACCGTTGATTTCCCAGCCCCCGAGGCTCCAAGAATAATAACCAGTTCACCTTTTTCAATAGCAAAACTAACATCATTATTAGCAATAATCTCCGTATCACCCATCTGATATCGTTTAAAGGAATGTTTCATTTCAATATAGGACATTATTTTTCTCCTTACCTCTAATTTCACACCCCTTATTATAGGGGATTTGGCTCAGTGAAAAAAGCCCAAAATGTTTACAGATTGTCAAGTAATTGTAGGCTGAGATTCCCCCATAAAACTGGGTTGCCAAAGCTGAAAATTGACATTCATTTGACAGCCCGTCAATTTTTTTATAAGCTGGTGCTAAAAGGAGGTTACAATGGTTCAAGGAAGCCGTGAAGCTATTGTCAATGCTGTCTTTCGGATTGCTAGCAAAAATCCCAAAAAACGGGAACTCACTATGGCAGAAATCGCCAAGGAAGCTGGGATTTCTCGCCAGGCGATTTATCAAAAACACTTCGCTAATGTCGAGGAAATTTTTAACTATATCCACAGAAGCATGACGGATGAAGTTTTTGCGACTTTTAAAACTAGTATTACCAATCCTAAAAATCATTCAATCTATGAAGCCGTGGCTAACGATATCATCCCCCTTGTGTATCAGAAACGAGATCGCGTCTATGTCTTTTATCACACCTCGCTAGATACAGGTGTTTCTAATTTTTTAGAAGCACACTATGTCGACTTACTAGAGCATGCGGCTATTGAGATTGATAATAAGGGGCCTTTCTCAAATAAGAGTATGATGAGGATTGTCATCAATTATATTTTTTCCATTGTTGGTGAATGGATTGCTGAGGATTTCCCAGACCCACCAGAAGTCTTTGCCAAGAAATTTTTAGACTTAATGGAAAGCTCCCCAAAGGATTTAATTGATGCTAGGCCAGCCCCTGACAAAAATTAATTAAGTAAGTAAACAAGAGGTGCAAAAAGCCTACCAGCTATTGAAGCGGTAGGCTTTTTTAATATTAGCGACTTTAGTCAATTTTGCTCCGGAGATGCAACAGCCAATAGAATGAGAGGCATAAATTATTAGAGCCAAACCATCAATTTATCTTCCTCTTCAACTTCAAAGTATCAAGATAGCAGCTGAGTAGTCACCCTATTGCAACCTACTGCTCTCTCTTATTGAGTTTTTATCTCTTTTACAAAAACACTAACGAGGTTAAAAGTAACCTGTTGCAGGCTGAAACCGCTCACTCTGTACCACCCTGTATTAGTTGAGTTGCAACAGGGATGGGCAAACGCTAAAGCACCAAGCCCAATATCGCAAATTGACCTTTTCACCAAATTGTTAGCTATAGGAAAAACGAAGCGGTTGCTGACTATATCCTGATTCCTATAATTGAGTGTTCAGTCAGTTAAAAAGAACCAAAATCTTCTTATTAATCTTCTTGGTGTTTGTTGAGGCTCCCAACAAAAGTGACTATCATAAGGCCAAGAAATATCATTAGAGAATCAGCCTTGCTATCACCTGTTTCAGGTAAAGCTTGCGCTTTTTTGTCTGGCTTATTAGATGTGTCTGTATTCATAGAAGGGTTCTGGTTAGATGCTGGGCGACTGCCTTTACCTGGTACTGCTGGGCTGTTTGGTAAATCAGATAAACCGCTTGGATTACTGGTATCGTTAGAGGATTGTGCAGAATCACTGGGATCTGAAATATTCCCTTGCGATTTTTGGTTATCCTCTGCCTGATTGTCAGAGCCAGCAGCATCACTAAATGAATCAGGGATTGCTGAAGCTAGGGAAGAATTTTCAGGGGCTTGACCAACCACGGGGGTTGTTACCATAACAGACGGGTCGGCTTGATCAGCAGGTGTGGTTTGGTTGCCATTAGCATTTCCTTGTTCTGAAGAATTTAGCTGACTAGGGTCGGCTTGGTCAACACTTGGTTGGTCCACCGGAGTCTCAGGAGCTACCGATGCTTGATCTTCATTTGATGTAAGGAAATTAGTTGGCTGTTCAGGAAGATTAGCTGCCTGATTATCAGCATCATCAGATGCCGCTTCCTTATCAGAAGAAGGCGCTTGGCTTACCCCATCCACAGCCGGTTGAGCTGTCGGATCAGGTTGACTAGCACTTGGCGCTTGGGAAGCTGCCGGAGTGTCGTCCTGATTTTCATCTGCAACTGGTGCCTGAACCTTCGCAATAGAATTCTGGTCTGCAGAATCAGTCTCCTGATTGCTTGGTTGAGAGGCATCTGAGTTGGCTGCGGAGTCGAGAACTGCTTCTTCAGCCGGCATCTCCGTCGCTGCTAGCTGCTCTTGACTTGGAGTTACACTACCAGGAGTTTGAGCGGAGTCAGGTTGGGGAGCTACTGGGGCTGGACTCGGCCCTGCAGTTTCTGATTGAGCTGCGGGGTCAGTAGATGCCTGGTCTTGCTCTCCTGCTTGGGGATGAGCTTGTTCAGCAGCTGGGATTTCTGGCGCAGCCGATTCTACTGACATATTTCCTTCAGGCACTTTAGGTGCTACTGTTTGAGCCGGCTCTGCATTAGTTTGACCTTGCGGAGTTTCTGGTTGAGAAGAAGCCTGATTTTCAGTCGGTTGGTCGGCTTGGGCAGATGAGTCTTGCTCATTGCTTGCTTGGGCCTGACCATCTTGGCTTTGGCCCTCAGTATTTGATTGACCGCTCTGGTCAGGAACTGATGGAGTTTCTGATTGAGCAGGGGTATTTTCAGTCGCTTGAGCTTGGGGCTCTGTTTGAGCTGAAGCAGAACCATTATCTGGGCTGTCAGCTGCCGGCGCTGGATTCACTTCTGGAGTTTGGTCAGAAGTTTTATCAGCTGATTGAGACTGGTCCTGACCTTGGGCTGCTTGATTTTCAGCACTTGGTTGGATTTCTTCTGTCTGGGCTGGAGCCTCATTGTTTGGCTGAGCTTGACCATTGTCATTAGCGGCTGACCCTTGGTCTGATGGTGTTTCCGTTGACTGATTGTTATCAGCTTCTGGAACTGGCTCAGTCGGTTGCGTTGACTCGGCTGGCTGGCTATTGTCTGCTTGAGCTTGGTCGGCCGGTTGGCTAGACTCTGTGGACGACTGATTATTGTCTGCTTGAGATTGATCAGCCGGTTGGTTAGACTCAGTTGATGGTTGACTGCTGTCAGCTTGTGGTGCAGGGTCTTGAGACGGTGCATCTTCTTGCTTATCTGCAGCCGGGGCTGAGTCTTGCGATTGAGCTGGTGCTTGAGCACTTGTCACCAAGTTAGCTAGTTGGGCATCCTTGTCAATGGTATTGTTGTCAAGGTGAATGTCGCCATTACCTTGAGCTGAAAGGTCAAAATTAGCATTGATGGCATTGACGCTATTGCCAAAGGAGTTCAACAGTTTGTTGTCCTTGATGGTAACATTTTTGATGTCGCCGTTGGCAGTTTGGAAGTCAATAGCCCCACGTTCTTGATTGTAGAGATCACTGGTCGTTCCTGTTCTCCAAAGGAGGTTGTCATGAACGCTGATACCAGTATCATTGTTATCAAAATTGTAACCTGGGAAGACCGTACTAATACGGACTCCGGCACCGGCAAAGTTATCCTTGATGAGGTTATTAGCCACTTCGTGACCCTTACCACCAAAAATACCCACACCTCCGGCCCGCCATCCCAGTTCGATGGTGTTGTTGAGGTATTTGTTGTTCTCATCCATGCTGGCGTTGGAAGCACCATCACGGCTGGACCAGCTGGCCAAGCCATCGTCACCATTGCCACGGATGTTTGAATTTTGGACGGTTGAATTTTTGGTTCCTTGGGCAAAGTTAATGCCGTCGGCCAAGTTATTACGGATACGAGAATCCTTAACCGTCAGACCATCAGTATAGTGCATATTTGAGGCATCATAATCCCCAATCCACATACCGGCTTCAAAATGTTGCTCCCAGAAATCATGGATTGAAGAATCCTTGCCAAGGCTACCGGCAATAGCTTTGTAGTTGGCAGCTTCTCCATAACGGGAAGTCAGGTTGGAATCGGTGAAAAAATCGCTGATTTCCAGACCATCATCATTGTGGTCAAATTCAAATCCACCACCCCCAACTTGGTCGCTGGTAAAATGCAGGTTGGTATGCCAGATACCTGCACCTGAAATCTTCATATTTGAAGCCGTCACATGAATCTTTTGGGCTAGATCAAATTGACCAGCTGGAATGTAGACATTTTTGCCGGTCGATTGAGCATCCGCAATGGCAGCCAAGAGGGCTTGGCTGTCATCCTGACCGTCATTGGCAACGGCACCCTTATCGGTGATACTGATAGAATTTTCAGGTTGGGCTTTGGGGCCTTGGTCCTCTTCCAATTCGATAAAGTCAATACCGTAGGCAACATTATCCCCCTTCTTTTTGACCAGGGTAATCTTATCGCCTGCCTGCAGTTGAACATTGCTCAAGAGGGTGTGAGCTTCATCGAAACGGAAACGAGCACGAGCACCCTCACTGGCTGAATCCTGCTCCTTATCTCCAACAAGGTACTGCCAAGAGGAGGCAGAATTCAAATCCAGGGTCGCAACGCTATTGCCATTGATTTGGACATCCAATTGACCTGTTGTCCCGTCTGGAACGGTATAGCGGACGTTGAGGGCATTGGCTGGCTTGGTAACCTGGAAGGTTACGGATGAGCCTTCATTGGGCAGCTCAACGTATTTTTGGTTGGAAGCTTCAACGGCGGTTGAATCAACGTCGTCGGAAGCCTGTTGGCTGGCCCCGTTGGCCAGTTGGGCATCCTCAGCCTCATAGGTAGTATATGGAACTTTGGCACCATAATTGGAGCTGTCATAGGTATTCGCTGCAGCGCTGGCTGGTGCTTGAACCTTGTTAGTCTGATCGCTAGTTTGTGTTTCTACTTGAGCATCAGCATTGGCGTTTTCTGCTGGCTGGCTGTCCTGGCTAGTCGTGATGACACCGCTGCTTGCAGGGGCAACTGACTGACTTGACATCGATTCAGAAGATGCGGCCAGAGAGGCAGAAGGGGTAGAGGAATTTTCTTGAACCTCATCTGCACTGGCTGTCGTCGCTGCTTGCCAAGACAAGCCGATAGCTAATAGACCAAGAAGAATTGCTATTTTTCGCTTACTTAATGGCAAGGGAACTCCTTTCTAGAGGAGGCCGAGATAAAACTCCTAACCTCTTTACTTTTTCAAGTTCTAACATATTGACGCAGGGGGTTGATCGGATATCTTTATTCCCCGCATAGCGGTGATAGGTTCAATAACCTGGGAGGCTATTGGAGAAAACCAAGTCAACTGTGCGGGGTGGGAAATAAAAAGGTTCAGTGTCCCTTGAATCCCGCGACACTTCACAAGTAAACTCGATAATAGTTTACTTGTGAGTTAGTATGGAAGGTAGACAAGCTACTCTAGTACTTGTCGTAAGCCTCCCTTGAACCTTAAAACGAGAGAGTGAGGGAAATCGATTTGACGAAATCACGATTTGTCCCGCTCTCTCTTAATTTAATGGACCTAATCCTACTTCTTTTTCTAACGCTAAATACTTTGACACAGTGAATAGTTTTTTAACGGTCCAAAGACTATTTGAAAAACTATTACCAACTGCGCAAGAGCAAGAAAATGGATGGCAGAGCCCCACCACTTTCCTCTAGCTTATTTTTTTTCATGCCTTGCCAAAAGTCCTGTCATACCAACAAAGACAAGACCAAGAACAATAATGAGAACAACGGTCTTGTGATCCCCAGTCTTAGGCAACTTGTCTGAAGATGAAGTCGTGCTTGTTTTAGAAACAGGCTCTGATTTCTTTTCTGGGCTAGTTGCAACTGATGATTTTACTCCTGCTACTTGTGGAGAGGCTGGTTGACCAACTTTTTCCAAGTCTGTAGCTTCTTTAGGGAACTCTGAAGATTTTTGACGGCCTTCTGAATCAGTTGCCACCTTGTTCTTATCTGCATCGGCTACTTTTTTAGACTTAGCTGAGTCTGTATTCGCTGGAGTATCAGTGTCATCCGTTTTAGGATCATCTACTGTTTGATTAGGAACTACTGGTAGACTTGGCTTCACCTGTTCCTGATCGCTTGTATCAGTATTTGGATCTGACGGTTTGGTCTCAGGATCTTCTGGACCAGAATTGTCTGGACCATCCTCCGGAGTCGTTGATTTTCCAGATTGATCGGTTGAAGACCCTTTTGTAGAATCCTGATTAGCCTTGTTGGAATCAGCCTCATTAGTCTTATTCTTATCTGCATCGTTTGCATTATTAGGCTGATTGTCATTATTTTCTGGTGTTGATGGCTTAACAGTTGGAGCCTTGTCTGAGTCTACCTGACCAGCTTCTGGAGCTTTATCTGTTCCCGAATCTGGAGTGACCTCTGACTTAGTCTCATCAACTTCTGGATCATCTGCCTCTTTGGCTGGATTGCTGGTGTCTGCTGCTTGAGTTGAATCAGGCTTAGCCGCTTCTGGTGCGGCTGCCTTGTCGACAGAAGGTTTAGCCTGGTTTGGTTCTGTTGCTTGTGGTTGTTCAGCTACTGCTGGGACCTGGTCAGCAACTGGGGTCTCGGTAGATGATTGATTAGCCTTGGAGTCTCCTTGCTTGTCTGGAACGGTCGGTGTCTCGATCTCTGCCGGTTGAACAGAGAGATTGCCGGCAGGAACTATAGGAGTATCTGAAGACTGGTCTGTTGCTGCTGGCTCAACTGGACTAGTTGACTCAGGAGTAGAAGTGCTATTTGTCGGAGCTTGGTCTGCCTTATCAGCTGCTTGACCTTGGTTAGTCGGTCGTTCAGCTACTGGTGTAACTGAAGTATTGGCTGGACTAACTTGGGAACTTGGTTGCGTTTGAGCTGTTGGTTCATTTAATTCAGGTTGTTCTGAATTTTCTTGAGTTGCTGGAGTTTCATTTGAAGCTGGTGTTTGGTTCGCTTCAGGCTGACTTTGGCTAGCCGCTTGCTCTTGACTTGCAGGCTCAGGGCTTACGGCTCGATCAGCGGCTTGGTTTGCTTCAGGTGCATCTACCTTAGCAGGTTCAGCTGTCGCTGGAGTCACCTCAGCTTCAGGTTCAGTAGCTGGAGATTCTGCTTGGTTAATAGCTTGTCCTTGCTCGGCCGGTGCCGCTTGGTCTTGAGCTGGTTCTGAAGTTTGCTCTTTTGCGTCTGCTGCTGGTTGACTTGTTTCGTTTTCAGCAACTTTATCATCGCTAGATTGAGCTGCAGGTGTTTGAGCTTGATCAGCTTCAGGAGCAGATTCTTGGTCGGCATTGGAGATGTAGACCACGTCCCAAAGAGTCAATTTAGGCACATTAATAACCAAAACAGGTTTACCATTTTCGTCAGTTTTTACAGATGCAGAAACCTTTTGCAGATTAGATTTGGACCAGTCATCTGGAGAGGTCACATAGGTTTGGTTAGCCATCCGTTGAGCATCTTCCATTGAGACATCCCCCAGAGCATACTTAACCGTCAGGTTGGTTTGCTCATCTGGGGTCTTGTTGGCTGCCAAACCATCTTCATTCTTCCAGTCAGAGTTAATGCCCATCAAGTTAAGGAGTTGAACGGTTCTAAAGTTATCGCCTTTTTTTCCGTAAGTCCAAACTTGATTGCCAGTAATACCTTTGGCGTCGGTCGAAAGCTTTTGACCATTTGAGTCAAAAGTATTTACTTGGGCATCATCATTTTCAACACCATCACGCAAAACGTTTTCATAAGCGGTGATGAACTGTTGATAATCATTATTTTTGCGGGTTAATTCGCTTGAGGTCTTCAAGCTTTGAGTTGGGTAATAAGCAGTTTGGAGAACGCCAATTCCTTGGCCTCCGTCCGTTTCGTCTTGCTGGTTAGCAAGAACTGCGAGGGACATATGGTAACCACCGGCAGCGGCGATTGAGGCAGAGGTCAAGAGAACCGCATCTGTTTGCAGGGATTTACCTGCTTCAGCATCAGCCTTGGAACCGCCATTTTCGCTACCTTCCATATAGGCACCGACAATAAGAGATTTTCCAGTCACCTTGCGAACTTCATCAACACGGGCCTTGAGGTCACCGTATTCGGTTTGACTGCGGCCATCTCCGAGGGCAGAGCCGCCGAAAGGCCAGATTTCGTTGTAGATAACATCTTGATTACCGTCTTTGAGACGATAGATTTGTTCACCGTTAACATCGTTTACGGTTAAGTAGTAGTTGGGTAATTTTTCCTTAATGGCACGAAGGAATTCCGCATAACCTTCGGTCAGCCAAAATTTCTTAGAGGGGTCATTGCTATCCTTATCAGCATAGCTGTAAACTTCGTTATCTCCGATAGTATCACCCTGCCAACCATCAAAGCCACCATTCTTCATGGCTTGACCCATCTTGTCAGCAATGTAATCTTGCCAGAGTTTGCTAGTTGGGTTGTAGTAGCGTTGGATTTCGACATCCTCTTCTTGCCCGTCTTTTGGAATTTTCACGGTGTAAGACATCGGTTGTCCTTGAGCACCATAACCGCGGTCATCGCTATTATAAGCGTATTCCGTCTCTGGCAAAACAGGAGCTTCACCGGTATTGGTATTTTCTGCCAAAATCATGTTGTAAAGCATGGCAACAGCGCCACCATCATGAACTTGATTGACAATATCTTTGACAGCTTGGGTATCAATTTCTGAGCCACTCCAAGTGTTCCAGTCTTGTTTGAAAGTGTCTTCATCACTTGGGAAGGGATTGGTAGCAGTCTTGTAAACATCATAGAAGAAGTATGAATTGATGTTCATATTCTTCATCTTTTCAATTTCTGCACGGTAACGGTCAGCATCCTTAGACAGCAGGCTGTTGTTGGTATCTTGAGAACCCCCAACAATTCCGTAACGGGGGAATTTGGTCCAATCACTTTCAACGGCAATGGCCTTGTTGACCTCGCTGAGAGTATTATTGTCAGCGTCAGCCACGCGAACCTTAAGCAGGTAGCCATGATTGTTTTCAAATTGTGAAGCAGGAATCTTCAAGTCGCCGGATTGCATCTTGTAGCCTTCACCGGCTTTGAGATGTTTGCTGAACTTGTAGGTCCCTAGTTTGTTGTCAATATAATAAACATCAGCGTAAACAGTTACGTCTTGCTCTTTATCTGTTGTGTTCTTGAAGTCAACAGATAGGTTGACATCTTCACCCTGACGATAGCTGGCCTTGTCGGCTGACAAGTCAACAATTGCATCGCCAGATTGTGAAGAAACAACAGATCGAGTTGCGGTTACCTGAGCACTTGTTGCTCGGATAACCCCAGGTCCGTTGCTGGTAGATGATTGGTTTTGGGTTGCATCTTGAGCGTATTTCTCAACAGAATCCGCCGAGGTTGTCGCTGGTGCAGAAGCATCAGACGTTTCAGGCGGTGTTTGTTCAGCGGGATCTTGAAGTTCTGTACTTGAGTCAGGACTTTGTGATTCTTGCTGAGCATTGGGTTTCAGGCTCAAATTGCTCGTGTCCTCTTCCATTGCTGGGCTGATCTCCTTCTCTTGTGACTGGGGCTGCTCAACAGCGGCTTGTGATGTACTAACCACAATGGAAGCCTCATCGGCTACCTTGGCGGTTTGGTTTGCAAGCTCATCTGCATGAGTAGTGCCAGCTGAAACTGAGAGCACCATTCCAAAAGCAAGTAGAAATAACATGCTAGGGAGAGATAGCATTCTGTTATTCACGGCCTTTTTCTCCTTCTAATTTTTTATGATCGAGCGACCTGTTTAAGGTGCTCCAAAATCATAAGTGTATTTTACTGAAAATCTATGAAAACACAACCCTAATACTTGAAAAACACCGACTAATTTCATACCCAAAACCATTTCATTTTTACTGGCTTTGTAAATAAAGAAAAAGCCGAGCCCTGTGAGCTAGCCTTTTCTTTATTGCATAAAACCTAAATCATCAAATTTATTACCATTTTGTTACAAAACGCAAACAATTTAATGATTGGAATAATTTAAATAGCCAAACACTTATTAAATAAGGTTCTTTACGCATTTAGACTCATTAATGGTTTTTACTATCTAAAATAATTGTAACCGGTCCATCATTAACCAAGGACACTTTCATATCCGCTCCAAACTCTCCTGTCTTGACCGGAAGGATTTTTGAAAGGATTTTGTTAAAATCTTGATAGAGTTTTCTGGCTATTTGGGGTGAGGCTGCTTCAGTAAAAGACGGCCGATTTCCCTTTTTCGTATTTGCAAATAAGGTAAATTGGGATACGGAAAGGATTTCTCCTTGGATATCTTGAACCGACAAGTTCATCTTGTCTTCCGGATCCGAAAAGATCCTTATATTAAGGACTTTTCGAGCCAGATAGTTTACATCCTCTGCTTCATCATCAGGACCAATACCAACCAGTAAAAGAAGCCCTTGACCAATAGAAGCGACTGTTTTTCCTCCAATAGTCACCTGAGCTTGACTAACCCTTTGCACTACTATTTTCATAATAATTTAGCAGCCTCCTCCTATAGTTTTAGGTTTGGAATCAGAGAAATAGTTGCAATTTTAACCATTCGTCCGTTTTACGGAATAGACATCCGGAACCACCTTAATCTTGTCTACAACAGTCGTTAAAGTGGTTAAATTCGGAATTTTGAAGCTGACATGGATATTAGCAAATTTCATATCCTTGGTCGGTTGAGCATTGACCGTAGAAATACTCTTGGTCTGGGTTGAAAGGATTTGCAGGATATCATTTAAGAGACCAGAGCGGTTGAGACCGTAAATATCAATTTCGGCTAGATATTCTTGACTGGCTTGGCTAGACCCATCCCATTCGACATCAATCAGTCTTTGCTCATAGCCATCTTGACTTTTGATGTTGTGGCAATCAGCACGGTGGATAGCTACCCCACGCCCCTTAGTGATGTAGCCTTCAATTGGGTCACCGGGAACTGGATTACAGCACTTGGCAATCCGCATTAAGAGACCTGAAGAGCCTTGAATAATGACTCCATTTTCACTCTTAACCTTGAGAACATCCTTATTTTGATGCTTAACTTCACCGCCGTTCATCAATTCATCAGCTTCTGCTTTGGCCTTGGCTCTTTCTTCTTCCCGCCTTTCTTTTTCTGTTAGACGGTTAAAGACGGCAGCTGGACTGATCTCACCAAAACCGATAGCTGCATAGAGGGCCTCTTCACTGCGGGCGCTCATACGGGGCAGGATTTCGTCAATATGCTTCTTATCTAGGTACTTATTGGCGATATAGCCCTGTTCTTGGAAGTAATCAACCAAGAGGTCACGCCCCTTGCTGATGGACATTTCCTTATCTTGATTCTTGAAGAATTGGCGAATCTTATTGCGAGCCTTGGTTGTTTTGACCAGCTTGATCCAGTCGCGGCTAGGTCCAAAGGAATTCTGGTTGGTGACTATTTCAACCACATCTCCGGTTTTGAGCTTGGCTGTCAGAGGGACCATGCGGCCGTTGACCTTGGCTCCGACGGCCTTTTCACCAACTTGGGTGTGAATGGCATAGGCAAAGTCAATTGGACCAGAATCCCTCGGCAATTCCTGAACATCACCCGACGGAGTGAAAACGTAAATCCGAGCAGAGAAGATGTCTTCCTTGACCGAATCAACGAATTCCTGAGCATCCCCATTAGAGCCTGCCTGCAGCTCAACTAGATCCTGAATCCAGTTCATCCCGATAGCAGATTCTTGGGCGTCAACCTTGCCCTTGATACCTTTTTTATAGGCCCAATGGGCAGCAACCCCATATTCGGCCACTTCGTGCATCTCTTGGGTCCGGATTTGAATTTCAATGGGACCCTTGGGACCGTAGACGGTGGTGTGGATGGATTGGTAACCGTTAGATTTAGGGTTGGCAATATAATCCTTGAAACGCCCCGGCATTGGCCGCCAGAGCTCATGAATGTAGCCCAACATGGCATAGACATCGCTAGGCGTATCCATGATACAGCGGATGGCAATCAAATCATAAATCTGATCGAAGCGTTTTTTCTTATCCCGCATTTTACGGTAAATGGAATATATATGCTTAGGACGACCATAAATCTTTCCCTGTAAGCCTTGTTCAGCCGTATAGGCCTTGATCTTTTCCACAATTTCATCAACTAGGCTTTCCCGTTCCCGCCGTTTTTCATGCATCATGTGGGAAATCTTGTAGAATTCTACTTCATTGAGATAGCGGAAAGCCAAATCTTCCAGCTCCCACTTGATGGCACTAATCCCCAAACGATGGGCCAGAGGAGCATAGATTTCCATGGTTTCGCGAGATATACGTTTTTGTTTATCCGGCCGTAAATGTTTTAGAGTCCGCATATTATGAAGGCGGTCAGCTAATTTAACCAGGATAACTCGAATATCCTTGGACATGGCCATAAGCATTTTGCGGTGGTTTTCAGCCAATTGCTCTTCATGGGATTTATACTTGACCTTACCAAGTTTGGTGACCCCATCAACAATCTGGCTAATTTTTAGGCCAAAATCTCTTTCCAAGTCCTCTAAAGTGACCTCTGTATCCTCAACCACATCGTGAAGAAAACCACAGGCAACACTGGTAGCATCCAACTGTAAACCAGCCAAAATCCCCGCAACCTGGATGGGATGAATGATGTAAGGTTCCCCTGACTGGCGTTTTTGTTCTTTATGGGCTTCTGTCGCATAGTCTAAAGCCTTCTGTACTAGTGCTACATCATCATCGGTCATATAGCCTTTGACAAGCTCAATAACTTCTGGCCCACTTAAATTTGGGTTAGTTGCCATATTTCCACCTCTAACTAAAACTTGTATCCGATCCTAAAATTCTCCCAGATTAGGCTCTGCCAAACCTATCGGAAACTATCTTTAGAGACCTAAGTTGCCTTAATTTTAACACTTTTTGACCTCTAAGAAAAGATAGAAGAAAACCCAAATTATTTTCACAAAAGAAGATGAAAATTTCATTTTGTTTGACTAGAAAGATTTAGGATTTCAAAAGCTTAGAACCCGAGCAAGGGCGACTGATTTCCCTAACAGCTGCAACTATCGGAAGCGGAAAGACTAGCTAAAAAAGAGACTAAAGTTTGATTCCTAGTCCCCATATTTTTATCCCAATAAAATTTAAACCAGTGGCTTTGCTGGCCTTCTTCTATCACTCTCAAGATGCTGATAAAATGGTTTATCAGCCAAGCATGAAGGAGTCAAAAATCGACTGCCTAACAAATCTAATTGGAACCCTACTTGCCTTGACTCATTTCCAAGGCATAGCTGACGGCGCTGAGAGCATAAAGAGGAGCGGTCTCGGTCCGCATGATACGAGGACCCAAGCCTACTTCTAGAGCGCCAAATTCCTTGAAGTCAGCGACTTCTTCTGGAGACACGCCTCCTTCGGGCCCAAAGATAAAGAGAAGCTTGTCACCTGCTTGGATCTGGTTGAGCTCCTTGGCCAGAGTCGTCAACTGCCCCGATTTGGCCGTTTCCTCATAGGCTAGGAAAATCTTATCAAAGTCAGAAAAACAGTCAATAAAGTCAATCTTCTTCTCAAAGAGCTTAACCTGGGGTAGATGGTTACGCTTGGACTGTTGGGCCGCTCCCAGAGCGATTTTCGCTAACTTTTCTTCCTTCTTAGCTAGCTTTTTGCCATCCCATTTGACAACCGACCAATCAGCTGGGAAGGCCCAGATGGCCTCTGCCCCTAGTTCTGTGGCCTTTTGCGTAATCCAATCCAGCTTATCCCCCTTGGGAAAGCCCGAGGCGATGGTGACTGAGACCGGTAGTTCAACATTATCCTCAAGCTCCTTTATCAGCTCCAAGGTTTGCTGAGTCGGATCCGTTACCTTGGCCAAATGTTTAATGCCGTCGTCAAAAACGAGGACAACCTGATCCTTTTCCTTCAGACGCATGACTTGAAACATGTGTTTGGCCGTATCTTTATCCTTAATGGTTAAGAGATTGTCTGGCTGGCCTTTGATAAAATACTGTTGCATCACCGCTCCTTCCTATTATTCTTTTTAATTCCCCAGAGAAGGATGCGGACAAGCCAATAAATGATAAAACCAATTACTAAACCACGGCCAAGAAGAGCTGGCATAATTCCTTGTTCAACCATCTCACCTCCAAAAATGATGACAGCTAGGAAAAGAAGCACTTCTAGAGCAATCCGAATAAAGGTTCTTATTGGTTTGAAATTAATTTCTTCTTTAGGAGTTGGAAGGTATTCTCCCCAATAGTCTTGACTTTGCCACTTTAAAATGGCTGCATAGCCATATTCTACATGAAGTCGAGAAAAAACAACTGTAAACAGAATAAAACATGATAATCCTAAGCCAGCCACCAATGATTCCTTTATTAAAATAGGTGCGAGCATGGTTACGCCGAAAATCAACAACAAAGTGCCTGGTGAAGAGACTGACGAAGCAGCTAGAAAGTTCTTTTGGGTGCGCTCTTGGCTCATCCCCTTGGTCAATTCCTTTCGTAGCCAAAATACATTGTAGGCTAGACAGGAAAAGTAAAGCAAACTCCCACCTATCAAGGAAAGCAAAGACCAGCGGGAACCATAAATATCTAACATATTTTTTTCAGCCAAAAAAAGGATAGCAGATAAGATCACTAGAGTCAGATAAAACAAGAAAACAAAGCTTAATTGCCAAAGAGAACTAAATCGCTGATGACGATAGAAGAAGTGTCTTAGAGGAGCAATTGGATATATCAAAAAAGAAATCGCCATAAATACAAGACAAACCAATGAAATGATTGAAATCACATCTTGAGGAGGGGTAACACCATAGTAAATCACCGTTAAGGAGTGGAGTAAATAATCAATTCCTGCCAGTGCAAAACCTGCAATCCCTAGCACTAACATTCCCATAGAAGCACGAGTCGTAACTAATGATTTGAAATAATTAGCATTTAGGGTTGTCGCTGACTTTTTTGTCGCCGTCACTTATTCTTAGCCTCCAATCACGCCCGACAGGTCATCGGTCTTTTTGAAAATCAGGGTATTCCACTCTCCTTGAACCATCTGGGTCTCCAGTAAGAAACCACTGCTGTAGGCTGCTTCCAAGACCAGATCCAACTTGTCGGCGATAATCCCTGAAAGAATCAGATAGCCCTGGTCTTTGACCAGACGGTAGGCATCATCAGTCAATTTTACCAAGATATCAGCTAGAATATTGGCCACAATAACATCCGCCTCCTGCTGCACGCCCTCCAAGAGGTTGCCCGCAGCCACATGAATGTTGGCCATGTCAGGGTTGAGGTCGATATTTTCCTGAGCCACCCGCACAGCTACATCATCTAGGTCGTAGGCGTAGATGTCCTTGGCCCCGAGGAGGGAGCTGGCAATGGAGAGCACGCCCGAACCGGTTCCAACATCTAGGACAGTCTCACCGCCACGCAGAACCTGCTCCAGGGCGTAGAGACTCATCTCGGTCGTCGGATGGGTACCAGTTCCAAAGGCCATACCAGGGTCCAGCTTGATAATCTTTTCTCCAGCTCCAACTTGGTAATCCGTCCAAGAGGGGACAATGGTCAAATCATGGCTGATTCGAGTTGGTTTGTAGTACTTCTTCCAATTTTCCGCCCAGTCTTCCTCGGCCAATTCATGGCTAGATAGGTGGGTCTGACCCATCTTCAAGCCAAATTCTGGCAAGTGCTGGATAGCCTGATTGACCTGATCCTTGATTGCCTCAATATCCATAGAATCAGGGTAATAGGCCGTAATTTTAACCGTCTCAGACTGCACGACCTCTGGAAAGAGCTCACCATACTTGCCAACAGGACCCAGATAGTCAGCACTATCCTCAATAGCCACACCCTGGCTACCTGATTCCACCAAAATATTAGCAACCGCCTCCTGAGCCTCCCGATTGACCGCCACCGTCAACTCTTGCCACTTGTCCATGATAAACCTCCTAGAAATCCAAACGCCAACAAGCCTCTAAACTGCAACCTGCCAAACGCCCTTAAATCTTTAATTTACAGTATGTTCATTATAGCATAGATGGGGGAGAGGAGATATCGCTGAAGTGATTGTACTCTTTCCCCATCTCCCTATTCAGGATTTCATATTATCAATGGCTCAATCTCCAATGTAACAAAATGATTGTGGTGCAACTCTGATGCTAGAGTCAAACTCTGATAACTCTAACGGTTTTTCGTAGCGTATAAATTTTTCTATTTTTATAGCAAAACCACTCTCTTTGTCTTTAAAGTAGTCATAGAAAAATTCTTCTGTAATTCCAGAAAATCTTTTGGTATTATCCCAAAGTTGATCAATACTTTCTTCTATAATATCAGCTATTTCAAATTCACCTACAACTTTCCCATATGGCTTAGTTGCATAAACTACGATAGACGAAACGTCTGAACGTTTGAACACTTTTTTTCTGTATTCAAATTTTTTTCTTCCTTCAATTATTTCTTCAACAAATTCTGGCTTAATTGATAATAAAGCTTTCATTTATTTCACCCATTTCTAAAACTTTGTTGAACTGATTATCCGTTAAAGAGAGGTAACCAAAATAATTATTTCTATCAAGTCCAACTTGTTCAATTAATTTTTTTCTGATAATCCGTTTTTGTAGAGGTGCATTATATAGCATCTTAATGATATAAGGATAACGATTATTATTCCAAAACTTAATCAATTCACTCTCAGAAAAGATTGTACCCTTTCCACAATACCGAAGGAAATCTTCCAATGAACTAAACTTATCTATATTTATAACTTCAAGAACTGTACAGATTGAAGTTGCAACAGAACTGTATTCTGCGGATTTCCCATTTTCAGATGTTCGATATATAACGACTAAATCTCCTGAATTCATATTCAGAACACCCTGCATTTTACAAAGGTAGACTTTTTCACTTGTATTTGTAAAAGATAGATCTTCCACTAAGTGGTTTCGTTCGGTGTGTAACCTTGAGAAAGGAAATAATTTAGTATGGAAATTAGGATGAATTCCTAATAGATACTTTTGTGTATTTCCTGATAGATTGAATCTTGGAAAATCCTTATACAGATTATCGAAAACCGTTAAATCTTTAAAATAGACTAATTCCCCATTACTTTTGCATCCCCATTGTCGAAAACCAAATCGCTCAAAAAGCCTTCTTAATCTTTCTTGCTTTGAAAATAATGTAACATAAGTAAAATCATGACCTTCATTTATCATCTTCCTCAAAATAATACTTAAAAAGCGCTGTCCAAGGACTGTTCCATGAGAATTAATTTTAAATGTTCCAATTTTTAAACGGCGTCTCTCATTAAAGAAAGGATTAATGCTGCTATCTGCTTCATATTCATCCTTAAGATAAAGAAATCCCAATAACCGATTTTGATCTATCAATACGTAAGCTTCCTCATTGGATTTCCGATAGAGCCAATCATCAAATCCATCATAATCATCTCTCAACGAATTAAAAAAAGGATCCTGAAAATTTAAAGTTCCTATTGGAACTTTTTGAATTACATCATTTTTCATGAGTTTCCTCCATAATTTTTCTACCTACAATATATTATTCATAATTTGATTTTTCCTTACAACTAAGTTTCTAATACCTCGGATACCCGTACAACTCAGTCTCTTCCAGCTCTGCTCTGCCATTTTCAAAAGCTTCCTTATCCCAATGGAGGCTGAATTCTTGGATGCTGTCATCTGTCAGGAAGTCCATAAGGTCGCTGAGGCCCTCGGTCACAACCTCATTGAGGGTTTGGGCGAAATAGGCCAGAAATTCTCGGGACAGGCCCTTCTTGGGCTGGTAGGGAATGGCTACTAAGTAGTCCTCTGGAGCAAAGGTTGACTTTTGGGGATTGTAGAAGATGACATAATCCTCAAAGAGGACATTCTGGTCGGAACTTTCTCCCTGGTCATCGACAGTTTCGACGGCAGCGATATTCTGTGCCTCAAGGGCAAAGGCTACCTCGACAGCGTGGTTTCGCTTGTCCCAATCCATGGCGAAATCATAGTCAAAATGCTGCTCCAGCTCCTCCTCCAGAACCGATAAAAATCCGTACTTAGCCATCTGCTCTCCTTCTTGCTTGTTGCTTTTTGTGTTACAATAATTCTATCATAAAAATCTACGATTAAAAGGAGCTGTATGCTATGACAGCAAATCTAGCCTTACGAATGCGGCCCAGAACTATAGGTGAGATTATCGGCCAAAAACACCTGGTCGGTCCAGGTAAAATTATCCGCCGAATGATTGAGGCCAATATGCTTTCTTCCATGATTCTCTACGGTCCGCCAGGAATCGGCAAGACCTCCATCGCCTCGGCCATAGCGGGGACGACCAAGTTTGCCTTTCGCACCTTTAATGCCACAACCGACAGCAAGAAACGCCTGCAGGAAATCGCCGAGGAAGCTAATTTTTCCGGCGGTCTGGTTCTCATGCTGGATGAAATCCACCGCCTGGACAAGACCAAGCAAGACTTTCTTCTACCTCTTCTGGAAAACGGCAAGATCATCATGATTGGAGCGACAACCGAGAATCCCTTCTTCTCCGTTACGCCTGCCATCCGCTCTCGGGTGCAGATTTTCGAGCTGGAGCCTCTGTCCAATGACAATATCAAGACGGCTATCCAGCGGGCCATTTCTGATAAGGAGCGGGGCTTTGACTTTGAGGTCAGTCTGGATGAGGAGGCCTTGGATTTTATTGCAACGGCTACCAATGGCGACCTGCGTTCGGCCCTCAATTCCTTAGATTTGGCCGTCATGTCCACTCAGGCCGATGACCAGGGACTACGGCATATCACTCTGGACACGGTGGAAAATAGTCTGCAAAGGTCCTACATTACCATGGATAAAAATGGCGATGGCCACTACGATGTCCTATCCGCCCTGCAAAAATCCATCCGTGGTTCCGATGTCAATGCCAGTCTTCACTATGCCGCCCGCCTGATTGAAGCTGGTGACCTGCCCAGCCTAGCCCGCCGTCTAACTGTGATTGCCTATGAAGATATTGGCCTAGCCAATCCTGATGCTCAAATCCATACCGTAACCGCCCTAGAGGCTGCTCAAAAGATTGGTTTTCCTGAAGCTAGAATTCTGATTGCCAACGTCGTAGTTGATTTGGCCCTATCACCCAAGTCCAATTCTGCCTATCTGGCCATGGATGCTGCCCTAAGTGATTTACGGAAATCAGGTAACCTCCCTATTCCTCGCCATTTACGTGATGGTCATTATCAGGGCAGCAAGGAATTAGGCAATGCTCAGGTTTATCTCTATCCCCATAATTATCCAAAAAAGTGGATTAAACAGCAATACCTGCCCGACAAACTTTTAGGGTCCGATTATTTTTCGGCAAATGAAACTGGAAAATATGAGCGCGCTTTAGGGGCAAATAAGGAGCGAATTGACAAGCTTTCTGACTAAATCACGAAAATTTTACTAAAAAAAGCAATTTTCCCCCTTGAAAATATTTTCAAAAATGGTATGATAGGAACATAAAACTGCTGTGGTATACGAATCCACATCACTGTGTTGACCGACTAAATCTTTGTATTTTGGGAAACATAAGTCTTCTTGCAGTATGCAAGCCGTCTCACACGGAAGCAACTAAGCAAGAGCGAGTTACCCACCTGCTTTAACCTGCGGGTTCAATACAAAACGTGGATCATCGGTACCAATACAGCTCTTTCTCCTTCCTTAGCTCAGTTGGTAGAGCAGTGGACTCTTAATCCATGGGTCGTAGGTTCGAGTCCTACAGGGAGGATAATCTTGACATGTGAAAGCCTATGTGAATGGGCTTTTTATTGACTAGGGGTTTATGATGAGAAGAAGAATAATTTTGCTGATATGCCTCTTGGCATCCAGCAGTTTTTTGGTAGCTTGTACCCCCAAAAATCAGTCGAAATCAGCTCAATCGAGCACTTCAAGTTCGACAGACGATGGAGGTAAGTCTAACGCCAAAGGAAAAGAATACGAAAACCGGCACCCTACTGATTTACCTAAGGATGCTGACTCTGCAAAGACAGATAAGATTTATGCAACGGATGGTAGTGAGATTTATTATGAAGGGTCCAATTCAGGGCTAAGCGCTTCTGCCCCTGATTACAAAGGATACACGGCTGACAAGGTCAAGCAAGTTCTCGGTCGTCCCGATCTTACCATCCGGAACAGCTCAGATATTATTGATGCTTTAAAGCAAGAAGAACCTCAGCGTATTATTAGCCTGTTCAAAAACAGTGATATCACCCGTGAGGAGGCTCGTGCTTTCGCCTGGAAGGCAGTTGACTTTGCCCTTAATAATACTGGCGGCTATTACATCTATTATTATAAGCAAAAAAACATTATCCTTTTGTTCAGCGCAGCTAATAACACCTTGGTCTACGTGACTCCCAATCCTACCTATGTCTATTGGCGATAATTGTTTGATAATTTATAAATCCCATCAGGGATTTTTTTGTTAATAAAAATAATATTGCCCAAGCCAGACAGATTTCGCATGAGCGGGGCCACAAGGTAGCGGAGTTTAGCATAGCAATAATTCGAAATCTAGTTCGTGCTCTCCAAAATAACAATGGCCCGACCATTGACCTGACAGGGGTTTCTGCCAGAAGGCAGATCTTGAGTCCTTTTTAGTTAGATTAGGCTCTTGGGAGCCAGGCAGTTGTTAGGTAAGAGTCTCCTTTAAAAATCAACCGCCAAATTTTCAGAATTTTTGGTATAATAGAGGCTAAACGAAAAGGAATGGAGACTATCATGACTGCACAAAAAATGACTGCTCAAGAAATTATTGCCTATATCGGAAATGCCCAAAAGAAAACCAATGTCAAGGTAACTTTTGAAGGACAATTGGCTGGAACCGTCCCAGCATCTGTTACTAAATTAGGCAACATTCTCTTTGGCGACTGGAAGGATATCCAACCTCTCCTCGTTAATTTAACCGAAAATAAGGACTACGTGGTTGAACAAGATGGCCGTAATTCCGCTGTTCCCCTTTTGGACAAGCGAAATATTAATGCGCGGATTGAGCCAGGGGCTATCATCCGCGACCAAGTAACTATTGACGATAATGCGGTGGTCATGATGGGGGCCGTTATCAATATTGGTGCCGAAATCGGAGCTGGTACCATGATTGACATGGGGGCTATATTAGGTGGCCGCGCAACTGTTGGTAAAAACAGCCACATCGGGGCTGGTGCTGTCCTAGCTGGTGTCATTGAGCCCGCTTCTGCTGACCCCGTTCGCATTGGCGACAATGTCTTGGTTGGTGCCAATGCAGTGGTTATCGAAGGAGTTCAGGTTGGTAATGGTTCTGTCGTTGCCGCCGGTGCCATCGTTACTCAGAATGTCCCTGAAAATGTTGTGGTTGCTGGTGTTCCAGCCCGTGTCATCAAGGAAATTGATGCCAAGACCCAACAAAAAACTGCCTTGGAAGATGCCCTGCGTAACCTCTAAGACTGATGATGGAGAGAGTTGTCCACTCTCTTTTCTTATGTAATCTTATATCCTAGCTATTGAATGACAGCACTTGCCAAATTTGATACCAGCTTAGGCTTGACGCCGCCTTCTATAACCATAACCTGCAATGAAAGGACCTGTTTTCATGTTAGATTTAATTAAAATCCGTCGAGACCTCCACCAAATTCCTGAAATCGGCTTAGAAGAATATCAAACACAAAAATACCTTTTGGAAAAAATTGCCATAATCACTCAGGGCAAGGACTTTGTCGAGCAAAGAACCTGGCGAACTGGTATCTTAGTCTTTTTGCATGGTACTGCTCCCCAAAAGACAGTGGGTTGGCGAACAGATATTGATGCCCTACCCGTTGAGGAAGATACCGGCTTGAACTTTGCTAGTCAGCATGAGGGGCGGATGCACGCCTGTGGTCATGATATCCACATGACGACTGCCCTCGGGCTCCTAGATGTTCTGGTACAGAAGCAACCAAAAAACAACCTACTCTTTCTCTTTCAACCAGCTGAGGAAAATTTGGCTGGCGGTAAGCTAATGTATGAGGAAGATGCCTTTGGTGATTGGAAACCAGATGAATTTTACGGTCTCCACGTTCGACCCGATTTAAAGGTCGGTGATATTGCTACCAATACGCATACTCTTTTTGCTGGCACCTGTGAAACCTTGATAACCTTCAAAGGAACTGGTGGTCACGCTGCTTTCCCACACAAGACCAATGATGCCCTGGTCGCTGCAGCCTATTTTGTGACCCAGGTGCAAACTATTGTCAGCCGCAATGTTGATCCCATTGAGGGAGCGGTTGTGACCTTTGGCTCCCTACATGCTGGCACCACCAATAATGTTATTGCTGAGGAAGCCAAGCTGCATGGTACCATCCGCACCCTAACTCAGGAAATGAACCTGTTGACCCAGAAACGTTTGCAGGAAATTGCCAAAGGGGTTGCTCAATCCTTTGAGCTAGAGTTGGATGTGGAGCTCATCCAAGGAGGCTATTTGCCAGTTGAAAATAATCCTGAACTCGCCAAGGACTTGATGACCTTCTTCGACCAGGAAACGGATGCCAACCTGATTGACATTCTTCCTGCCATGACCGGTGAGGATTTTGGTTACTTGCTCCATAAAATTCCCGGCGTCATGATTTGGTTGGGGGTTGATTCTGATTATCCACTGCACAGTCCCAAAATGAATCCAAAGGAAGAGGTTCTTCCGTTCGCGGTTGAAGCTATCAGCAAATTCTTGAACTATCGTGCAAACTGAGACTATTCACTTGAAGGAGCGGATTTTTTTGGTTAAATCTGTCAATTCACAGGAAAAATGGTAAGATAAGGGCATGTTAAAAAAAGAAATTCGGCAAACAATTTTAAGACAGTTAAAGGCTCAAGACAAGGAGCGTAAAGCTGAGATTGACAAGTCTTTACTGGAGCAAGTTTTGACTAGTCCAGAGTACCGAGAGGCTCAAACTCTGGCGACTTATCTGGCTTTTGATTTTGAATACAATACCCAGGCTCTAATTAACCAAACTAAGAAAGACGGAAAAGTCGTTTTAGTGCCAAAAACTTACCCTAAAAGTCAGATGATTTTTACGGAATACATTCCAGATGAACTAGAAATGACCAAATTTGGTATCTGGGAGCCAAAAAGTGACCAGGCCTTTAACAAGGATAAGATTGATCTCATCCACGTCCCAGGACTAGCCTTCAATAACGAAGGCTTCCGGATCGGCTTTGGGGCCGGTTTTTACGACCGTTACTTGGAAGATTTTCAAGGTGAGACGATTAGCACCATCTATCCCTGTCAAGAAATTGATTTCCAAGCTGACTCTCATGATATCCCTGTAAGAAAGGTCTTCACCTATGCTCAAAGATTTTAAAAAATATCCGGCGACCTATGTCTTGCTTGCTCTTACTCTGGTAGTTTTCCTGGCTCTACAGCTTGTTTACTTCGGCCAGGCCACAAGCTCGCTTGCCATCTATCATTTTGGGGGGATGTTTGGGCGAGCGATCCAATATGATCACAGTCAAATCTGGCGACTAGTTTCCCCCATTTTTGTTCATATCGGTTGGGAGCATCTAATTTTTAATGGGGTTACCCTCTATTTCGTAGGTCGTATTGCCGAGGATCTCTGGGGGGCAGGAAAATTTCTCCTCCTCTATCTCCTTGCTGGGCTGATGGGGAATGCTGCCACCCTCTTCTTCACACCGACTGTGGTTTCGGCAGGAGCATCAACCTCCCTCTTCGGACTCTTTGCAGCGGTTGTCATTGTTGGTTATATTGGTAATAATGCTGTCCTCAAGCAAGTCGGTCGGCAATTCTTAATCCTTATTGCACTAAATCTGGCCTTTAACCTGATGGACCTCCTATCTGGCCATCCTAGTATCAGCATTGTGGGCCATCTTGGTGGGCTCCTTGGTGGTGGTCTTACGGCCCTTTTCCTTCCAATGAAACGCTACCGTTCTGGAATTCCTGTCAGTCTAAAAATTACTGCCCTCGTTGCCTATCTGGTCTTTGCTATCGGTATGGTCTTCTTGTCAATTTCCTAAAAGCTGGCACTGACCGGTCTGTGAGCCTATCTTCCTTCAACGAGATATCTATTTATCGGTAATATTATGAAATTTTTAATTCCTACAGCAAAAGAAATGCAGGTCAGAGAGCAAGGCAACTACCTGGATCTCACCGCCAAAAGTCAGGCTATCTTAGAGGTCTTAGCCCAAGCCAGTCTGGCTGAACTCGAGAGAATTTATGCAATCAAGCCGGAGGCTGCTAAAAAAGAAGCCAATCGGCTAAGGTCTTTACAGGAAAGGCAAGTCCTTAGTTACTCGGCTTTAACACTTTTCAACGGTCTTATGTATCGTCAGATTGACAGAAACTTGACCGATCTTGATAAGAAGTTTACAAGAGAACATGTCTTTATTACCTCTGCTTTTTACGGGATTATCAATGCTTTGGATGGCATTGCCGAACATCGTCTCGATTTCAACTGTAAAGTTATGGTTGACGGTCAGTCTCTGAAAAATTACTGGCGGCCAGCTTATGATGATTTCATTCAGTCAATTCCTGAGAACGAGCCCATCATCTCCCTTTTGTCTAGTGAATTTGAATCAGTTTTCTCACCTAAATTAGCTAGGTCTCTTATCAGACTAGTTTTTCAAGAAAAAAAGGAAGGCAAGCTCAATACCCATTCCACCATCTCTAAAAAAGGACGCGGTCAGCTCTTGAATCAGATTATCAAGCAAAAGATTGCTACTATCCCGGCTCTAAAAGAATTGGAATTCGCTGGCTTTTCTTATCGCTCCGACCTATCAAACGATAAGCGTTTAGTCTTTGTAAAAACTGTATAATATACTTTGAAAATTAAATATCCTGACACCCTGACGGGCAAAGAAAATCTATAATTTTTAGAGAAACTCAATTTGCTTGAGTAGTCCACGCGGTCTATCTAGGCCTTCCTTATGGCCCCATCAAGGCCGTTTCCTCTGTACTACATCACTTTTTAGAATCACTGGAGGTTGCTACGAATGGCCGACTTTCTCCTTCCTAGATTTATAATTTCTAAAGCGTATGAATGTTAATGGATATACCTAATACCTATATAAAAAGCATAAAACTGTCAAAAGTTTTACGCTTTTCTTTTTGAATAGTTCAAATCTTTTCGATCGCTTTCGGAATTCCTAGAAAGCCCCTATATGAGATTATTGCGACTGACCTGCTCGAAACTGGTCTGACCATCATTGAGCTTTTCCCAAATGACAACCTGGCCTTGGTCCAGGGATTTTTTGACATCAATAATTCGTTGATTGGATGAGCCACGGAACTGAAGCATCAAATTCTTCTTCTTGATGTCGAAACGGCCATCCACTAAGATGTCAACAAGATTCAATAATTCCAACTTGTCTGGCGTTTCCAGCATCAGCTCTTCCCAGGTGTAGCCTGTCCAAGACCAGATGTCCTTTTCTGGTAATTCCTTGCGAATCCGTTTAACTAATGGCAACAAAATGCCTGTGTTAAGGAAGGGCTCGCCTCCCAATAGGGTCAACCCTTGCACGTAAGGCTGAGCCAAATCAGTTATAATTTGTTCTTCAAGTTCTTGGGTGTAAGGAATTCCTGCCCTAAAAGACCAAGTTGCCGCATTATAGCACCCTTCACAATGAAACATGCAGCCACTGACATAGAGGGAATTTCTGACCCCTTCGCCATCAACAAAGTTGAAAGCCTTGTAGTCAATAATTCGACCCTGACTCAGTTCCTCTGCCTTCCATTCCTGTGGTTTTGGATTATTCATCTCTCTTTTCTCCTACTTCTATCCAATAGCGTTCCACGCCATCAACTATCGTGTCAAGAACACCACCATTAGCGAGAATAACTGCTCGACTGGCTGGGTTATTACTATGGCAGGTCACTAGGGCTTGCTTGATATTTTTAGCTTGACAGACCTGTAAAGCTCTTGACAACATCTCTTTAGCATAACCCTTTCCCCTTTGGCTAGGTCTGACTGAGTAGCCAATATGACCACCTACCTTGGACAAGGCAGGGTTGAGGCGTAAACGAAGGCTGAGGAAGCCCAAGGCCTGACCGTTATCAGCAAATGCCAGAAATTGTATGGCTGGAACCCAGTTGTCTGCTAAGTTCAAGCTTAGCTCGGTCGCTTGGTTTTGCTCCAGCCAAGCCTTGTAATCAAAGTTCTGACTGTCCCAAAAACCACCAGCATGGGATGAATCTTCTCGCTCAAATTCTGCCATTAAATCTAAAACTGCTGCCTTGTCAGCCAGCCTAGGCCGTCGCAACTCCATAAGCTCTCTTTTCCATCTTATAGTCAATGAAAATCAAAAGTTCCCGAGTCAACGAACTGCAGACAGTACTGATGTAGGGCCAAGTGAGTTAACGATACGATCTTTTGATTTACAAAGGGTATTAATAGGAAAGAGCTGGGCGGACCCAACTCTTTAGCCATCTATTTCTTTTCTTTTTGAGCCTGCTTCAAGAGGGCCTGAACTCGAGCCTTGCGGCTGGTCTGGCTACCTTTGGAGTTCTTCTCATGATAACGCTCCACCTGAGCCTGCCCCTTATAGTCTAGCTGAAACTTTCCCATATCTAGACGCCTCGTCCTTCCTTATTTTGAAATCAATGATTTCTCTTGCAGATAGTAACGCACCAATTCGTCAACAATTTCATCGGGATGATGACGACGAATATTATTGCGGGCATTATTATGACGAGGAATATAGGCGGGATCGCCACTGAGAATGTAACCGACAATCTGATTGACAGCATCATAGCCAATCTCATTAAGTGAGCGGGAAACCGTCATCAGGTCATCCTTCAAGGTTTTGGCATCCTCATCTAGCTTGAAAAGAACTGTATCGCTGGTAAAATTCTTATCTCCTGCCATCCTTGCTCCTTTTTCTTGAACACGTCAACGACTCGGTGGAAAAAGCAGTTTAATCGAAATAGTTCCGACTAACCTCGCTTCCCATTTCCAAGCACGGGTTAAAAAATCTACTGCATTTTTAGCCTTCGAGTCGTTTGACGGCTTTCTATTTATTGCTTATTTATCTTAGGCCTCGTGCTGTCCTGGGTTATTAATGGTTGAGCCATTCATGTGTTTCACACGAGCGGAAATTTCCTTGTGACGACCATTAACCATTGGACGTGCTTGAGGATTACCGAGGTAGCCACAGGTCCGTTTAACGACATCTACGGTCTTAGGATCGGTGTTGCCACAATTTGGACACATGAAGCCACGTTCTGTTGGGGTAAAGTCCCCTTCAAAACCACACTCATAACATTTATCAATTGGGGTATTGGTGCCTAGGTAACCAACACGGTCATAGGCATAGTCCCATACAGCCTCCAACGCCTTAGGATTTTGCTGCAGAACTGGATATTCACAATAGTGAATGAAGCCT
The DNA here is from genome assembly GCF_000686605.1 of Streptococcus sobrinus DSM 20742 = ATCC 33478. Lineage (GTDB taxonomy): Bacteria > Bacillota > Bacilli > Lactobacillales > Streptococcaceae > Streptococcus > Streptococcus sobrinus. The sequence goes on along the minus strand of NZ_JMLC01000006.1, from coordinate 28,537 downwards.
CCTGATGCACCCAATTCTGGATAGTCTTTTTCAAAATCTAGCTTTTCAAATGGCGTTGGGTTCTTGCGGACATCATAGTGGAAGGAATTAGTATAGTATTCCTTATCGGTAACGTCCTTGACCTTACCAAATTTTTCAGTATCCAGACGACAGAAGCGGTCGGTCAAGCTTTCTGATGGTGTTGAATAGATAGAAAAATGGTAATCATATTCATCTGACCAAGCTTCAACCAATTTCTTCATTTGACGAATGATATCCTTGGTAAATTCCTTGGCCTCTGGATTACCTTCCCACTCACCACCGTAAAAGACAGTCGCCACTTCGTAAAGGCCAATATAGCCCAGAGAAACGGTCGCCCGGCGATTTTTAAAGAGGTCGTCAACATTGCCAGTCTTACTGAGCCGCTTACCGAAGGCTCCATATTGATAGAGAATTGGAGCATTGGCTGGGCTGGCCTCTTTAACCCGACCCACGCGGTAAACTAAGGCATCCTTGGCAATTTGCATCCGTTCTGCAAAAATATCCCAAAACTTATCCATATTTCCTTGGGATTCCAAGGCGATTCTTGGCAGGTTCACGGTAACGACTCCCAGGTTCATCCGGCCAGAATTGATTTCTTGGCCAATTTCATCCTTCCAACCTTGAAGGAAAGAGCGACAACCCATAGGAGCCTTGAAAGAACCTGTCAAATCAATGATTTTATCATAGGAGAGAACATCTGGATACATGCGTTTGGTGGCACATTCCAAAGCCAGCTGCTTAATATCGTAGTTAGGTGCCCCTGGTTCTAGGTTAAGTCCCCGCTTGAGGGTGAAAATCAACTTAGGGAAAATAGCTGTCCGATGTTCGCTACCCAGACCCTTGATGCGAATTTGCAAGATGGCCCTTTGAATTTCCCGTTCAAACCAGGAAGTTCCTAATCCAAAACCTAGGGAAGTAAATGGGGTTTGACCGTTTGAGGTAAAGAGGGTATTGATCTCGTATTCTAGACTTTGCATGGCATCGTAGATGTCCTTCTTGGTCTTAGACCGAGCATAATCCTCTTGCTTGTCCTCAGCTACCCATTCCTTGGCATCTTTGAGATGCTTTTGGTAATTGAGCTCCGCATAAGGAGCCAAGAATTCATCAATCCGGTCAGCTGTACAGCCACCATATTGGCTGGAAGCTACATTGGCAATAATTTGAGAAATCTGGGCAGTCGCTGTCTGAATAGACTTGGGACTTTCAACCTCAGCATTGCCAATCTTAAAGCCATTGGCCAACATACCCTTGAAGTCAATCAAGCAACAGTTGGTCATTGGCGTGTAAGGGCTGTAATCCAAATCGTGGAAGTGGATATCCCCCTTTTGATGAGCATTAGCGACATGAGGCGGCAACATTTTCAGACCGATGGACTTGCCAACGATACCAGCTGTCAAGTCCCTTTGCGTATTAAAGACATCGCTGTCCTTATTGGCATTTTCATTGACAACGGTTTGGTCCTTGTTAATCAACTTATCAATGGTAAAGTTGATGTCTGTCGCTTGCGAACGAGCAAAATCCCTTTGCGTACGGTAGTTGATGTACTCTTGGGCAATAGCGTACTCGTTGGCGTTGAGCAGTTCATGCTCAACAATGCTCTGAATTTCGTAAATCTTGATATCTGCCATAAAGCGATTGGCGATTTCAGCGACGATTCGGTCACAAATGCCTTTTAATTTGGCTTCCATCAGGGGAGACATATTAGAGACATTTTGGCTGGCCTTAATCAGAGCTTGATAAATCTTGTCGCTATCAAAAGGAAGGCGACGGCCATCACGCTTAATAACAGTAATTTCAGGATCGGTTACGATAAATTCTTTTTCTAGTGTAATCATTCTTTCCACCTCGGAGACCATTATAACACAAGGGTAAAAAAAATCAATATGTTGTGGCTATATTTTTTGATAACCACAACATATTGATTTTATGAATGAAATTACTTCTTCTGATAAAGGGTGAAATGGTCGCTATTATCTAGAGAAATTTTCTTATAATTCGATTTCAAGAAGCTAGAAACTTCACTTGGAATTTTTTCAGACTTATTAACAACAACATACCTAGCCTTGGCTTGCAGAACATCGTCATTGCGTTTTTGGCTGTTGGTTTTGGTACTAGTGTTCACCACTGGATTGGGAAATTGCGAGGTTGACTGTAAACCAGTATCTAGATAAATTTTTGACGACTTATCCCAGACATAAATAATTGAACTATCACTCGTATTCGCCTTTAAGTAGTTGGAGATATTTTTTCGCTCACGATTGGTATTTACAGACAATACACCGAGAACAATCGGAGTTGCGATTCCCACAATCATCACCAAAACAGGAAGTTGAAAATGTCCCTTGGCAAAGGTTGCCCAGTAGCCCCCTTGTGACTCGTGGGTTGTCCGTTTCCGACGGTGTGTTCCTCCTGTTTCCTTTTGATTCCCATCAGCGCCTTCATTAATCCTATCATTGATTACTAGGGCTGTTAAAATTAAGCCAAAGGGCAGAGCTAGAAGTAAGGAAAAGACAAAGTAGGACTGTGAAAAAATCCCTATAATCAGGCTAAAAATTAGCGTGAAGAAAGACAGCCACTTAACAGTCTTGAATTCCAACACCCGTCCTAGATGACCGAAGAAACCAAACAATCCTAAGAGAAGACCAGAACCAGCCAAGACAAGGATTTGGTAGGGCAGGGTAATGAGTAGGGAGTCGCTTCCGACCGCAAACACTTTGAAGTTGTAAAAGAGAGCTTGGGTGACATAGTCTGACAGGTTCCCCATATTGAGAACAAAGAAACCTACCGTATAGTAAACGAGAATGGCTCCAAAAATCATACAGAGCAGTTGATAGAAACCACGCGCAAAGTGACGTTGGAGAAAATTATAAATCCCGATGATAATAAAGGAGAGTCCCCAGAAAATCAGACTGCGAGGATCAATCAGGGCCGCCAAGGTCCCAAAGAAACCGTAAATTATAAAGGCCTCATCGTTAATATGACCCGCAAAATACTTGGTCAAAAACCACAGGGCATTGAGGATAAAAGGAAAAGCCCATTGAATAGGGTAGAGCCCACCGAAACCTAGCGCCAGATTCAAGAGGTAGAAGATGGCCGTGAAGGTCATCCCCATATCTGTTTTACTAGTCAGGAAGCTAATAATTTTATAGAAATAAATTCCCGACATGTAGAAGGCTAGGAATTCTACCACCATTAGCCAAAGACTAGAACCCAAAAAGTAACTAAGAGCAATCAGAGCATAGAAAAGAAAGCCACCTGTCGCAAAAGTATCCAGATAGGGAAGATGCCCATGACTCATCATCTGACCCGTATAGAGATGAACCATCTGGGTTGGATTAGCAAAGTCAGTAAGCAAGGGATTGGCAACTGAGGTTAAGCCCATTACTAGACTAAATAAAAATATGTAAAAGCGATGATTGCTAGCAACCGCTATGCTATAAGAGGTTCTTGCTTTGGCCTTAGTTGGTCGGCTATTAGCTGACTTTACTTCATCAGCTTGACGACGACTATAGGTTATATGCTCTTCTTGTTTGTTAGCCACTATGGTTTCTCCTTGGTAAAAAGCTATTGAGAAAATCATTTCAACGGTTTTGGTTGTCTAAATAATCCCTTCTAGTATATCAGAATTTAGTCTTTAGTCAATTTTCTAAGGATATGAACATAGGCTAAAATATCTCTAAAACGATGAAGTTTTCGCTGACGATAAGCTGCCAAAAATTTTTGCTCTATCAGTGTCAAATCTCTTTCCCGCATAAATTTGCCCTCCACCTATTTATCCGTAAATAGTCTGGGTGGAAAAGAAAAAGCTGAGCAAAGATTTTACTATTAAACACTTTGTTACAATTGATTGCGATGCGACAGAGTCATCCAGCTATAAAAACAGAGCCCCTGCGGAAGGAGCTCTATCAATAGTATTTAGCTTATTCTTCATCAAGGAAGCTGTTGAAGACTTCTTCAATCATGTCCCATTCAGCATCTGAATCTTCTGGGATTGGTTGCAAGTCGCCTTCTGTACCGTCTTCATTTTCTGTAAATGAATAGGCCTGGATTTCAATTTCGCCGTTATCATCTTCTTGTGCACCAGCTGGTACCAAGAGAACATAGTTTTTACCAAATTCTTCCCGGCCATCAATAGTCAAAAGAATCTCAAACAGGGTCTCATTTCCTTGCTCATCAACCAGAGTAATTACCTCATGGTCGTGATTGTGTTCGTGTGCCATATCTCTTCTCTCCTCTAAAACATACGATCTAAATAATTTTGTAAAATCAGCTGGGCCGCTAATTTATCAATAACTTTTTTGCGTTTGCCTCGACTGATATCTGCTTGCTCAACCAGCATTCGCTCGGCCTGTACAGTTGTTAGTCGTTCATCCTGATAATCCACCGGAATCCCGAATAAATCAGCAATCTTTTCTCCATAAGCCTGACTGGCTTCAACACGTGGACCGCTGGTATTATTCATATTCTTTGGCAGGCCAACAACAAACTTCTCGACCTTATAGTGCTTGACCAACTCTCCCAAACGCTCAAAACCAAACTCTTCTTTGGCCTCGTTAATCGGAATAATTTCTAAGCCCTGGGCCGTAAAACCAAGAGGGTCGCTGATAGCAACACCGACCGTTTTAGACCCAACATCTAGTCCCATCAGTCTCATTAAACGTCAATTCCATTTCCTTTGAGGTAAAAACGAACTAATTCCTCAACAATTTCATCACGTTCATATTTACGGATTTTATTGCGGGCATCGTTATAGCGGGGAACATAGGCAGGGTCCCCACTCAAAACATAACCAACAATCTGATTGATTGGATTATATCCTTTATCATTCAATGAACGGTACACGGCTGTCAAGGTATCACTAATTTCTTGTTTACTTCCATCATCAAGATTGAAACGGACTGTTTCATCTGTAAATCCCATGCTTGCACCCTCTTTCTATTATGAGCAATTTGTGCTATTATACCTTATTTCCCTTATCTTTTCAATGAAAAGTCACCCTAAAGTCCTACTCAAGGGCAACTTCTTCAATCATCTTTTTGATTGAACATCACTAGAAGTTTTTGAATTCTCAAAAACTTAATTATCAGCTTTTTTAGCACCAGATTGGGCCAGTTTCAAAATATATTCCAGTGGTGTATTATTCTTAACAGCTGTAAAGTTGATTCCTAGGCCACTCTTTTGCGATAATTTGTCAACATCTGCTTTGGTCATATCAAAGTTCACGTCCACTTTGAGGTGATAGTCTTGTGACAAATCAAGATTAACCGTTACCCCTGGGGTATTTTTTAAATCTTGGATGAAGCTATCTTTCTCCCACTCTTCGAGGAGAGTTTTTGTGACCTCATTAAAATCCAAACCCTCAGCTGCCTTTTTGACATCCTCAGAAAGGGGTTCATCAATATTGAGTTTGATGGATTTGTATTTATCGCCATCGTAATCAATGGTTTGCTTAACAGTCACTGTCACGCCATCATCCAAGGTCGTATACTGCATGGTCTTCTTACCAGAGACGCCCTTGACCTCATGCGAAGACTCCTTCTTGCTGCTTTGACTGGTTGAGTCAGATTTAGAGTTTGAGCTAGGACGGCTAGTATTCGAGCAGGCAGCCAAGCTGAGAAGTAGGAGGGAGGCTAGCATAAGCGTATAAATTTTTCTTTTCATGATTGTTCCTTAATCATCTATTTACCCCGAAACTCCGAACTCACTTCTAGCAGGGCTCGGGGCTGTTTTTTATTCTTAGGGATATTATAGCTTATTTTAAGATTAAAAAAAGGGCATTCACCCTTCTTTTTACTTTTTTATAAAGATAATAGGTCCCCCGACAGCCGAGTTCCATCCATTAGAAGGAGCTCCAGTCGGTAATCCATCAAGCTGTCAGTCACCTAGGGGCTTACAAGACAGCCCGCATCCGTGCTTGGTTATTTTCAACTTCACGAATGGAACGCGGAAGGAAGGCCCGGATATCGTCTTCCTTATAACCCACCTGCAGACGCTTATCATCAATAAGGATTGGACTTTTAAGAATCCGGGGATTTTCTTGAATCAAATCAACCACCTGGCTGAGGCTTAACTCGTCAATGTCAAATTCCAGAGCGCGAGCATAGCGATTCTTTGATGAAACGATGCTTTCAACGCCGTTTTCAGTCTTTGACAGGATATTGACAATCTCTTCCTTTGTCAGACCTTCTTTGCCTAAGTTTTGTTCTTTATATGGTAATTGGTGGCTGTTCAACCAAGTTTTTGCTTTTTTGCAACTAGTACAACTAGAAATAGTATAAATCTTAATCATGTCACTTCTCTCTTTCTATCACATGATACCTATATTCTAGCATAGGTCCTCAAAACAGAACATAGGTCTTGGGACCTATTTTTGAAATTGTCAACTAAAAAACTAAAACTCTTAATATTTTAAGTGATGGTTAAGTTTTCTGTCATCTGAACTTAATCTTGCCGCCCTATTCCGAAGGAACCTTCCTTATTTTTGACCCCAAAAAGAAGCCTGTTATAGACTTCTTTTCAATAGTATTGGGAAGAAAGCAAGTCCCAAAGGTGGCCTTCCTTTTTGGTGCTAATAACAGAGGAAACCCTTACTCTTCGATTTCGATGCTCTCTAGGTCAAGGGATAACTCTTCTGGCTCTTCCTTGGCCTCTGCTTGGACCGGTTGGGCTTCTACAGCTTGGTCATCTTCAATGAGACCATACTTGATACGAACCTTCTTATCGATTGCGTCAAAGACTTCTGGATTATCCGCCAGGTATTTCTTAGCATTTTCAGATCCTTGACCAATCTTTTCACCATTATAAGAGTACCAAGCACCGGCTTTTTGGATAATATCAAGGTCGGTCGCAATCTTAACCAGCTCACCAGTTCTGGAGATGCCTTCTCCGTACATGATTTCCACTTGGGCTACCTTAAATGGTGGGGCTACCTTGTTCTTAACGACCTTAATCTTGGTTTCCTTACCAATACTGCTATCCTTTTGGTCACCGGTTCCCTTGATCTGGGTATTACCACGGACATCAAGACGAACTGATGAGTAGAATTTGAGGGCACGGCCACCAGGAGTGGTTTCTGGGTTACCAAACATAACTCCAACTTTTTCCCGCAATTGGTTGATAAAGATGGCAATGGTCTTGGTCTTGTTGATGGAGGCTGAAAGTTTACGCATGGCTTGGCTCATCATCCGTGCTTGGAGGCCCACGTGGCTATCACCGATATCACCATCAATTTCGGCACGAGGAACCAGGGCGGCAACAGAGTCGACTACAACCAGGTCAACGGCACCAGAGTCAATCAACTTACCGGCAATTTCCAGTCCTTGCTCACCTGAGTCTGGTTGAGACAGCAGCAATTCATCAATATTAACACCAAGAGCCGCGGCATAACTTGGATCTAGAGCATGTTCGGCATCAATAAAGGCTGCAACACCACCTTCTTTTTGTGCTTGTGCAACAGCATGCAGGGCAACTGTCGTCTTACCAGAACTTTCAGGTCCGTAGATTTCAATAATCCGTCCCTTTGGATAGCCACCAACACCCAAGGCGATGTCAAGAGCCAAGCTACCTGAACTCATGACTTGAACCTTTTGGTCAGCTCTTTCCCCCAGCTTCATGATGGCACCCTTACCAAAGTCTTTTTCGATGGTTTTTAGAGCATCATCTAAGGCTTTTTTACGTTCATCGCCAAATTTTTTGGTGATTTCATCAGTTTTTTTTGTTTTTTTCGCCAATTCTTTTCTCCTCGTCTTAAATTCGCTACAAGTCCAAGAAGAGAGTTAGCTGCCTCGACCTTGTCAATTTACAGCTAAGACTGCCTCCGGGGACAAAACCTTCTGGTGCCGAAGTAACTGCTACCAGCTCAGATTCTCTGTCTTACTTTTTAATTTCATAAAAATCAAGAGGACGACTCTGTCCTTGGAATTTTGTAGTTTTTAGTGTGCATTAGTTATTATACTAAATTTTTTTCCTTTAATAAAGTTTTTCGCACTTGATCAAAGGCATGTAGAACGGTAATCTCACGCACATCACTGCGGGAGCGGCCATTTATTTTTATCAGGTGACTTTCTAAACTGTCAGCTGTAGCTAAACCAAGAAAAACGGTTCCAGCCGGTTGGCCTTCCAAGCTGTCGGGTCCAGCAACCCCAGTCAAGGAAACAGCAATATCTGCACCAGTCTTGCTTCTTGCACCAGCGGCCATAGCTTCAGCGGTAAAGGCTGAAACCACGCCATGAGCTTGGAGGTCAGCCAGAGGAATATCCAGCATCTTAGATTTTTCCTCCATACTATAGGTAACAAAACCCCCATTAAAGACGTTGGAAGCTCCAGAAAAGTCCGCTAGGGTTGCTTGGAAGAGACCTGCTGTCAGACTTTCTGCGGCCGTAATTGTCTTGCCAGAACTCTTGAGCAAGTCAAAAGTAACTTGAGCTAGGGAATTATCGTCTCCATAGGCATAAAAATAGCTGGATAGGGGCCGATCTTCTAGCGATTGAACAGCCAACAATTTTGCTTCAAGTTGGTCTAATTTTTGCTCAGCTTTGGCTTGACTCTGAGACTTGGTGGACAGTCTCAGGGTAACTTCTCCCGTCTTTGCGTAAGGAGCAATGGTCGGATCAGTCTGCTTCTTGATGAAGTCATCGAGAATTGTGACCAACTGACTCTCACCGATACCAAAGAAACGCAGAACACGGGAATATAGCTGCTGATGATCCTGGTCAATCAGAGGCAGAAGCTGCTCTTGCACCATCGGCTTGAGTTCACTTGGTGGCCCTGGCAGAACAATATAGGTCTTATCCTCTATCTCAAGCAAAGCGCCAACTGCTAGACCGGTCCGATTCTGCAAGGGAGTAGCTCCCTCAACAATCTGGGCCTGTCGCTCATTGTTGGAGGTCCGAAGTACAGCTGGACGAGCCGCAAAGAAGCGATTCAATTTATCCCTGGCCTGGTCATCAAAGACCAAGGATCGATTGAGAAATTTGGCCAAGGTTTGTTTGGTTAAGTCATCATCCGTTGGCCCAAGACCACCGCAGAGCACAATCATATCGCTGCGGCGGGCTAGATCAAGAATTGACAAGAGACGTTCTTCATTGTCACCAACAGCCGTCTGGAAGTAGACATCAATTCCCAACTCGGCAAATTTTTCCGAGAGGAATTGGGCATTGGTATTGACAATTTGCCCCGTTAAAATTTCCGTTCCGACTGCAATTATTTCAGCTTTCATTAGGTCACCCACTTATCTATTCGTAAAGTCATCTTATTTTATCAAAAAATTGGTCCAGTGGACCAATTTTTCACGAGCCTAGAAACTAGAAAACGAGTTGGGGCCGATGTGACTGTTTTTTCATGCGACATAAGACATTTTGCTCAATAACAGCAAGAGGGCTGACTTAGTAAGGGAGACAAGCCAAGTCACCATAGTGGTTGGTTCCAGTCTCCGTTGAGCCTAAAAATTAGAAAGCGTATTTTGACCCTATGCAGCCTTTTTTACGCAATATGAGACCAGGTACTTCATAATAGGAACTGAACATAATTAGCCAAAGGGTGGGCTAACTAAGCGATCCTAGCGAGTATCCCTAGGTACTGTATGCTTGGAAAATTTAAGTTGGTTAACGAACCTTCCCTTATATTGCCATTTCCTTATATAAAAAATAAGTCTGAAAACAGAAAACTCTTGACAGGCTATACAAAAAATTGTATCATTTCAATATTACAAAAAATGAAAGGAATTCATATGAGTTTATTGGAGTTAAAAAATATCTATAAGTCTTATTTTCTTGGTAAGGAGGAATTTCCTGTTTTAAAAGGGATTAATCTTTCCTTTGATCAAGGAGATTTCATTAGTATCCTTGGAGAATCTGGTGGAGGAAAATCCACTCTAATGAATATTATTGGCGGCTTGGACCGAAATTATTCTGGTGATGTTATTATCAAAGGACAACCGCAAAAAAATAAGGGTGAGAAGGCCATGGATGAGTATCGCCGCCAAACCATTGGTTTTATCTTTCAATCCTTCAATTTGGTGAACTACCTCAGTGTGCTAGACAATGTTCTGACTAGCCTAAAAATGACTAAGCTATCACATAAGGAACAGCTGGCTCAGGCTGAAAAACTTTTGAAACAAGTTGGCCTTTATGAGCACCGCAAGAAAAAGCCTGCCCAATTATCTGGTGGGCAAAAACAAAGAGTTGCTATTGCTCGGGCCTTGGCCAGCAATCCTGAGATTATCATCGCCGATGAACCAACCGGTGCTTTGGATTCTCAAAATACCAAAGAGGTTCTCAAAATTTTACAAGATATTGCTAGGTCAGGCAAAACTGTTATCGTAGTTACTCACTCCCAAGAAGTCGCTGAGGCAGGAACACGAATCGTCTCCCTGACCGATGGCCAAATAACTGCCGATGAGCGCATACGTGATCCATTCTCAACAGGAAACGACTTAGAAGAACTATCTTCCAGACCTTTGACCAGGGGAGCTAGTTGGAAAATGGCCTGGGCTCACTTTAAAAATGCTTGGAAGCAAAACCTCATCATTACGATTGGGATGGCTATAGGTCTCTTTTCTGTCATGTTCTTTCTGGGCCTCGGTAATGGTGCAAGAGGCTATATGAATAGCTTTATAGATGAAATCGCTAATCCAAAGGCTTTTCAAGTTACCCTTAAAAATACCGATGCACTAACTAGCACTGGCATGACTGGCAAGGATAAAGATAGAATTGGTAACATTAAGCATGTTACCAAGACAGAATATGGCTATTACGCCCCCACTTTTACCATCAGTTATAAAGATAAAATCGTACAAAATAGTATTTTACAGACAACAAATGATACTATCGTAAAGAAGAATATCTCAAATAAGGCCATGCCTAAGGGAGACCAAATTGTTGTTTCAAAAGATTATGCCAAGAAAAATATTTCTAAGGATGTTAAAAAGGCCGTTGGTAAGAAGGTGACCATCGGGCTAACCGCCTTGGGTGACGACGGGAAACCTATTACCATTACTAAAGAATATACTATTTCAGGGACAACAGAGCAGATGAATCTAGTTTCTATGGATAGTTTACAAAAAGCTGCGACTAAGCAAGGAGCTAAGTTAAAACCTAATTTCATTACAGCTAGTGTTGATAATTTGAACAATACCAAACAGGCGCAAAACGATGCTCGAGCCTTGAAGAAAAACGGAAAGGTGCTCTATAGCATCACAGGTGTCGGCGCAACTCTAAACTCTATTGTACAAATCACCTATATCGTCGGGGTTGTTCTGGCCTTGGTTGCTGGTATTTCTCTTCTAGTAAGTATCCTCATGATTGTAGCGACTACTTACATGAGCGTTACCGAAAGAACCAAGGAAATCGGTGTTCTGCGGGCTATGGGGGCTCGTCGCAAAGATATTCGCCGGCTCTTTGTCAATGAAAGTCTTCTGCTGGGCGTATCCGCCAATATTTTAGCCATCATCACCGCTCTAGCCATTCAACTTTTAGTTAATAAATTGGTTTACTCAACCATCAAATTTGATATTATTCAAGTGTCTTTAGCGACAACCATCTCTACTGTGATTATTGGTTTACTGATTGCCTTGATTGCTAGCTTGGCACCATCTGGTAAAGCAGCCAGGCTCAATCCAATTGATGCTCTGGCCAGTGAATAATAGATTAATATTATAATACTCCAGCCTTGAAATAAGGTCTGGGGTATTTTGTTATGAAGCATAACAAGCTTAATCAAGAAAATCTCTTGTTCTTATCCCCGGTTTTCTGTAAAATAAAATTGGGGTTGGACTCGCCTACATCATTCTGGGAAGAGAGGGAGACTGTCTTGACTTTAGCTGATTATAACCAAGACTATCTTTGGGTACAAATCAGGCTTGGAGCTCCGGTACACCTTCACCCGATTTTCCACCTCAGCCCTTTATTTTCAAGTTTGGATAAAAAGGGGTACCAGACCTTTTAGTTCTTTGTGGCACCCGGCTGTTCTGTACCTTGTGAAAGGAGGAAGGATCTTGAAAGTCTCTCAAGTTCTTAAAGAAATTCGTCAAAAACACGGACTGACTCAAGATAGTTTGGCTCAGAAACTCCATGTTTCACGTTCAGCCGTGGCCCGTTGGGAGTCCGCCGACCTCCCTAATATTGCTAATTTACTTGCTATCAGTGAAACCTTTCAAATCAGCTTAGATAGGCTAATCAAGGAAGACAAAGTGGTCAAGGAAAAAATCATTCGAGATAGCCGGAGAAAAAAATGGCACTACGGAATTCTAGCATATCTATTGGTGACGCTGATTTACATTGCCTATTTTACTCTTGTTCATCGAATTTTTATGCTGGGCTTCCTAGTCGCAACAATATTTGCACTGGCCTATGAAAGCAAATTATTCCTCCAAGAAAAGAAAATACAAAAGAACTGAAAATGAATGGACCTCCCAGTTTGGAAGGCCCATTTTATTTAAAGTCACAGCTGTTTTCGTGGTCATTGATGAGGCCGGCGGCCTCTAAGAAGGAATAAGTGGTTGTTGGGCCGACGAATTTACAGCCACATTTTTTCAGGTCCTTAGCTATCTCTTGAGATAGGTCGGTTTGAGTTGGTAGGTCCTTATAGCTGTCAACTTTATTGACAAGCGGTGTAAAGTTAACATAGGACCAAATATAGTGATCAAAAGAACCAAATTCCTTTTGGATAGCCTGAAAAACTTGGGCATTGGCCCGGGTAGCGTAGAGTTTCGCCTTGTGGCGAATGATGTCAGGATTGTCAAGCAAGTTGTCAAGCTCCTGATTACTCATCTGAGCGACTTGACTGATGTCATAGTTATGAAAGGCCTTTTTGAAGGCCTGACGTTTGTTAAGAATGGTCTCCCAAGAAAGTCCAGCTTGGTAACCCTCCAGACAAAGCAGTTCAAAAAGGGCCCGTTCGTCATGCAAGGGCCGTCCCCATTCCTGGTCATGGTAAGCGATGTACAAGGGATTGGTCATCTTGACCCAACCGCAACGGTTCATAGAAGATCCTTTCTTAAATGCCATCTATCAGGCAAGTTTGAAGCCCAGAAAACTTGTGAATTGCGAGTCTGCCTGATGCTCGCGAATCGGTCAACTTCCTGTTAAGCATATTGTTTGATATGATAAACTTCCAAGCTTCGTCCAGTTCTTGCCATTCTTTGGATTTAATTATTTCATCAGCAATTTCAGGGCTGACTTGATATAATTCTCTGCGGTTTCGTCGGTTCCTTCAAAGAAGGCACGGACTTTCTTGAGTTCGCTGGCCTTGTAGCCCAGTGCCTGGAGGGCTTCCATGGCTTCGTCCAGATTTTGATTGCTACTTTGGGCCTGTGGACTTGCCTTGCCAGCCGCTTGAGGCACTTCCACAAACTTACCAGCTAGGTCCAAAACCATCTGCTGTGCAGTTTTCTTGCCAATCTTAGGAAATTTAGTCAGGTACTTGATGTCGCTATTATCAATAGCGGCAACCAAGCCCTCATTATCATCAACAGCAACGATAGCTAAGGCCGTTGTTGGACCGATACCTGAAACAGAAATCAGATTGAGGAAAACGGCCTTCTCCTCTTCGCTATGAAACCCATAGAGAAGCTGGGCATCCTCTCGCACCACATGGTGGAGATAGATCTGGATGTCCTGATGCATCTGGTTGGAGAAAGAGTAGGGGTTGGCAACATTAACCATATAGCCCAGGCCACCAGCCTCGACCACGATATACTTGGCTGTAATTTTGGTTAAAATTCCTTTGAGATAGTCGTACATAAAAAGCCTTTCAAATCAAATTGAGATACCCTTATTCTACCAAAAAATCCGCGCTTAGACGGATTCATTTGACTTATAGTTAATGAAAATCAAAAGTTACCAAGTCAACAAATTGCTAACAGTTCAAGAGACCTAGGAGAGCTTTTGAGGTGGAGAATGGGGAAAACCTAGCTTTCCTCAGCAAGTCCGACAAAGTGAGTTGACAGCGAATCTTTTGATTTTTGAAGAAGATTAATATTTCCCCAGTTCCCTTAGGCTGGTATGGTTCTCTTGAATCCGACGGAACATTTTTTCCATATCAGACTTGGTGAAATTAACCAGGACCGGCCGGCCATGGGGACAATTATAGGGATTTTTACATTGGGATAGTTGGACTAGAAGATTGCTGGCCGAATAGTCATCTAGGGCATGGTTGGCCTTGATGGAGCGTTTACAGCTCATCATGATAGCTAGCTCAGCCCGATAGACCTTGATAGAAACCTCATCCGTCAAAAGGAGCATGTCGCACATCTCGTAAACACCCGATTCAATCTCTTCCTCCTTCATCCAGATGGGGTGCTCCCGCAGGATAAAGGTATTGTTACCATAGGGTTCTAGATAGATACCCACTTGGTTGAGGAGAGGCATTTTTTCTTGAAGGTTAATGAAGTCTTCCGCCCGAAATTCAAAGAGATAGGGAACCAAGAGCTGCTGTAAAGAACTGTCAACCTCACCAATTTTTTCTCGGTAGTATTCGTATTTGACCCGCTCCTGGGCAGCGTGTTGGTCAATGATATAAAGGCCACCTTGTCCTTGGGCAAAGAGATAGGTGCCCTGCATCTGACCAAAATAATCCAACTCAGGGAAGCTTGAGCTTTCTTCTTGGTCCAGACGATCCATCAATTTATGGGTCTGAGTCTTCTTGGAAAAGTCAATATCAGGATGTTCCTGGTCCTGGACATCTGGTTCAGGCCTTTGGGCTTGTCTGACAGAATCCGTCGGCTTGACAGCCTTGTCAACTTGATTGACAGGTTGAGAAGGCTGGTTTGACTGGTTTTCCGCCGCCTGATTGACAGACTGGGGATCTTGGTTTAACTGGTTTTCTGCCACTTGATTGTCCGATTTAAGGAAGAAATCCTGACGGGCCTGGTCGTAATAGAGATTGGTCTGCTTGAGCGGTAGGCTGGTCTGAACAGGTTTGTCAGCCTTGCGAACACTAGATTTGGCCAGATTTTCCAAGGCATCTGGAATCAAATCCTGCTCTCGCAAGCTCTCAGCAATTGCCTTGCGAATCAGCTGCATGAGCTCTTTTTCCTTAGAAATAAGGACTTCCTGCTTGGTTGGATGGACATTGACATCGGCTAAATAGGGGTCAATCTGGATGTCAATCACAGCTAGGGGAAAGCGACCGACCATGAGCTTGGAGCCATAGCCATCTAAAATGGCCCGATTGAGAAGGAAATTCTTGATGTAGCGACCGTTGATGAGGATGGTGATGTAGTTGCGATTGGCTCTAGTCAATTCAGGCAGACTGACATAACCTGATACCTCGAAATCCAAGTCACTATTGGAAATTTCGACCATCTTCTTAGCCGTATTGAGACCATAGATACCAGCAATGGCCTGACGCAGGTCACCAGTGCCGGTGGTCTTGGTCAACTCACGCCCATCATTAATCAGGGTAAAGGCAATCTCGGGGTGCCCCAGGCTTTGACGATTGATGACATCAACAATGTGCCCCAACTCTGCCTGGAGGGACTTCATGTACTTGAGGCGGGCTGGAGTATTAAAGAAGAGATCCTCAACCGTAATCTTAGTGCCGACAGGGGTACTGATAGGCTCTTGGGAGAGGATTTCTCCGCCTTTAGCGACCAGCAGGGTCCCGTGGTCTGCACCCTTGACCGCTGTCTTAATCGTCAAATCGCTAATTGAGGCAATTGACGGCAGGGCCTCACCCCGAAATCCCAAGGTCCGAATCCGAAAGAGATCCGCCTGATTTTTGATTTTACTGGTGGCGTGACGACGCAGACTGAGGGCCACATCGTCATTTTCAATGCCTTGGCCGTTGTCGGTCACCTGAATTTTCTTGAGACCGGATTCTTCGATTTCAACTGTAATTTGTGTGCTACCGGCATCGATAGCATTCTCGACTAATTCTTTAACAACGCTGCTGGGCCGCTCAACAACCTCACCGGCAGCAATCTGATTGGCCAAAACCTCTGGCAATTCAATAATTTTTGACATAGTTCACTCATTCATGTATTGAAGGTTATATTCATTCTATCACTTAAATAGCCATTAATTAAAATTCTTTACATTTTATTCTTAGATGTTATAATACACCTAAAGATAACTTGTGAAGGATTAGCTCTGGGTTCCCGAATGGGAGTAGGCTTTACGCTTAGAATTCCTATGACCCTGGAGTTATCTTTTTTTCTTCTTAATATTGGCGACTATTTTTGAATCAATTTTTATTTTTTCGACTACAAATTCTACTAATTGTTGAGAATACCGTCTTGTAGGACCAAATTGATAGCAATACTTATCTCGTTTTAAATTGTAGAAATCCATGATTAAATTCAACGTGTATTCGTTAAAACCTTTATCTCCTTTGGTTGTCTGATAATCAAAGGAGATTTTTTTCATCCTGAGCTGCTTATTGACTGAGTCTATAACGTCTTTTCTAGTAAGTTTATACTTATCCTTTGGATCTTGCAATTTTTTAATGATTTTTGCTGACGTATCAGCATTAGGATCTATCTTGTAAGTAAAGTCTGCTTTTTTCTTACCTTTTATTTGTTCAAACTCATGTCGAATTGGGATATATAAATCTTTTGAGGAATTATTAGATTCCAGAAATTCCAGCTCATTTTTGTTACTAATTAAACGTTCTGCCATTTCTTGCGAGTATTTTCCACGAATTTCTTCATTGGTTAGAATATTTAAATTTACTGACAATGTTAAAAAATTTTGAGCAATATAGTCAGTAACATCTATATTATGAAATCTCTTAAGTTGCTCTGAAAAATTCAAAACACATGATTGAAAGAAAGGAGAGCATAAATGGTTTCATAGTCTTCAGTTATGAAATGAGTACTTGTGTTCCTTAATTCAATAATCTTTTCAAGATTAACTCTCAACGGTTGCTTTTTATCTGTATATATTTTTCGAATAGCGCCCTCTAAACTTATTGTCCTATCGCTATCAGGAAAATAAATAGAACCCCCTCTTTTTAACAATTCTGCCTTTAACATTAACTCCCAAGCATTACATACAAAGAAACTAAAACCTTCAATTCTGTACTTAATTGTAGGTTTGTTATATATTTCAAGCCCCATAATAAAAGCCTCAATACTTTTATCTACCAATCGTTTACTTAAATCTTCCATATATTCCTTTTCTATAAATAAATTTAATATATTTACAATAATTTTTTCAATTCGAAGAGGGCATTCATGGCTTCCATAGGGGTCATATTGACCACATCAAGGTCTTGGAGGGCTTGAACCAACTTATCATTAGGTTCTGCTACTTCAAAGAGGGACAACTGTTGACTGTCTCTTTTCTGTTTGACAAGTTTGTCAAGCTCCGTAAAGTCTTCTTGGCCGGTCAAGCTGACCGAATGGGCCTCTAAATCAGTCAAGATAGCATTGGCTCGCTGGAGGAGAGCCTCAGGCAAACCTGCAATCTTGGCCACATGGACCCCGTAAGACTTGTCAGCAGGACCATCTGTAATCTTATGCAGGAAGGTAACATCGCCGTCCTTCTCCAGAGTCGCCACGTGGACATTGACCAGATGTGTCAAGCTGATTGACAGTTCCGTCAATTCGTGATAATGGGTGGCAAAGAGGGTCTTGGCACCTACCCTATCGTGAATGTATTCGATGATTGCCTGAGCCAGGGCCATCCCGTCATAGGTGGCGGTGCCTCGGCCCAATTCGTCAAAGAGGATAAGGGACTGACTGCTAGCCCGCTGGATAGCCATATTGGCCTCCATCATCTCAACCATAAAGGTTGATTGCCCGGAAATCAGGTCATCGGCTGCCCCAATCCGAGTGTAGATGGCATCAAAAATAGGAAGATTAGCAGACTCGGCAGCCACAAAGGAGCCGATTTGAGCCATGACCACAGTCAGGGCCAACTGCCTCATATAAGTGGATTTCCCGCTCATATTGGGACCCGTAATCAGCTGAATCGCAGTCTTCTGATCCAAGGTGATGGTATTAGGAATGTATTCCTGGGTTCCCATAACCTTCTCAACAACAGCGTGGCGCCCCTCTTGAATATCAATAAGCTGCTGGTCGTTGAACTGGGGCCGAACATAGTGATTGTTTTCAGCCACAACGGCTAGGCTCTGTAGGGCATCAACAGTTGCAATATTTTTGGCCAGGTCTTGCAGACGTTGGATGTATTTTTCCACCTGATTGCGGACGGTCATGAAAATATCGTATTCCAGGGTTGCCGATTGCTCTCTGGCTTCCAGCATGTCCCCTTCAATTTTAGCCAGTTCCGCTGTCCCAAAACGCTCAGAATTTTTCAGAGTTGCCTTGCGGAAGAAATGGTCCGGCACTAGGGAAAGATTGGAATTGGTCACATGGAAATAGTAACCATCCTTGCGGTTGTAATCAATCTTGAGGGTGGAAATCCCGCTGGCTGATCGCTCCTTGGCTTCGATTTCGGCAATCCAGGTGGTTCCTTCCCGCATCACCTGGCGATAATGATCCAACTGCTGGTCAAAGCCTGTCTTAATCATGCCCCCTTCGGTAATGGTGGCTGGAGCATCTTGGTCAATGGCCGAGGCAATCAGACTTTCCAACTCCGGCAGGGCATCAATGGCTTCATTTAGCCGGTCTAAAACGGGACTAGAAAAGCTGGCTAAGATGGTCTTGATTTTGGGAACCTGGGCTAGAGTATGCCCCAACTGCAAGAGGTCCTTGGGATTGGCCTTACCAAAAGACACTCGGCTGGCTAGGCGCTCAATATCGTAGACCCCCTTGAGGCTGTCGGTCAGGTCGCTGCGTTCAAAAAAGTTATCCAAGAAGGTCTGAACAATCTCCTGCCGCTCCAAGATTTTCTCTTGGCTAACCAAGGGCCGATCAATCCAGGTCCGC
The DNA here is from genome assembly GCF_000686605.1 of Streptococcus sobrinus DSM 20742 = ATCC 33478. Classification (GTDB taxonomy): domain Bacteria; phylum Bacillota; class Bacilli; order Lactobacillales; family Streptococcaceae; genus Streptococcus; species Streptococcus sobrinus. Next base: position 9,687 of record NZ_JMLC01000006.1, on the reverse strand, counting down.
AAGAGCCGCATCCCCATGGCTGTCTTAGTTGAATCCAAAAGCCAGAAGAGACTGCCGTGTTTCTTGCTGGTTCTAGCATTTTCCAAGAGATCCAGACTGGTCTTGGTGGCATAGGTCATCTGTAGGAAGTCCTTGATTTCGTAGTGAACCAGACTTTGTAGGTGGCTGAGCTCCCGCTTTTGTGTCTGATGGACGTATTGGAGGAGCTTACCAGCGGCCTGGGCCTCTACGCTTGACAAGTCAGAGCCAATCAGCTGGACATCATCATAGACCTCTTTTTCAGGTGACAAAAGGAGACTCATCTGCTTGGTCAGAGCTTCCTGCTGCTTGTCACTCAAATCAAAGCCCAGAACGACTTCCTTGGCCTTGAGATTTTGAATTTCGCTACGAACGGCTGTAAAGTCTGTCAGGCTGGTGGCACAAAACTCCCCAGTTGAGAGGTCCATATAGGAGAGTCCGTAAACCCCATTCAGATAGTCGATGGCAACCAAGAAATTATTACTGCTATCGGGCTTGCTGGAATCCACCACGGTTCCTGGCGTAATCACCTGAACAACCTCCCGTTTGACGACACCAACAGCCTTTTTGGGGTCCTCCATCTGCTCGGCAATGGCTACCTTATAACCCAAATCGACTAGGACATCAATATATTGTTGTGCTGAATGATAGGGCACGCCCGCCATAGGAATGGGATTGTCAGCATTCTTATTGCGACTGGTGAGGCTGATTTCCAAAATCTGAGCAGCCTTAACCGCATCGTCGTAGAAGAGCTCATAAAAATCCCCCATCCGAAAAAGCAAAAAAGCATCCGGATAGGATTCTTTGATGTCTAAATACTGCTGCATGCCTGGAGAAATTTTATCTTTTGCCATTTGCTAATCCTTTGTTGATCTTTTCTTCCAACGTCTTGGTCACATACTGCAGGAGGTCACTGGCATCCTGCATCTTGATCCGGTAATCCTGGACCAAGGGAAGGTCTGAGAGCTCCTGATTTAAGCGATCAGCAGCCTGACCTGACTGGTCGGCTGCCCGATTTTTTTCTAATTTTTCGTAGAGAACCGCTTCCTGCTGGTAGGCCTTCATATCATGAGCCAGATGGTTCAAGTCTGGTTGAGCCTTCACCTTGGCCTCAACCGCTTGAAAAGCCTGAACACTCTCATGTTGAGCCAAAAGCTCTTGCAGATCTTTGACTGCTTGATTTAAGTCAGTCATGATTCAGTTCTTCCTCAATTGCCTGGGCCTTGGTCTCATCCTGACAGATGACCAAAAGTGTGTCGGCACCAGCGACGGTTCCCAGAATATCACTGCGACCTTCTCGGTCAATAATGTTGGCCAAAACATCCGTTTCTCCCAGCTCAGTGCTGAGAACCAGAATAAAGCTGGCCCGTGAGACCTTTTTAATATAATCTCTTGCAACATCCGACAGATGAGAGGCTTCCTCCGCTGATAGGCTGTAGTAGAGCTTGCCAGCCTCATCCCGGCGTTTGAGGAGACCAATCTCCCGCAAGTCCCTAGACAGGGTCGCTTGGGTTACCGCAACTCCTTGCTTGGCCAGGCTATCCTTGATTTCCTCCTGGGTCCCCACTCGCTCCTCCTGGATGATGGCCTTTATCTTATTTTGACGTTCAATTTTATTCATGTTTTCCCCTAAATCTCTCAATTTATACCTTACCCATTATAACAAAAAGGCCTAGCTTTTTCATCTTAAGTCAGAGGCGAGAAATTTGGCAAACGCCCCAGCAAAATCAGGCTTTTTATGTTACAATGAAATGAATACTTTCACAGGAGAAACACATGGATAATAAAGTCATTATCGCTCAAGAAATTCAGGCTGCCCTGCCTGACATGGAGCCTGATGCGATTGTTAATTTATTGGAAGTCCCTAAAAATTCTAGCATGGGCGACTTGGCCTTCCCAACTTTTTCATTGGCCAAGGTCTGGCGTAAGGCTCCTCAAGCCATTGCCAGCGAGCTGGTTGAGAAAATCACATCCGATAAATTTGAAAAGATCCAAGCTGTCGGTCCCTATATCAATTTCTTCCTCAATAAGAAAGAAATTTCCCAGGCCGTCTTAGCTGATGTTATTGGCAAAGGTAGCAACTACGGTAAGCAGGAAATCGGACAGGGGAAAAATATCACCATTGATATGTCCAGCCCCAATATCGCCAAGCCCTTCTCCATCGGCCATCTACGCTCAACCGTTATCGGCGATAGTTTGGCAAAGATTTTTGAAAAGCTGGGCTACAAGGCTGTCAAAATCAACCACTTGGGCGACTGGGGCAAGCAGTTTGGCATGCTGATTGTGGCCTATAAAAAATGGGGCGATGAGGAAGCTGTCAGGGCCAATCCTATCAAGGAACTCCTGCAACTCTACGTCCGCATCAATAAGGAAGCCCAAAGCCAACCTCAATTGGACGAAGAAGCCAGAGATTGGTTCCGCAAGCTAGAAGCTGGCGACCAGGAGGCTATCAGTCTCTGGCAATGGTTCCGCAACGAGAGCCTGGTCGAATTCAACCGTCTCTACGACCAGTTGGATGTCCAATTCGATAGCTACAATGGAGAAGCTTTCTACAACGACAAGATGGATGAAGTCGTTTCTATCCTTGAGGACAAGGGGCTCCTTGAGGAATCTCAAGGGGCTCAGGTTGTTAAGCTAGATAAATATGGCATTGAAAATCCGGCCCTGATTAAGAAATCAGATGGGGCTACCCTCTACATCACTCGGGACCTAGCTGCAGCCATCTACCGCAAGCGGACCTATGATTTTGCCAAATCCATCTACGTGGTTGGCAACGAGCAAGCTGCTCACTTCAAACAGCTCAAGGCCGTCCTCAAAGAGATGGGCTACGACTGGTCAGATGACATTACCCATGTACCTTTTGGCCTAGTGACCAAGGATGGTAAGAAACTCTCGACCCGCAAGGGCAATGTCATCCTCTTGGAACCAACTATCGCCGAAGCCATCAAGCGGGCTGGTGACCAGATTGAAGCCAAGAACCCTGATTTACCAAGCAAGGAGGCCGTCGCTCAGGCAGTCGGTGTCGGAGCTATCAAGTTCTATGACCTCAAAACCGACCGCCTCAACGGTTACGACTTTGACCTTGATGCCATGGTTTCCTTTGAAGGGGAAACTGGCCCCTATGTCCAATACGCCTATGCTCGTATTCAATCCATCCTTCGCAAGGCCAACTTTAAGGCCGATCCAGCTGTCGGCTACTATTTAGATGATGCTGAAAGCTGGGAAATTATCAAGCTGATTCAAAACTTCCCTGCTACTATCAAGCGGGCAGCCGACAATTTCGAGCCCTCTATTATTGCTAAGTTTGCCATCAGCCTAGCTCAGGCTTTCAATAAATACTATGCCCACAATCGTATCTTGGACCAGAGTCCAGAGCGTGACAGACGTCTAGCTCTCAGCTATACAACGGCACTGGTTCTCAAAGAAGCCCTGCATCTTCTGGGCGTGGATGCACCAGATGAAATGTAAACTAGAGCTTATAAGAACTTAAAATACCACCAATCATCCCAGAGAAGATTCTTGATTTATTAACGATCTTCTCTGGGCTTTTCTTATGAATTCATGTCTAACTTTCTATCGTATTGAATGGACTCAAAAAAAGACAAACCTCAAATGAAGTTTGTCTCAGATCAATGGACAGTTTCAAAGTAGACCTTAGTCTCGCTTAAGTTTTTAGTGAATCAATCCCTCTTATTTTTGCTGATCCATCTGGCAATTCCAGCAACCAGTAGCAAAGTCGTCAAACCGAAAGCTACAAGAGCTACAGGGGCGTTCACCATATCAGGAAAAGGATCAATTCTGTTAATTAAACGCATGATGGAGAGAACAGCGAGAAGAAGCAATAATGAGGATTCAAGCCTGATAAGTGAAGTCATTTCATTGTTAATTGCCCACAAAAATCCTGGGAAACAAAGCAATGCAAGTGCTATGACAAGCAGGTTTGAAAGTTTCTCTTCACCATTGTTAATTACTGATATCATAAGACCATTTGCTATAATGATCAAAGCTGTACAAATAATAAAAGAACTTTTTCTTCTCACGATAACCACCTCAAAACGTAGATTGATTTAACAGATGCTTAGCTTGCTAGACCATAACCAATGTAGGCACCTGAAGCTGCACAAAGACCTAGATAAGCTGCTCCTGCTCCCCAACCAATTGGACCAGTAGCCATACAAACGGCCATAGTTGCTGCACCATAAACTGTAGCACCACCGAAGACACGATCCCAATTGACTCCACCTTCAATGCTAGCAAGCATTTCAGTGTCCATAAGTTCAAATTGTTCAAAAGCTAAAGAATTCATAAACATTCTCCTTTAAAATTATTTTACTAGTCGACTAGTATCTTCATTTTAATATTTTTTTCAAAAAATTAAAGGTTAAAATTTAAAAATCAATAATTGTGTAATGTTTTTGAAATCTGATGTATAATTTTCTTTCATTTTAATTAACCTTCAATTAAAAATATCCTAAATAGATGAAATTATAGTTGCTACAGACACTTACTTATTAGAGCACTTTTTATTATGTAACTGAAAAGCCTTTATTGTAGCCTAGAAGGAAACTTTTAAGACCATCGAAAAATCCGATAGTCCTATTTTGTACTTATATGAAAATTGAAAACAGACGAAGAAAGAACCATCTATTAGTGAAAACTATCGTTTAACTAATAGAACGTCAGCAACTATGGTTGACTGACTAGTTTCTTCACTAACCTCATAAAGTTGGTAGAAACGAGACTTATATGAGGTGTCGTTCGAACTGCAGACTGTACTGAAGCACGGCAAAGTGAGTTAACCAGGTGACTCGAGAAAAGAAAAGCTGATTACGCTTTGCTTGATGTATCTTGAGATTTTCGAAGAGTATTATTCTAGTCATCTTCCACAAAACGTCCCAGGATATGAACATCCTCGGCCACGGAAACGAAAGCCTTGGGGTCAGCTTTACGCATGACATATTTGAAATCATTAAATTCTTCTCGGGTGATAATAGCAATTAGCACTGCCTTTTTCTCATGGTTATAGGTACCTTCGGCATCATTAATTTGGGTCACGCCCCGGTGCAGTCGCTTATGAATTTGCTTGGTTACTCGTTCAGGCTGGCTGGTAATAATCGTGGCCTGCATCTTCTTTTGCTTGGTGAAAATGGCATCTGTCATCCGACTGGAGACAAAGATGGTCACCATGGAATAAAGGGCATACTGCCAGCCGAAGAGGAGACCAGCAAATATCATGATGGTTCCATTGACCATGAGGGAGATACTGCCGACAGCCCGCCCCGTTTTCTTACGGATATAGAGGCTGACAATGTCAGTTCCCCCGCTAGAAATCCGCGACCTCAGACCATATCCAATCCCCGTTCCCATGACCAGACCACCAAAAATGGCATTAATCAGGGGATCACTGGTCAGGGTAATCTGGGGCATGATTTGGATAAAGAAGGAACTGATGGTTACCGTGATAAAGGTAAAAATCGTAAAACGATGGCCCAGATTGAACCAAGCTAAAATCATTAGCGGAATGTTGACGGCATAAAAGGTCACCGAAACCGGAATGACAAAGCCAACAAAACGATCACTTAGAGCCGAGAGAACCTGAGCCAGACCGGTCGCCCCGCTGGAATAAACATGGCCGGGTTGAAAGAAGAAATTGACCGCAATACTGGATAAAATCCCATAAAAGAGCGAGGCAGAAATCTTCTCTGCATATTTCTCCCGAGAAATACTGCGAACTGCATGCAGGAGACCGACCTTCTTAGCCGCTCTACCGACAGCATACTTGATTTGTCGCTTAGGCTGTGTTTTTTTAGTCATGGTCTTGCACTTGCAGAGCTAACTCTTCCAATTGTTTTTCAGCCACTAGACTAGGAGCCTGAGTCATTGGGTCAGAAGCCTTGTTGTTCTTGGGGAAGGCGATGACTTCACGAATGTTGTCCTGACCAGCCAAAATCATAACAAAGCGGTCCAAACCGATAGCCAGTCCCCCATGTGGTGGGAAACCGTAATCCATGGCTTCTAGCAAGAAACCAAACTGCTGGTTAGCCGATTCTTGGCTGAAGCCAAGGGCCTTGAGCATGCGTTCCTGCAGGTCCTTATGGTTAATCCGCAAGCTACCGCCACCCAATTCATAGCCATTGAGGACAATATCATAGGCAACCGCTCTAACCTTGGACAGGTCTCCTTCAAGCTGGTCGGCTGTTTCTTGAGTTGGTAGGGTGAAGGGGTGGTGGGCAGACATGTAGCGACCCTCTTCCTCTGACCATTCAAACATTGGCCAATCAACCACCCAAAGGAAGTTGAATTGGTCTTGGTCAATCAGGTCTAGTTCCTTAGCCAGAAGGATCCGCAGGGCGCCTAGAGTGGTATTAGCAACTTCTAAGCTATCTGCAACAAAGAGGACCAAATCATTGTCAATTAACTGTAAACGTTCTGTCAACTTATCAGCAATCTCTGTCAAGAACTTAGCAACAGGTCCAGTCATTTCTCCATCAAGATACTTGACCCAGGCCAATCCTTTGGCTCCGTACTGTTTTGCCACATTTGTCAACTTATCAATGGCTTTACGAGAATACTTATCCGCCGCATTCTTGACTACAATAGCCTTAACTGCTGGAGCTTGGGCAAAGACCTTGAAGTCAATTCCCTTGACAGTATCTGTCAAGTCCTGTAAAAGCATGTCAAAGCGGGTATCTGGTTTATCAGAGCCATAATTGTTCATGGCATCATCGTAGGTCATACGAGAGAAGGGTATAGTCACATTAATCCCTTTGGTTTCCTTCATGACCCGAGCTATTAGACCTTCAGTAATCTCTTGGATGTCTTCCTCATCTAGAAATGAGGTTTCCAAGTCGATTTGTGTAAATTCAGGTTGACGGTCCCCCCGTAAGTCTTCATCACGGAAGCATTTAACGATTTGATAGTAACGGTCAAAACCAGCATTCATGAGTAGCTGCTTGGTGATTTGTGGACTTTGTGGAAGGGCATAGAAGTGACCTTGGCTAACCCGACTTGGTACCAAGTAATCACGCGCCCCTTCTGGTGTTGACTTAGTCAACATTGGCGTTTCCACATCAATAAATTCCAACTCATCTAGGTAATTACGAACGCTATGGGTCACCTTGGCCCGCAGTTTGAGATTCTTGAGCATACTTGGACGACGCAAGTCCAGATAGCGATAACGAAGACGATTGTCATCTGTCATTTCCGCATCATCCTTGATTTCAAAAGGAGTCGTCTTGGAAGTGTTGAGAATGACCAAGTCGCTGACCTGCAGTTCCACAGCTCCAGTTGCCAGCTTGTCATTGGCCTGCTCACGTGCTTGAACGGTTCCTGTCACCTCAATTACGTACTCCGTTCGTAGGCTTTCAGCCTTTTTCATGATGTCTTTGGATACTTGCTCTGGGTTGATGACCAGCTGCATAATGCCTTCGCGGTCCCGCAGGTCAATAAAAATCAAGCCACCTAAGTCACGACGGCGACTCACCCAACCTTTAAGAGTGAGTTGTCTTCCGATGTGTTCAGGGCGAACACGTCCAGCATAGATACTACGTTTCATTATGTTTCCCAAACCCCCACTTTATCTAACAGGGCTTATTCCTTTCTCCTTGGGTCTTTTTACATTCCCATCTATTATAGCAAAAAGCCTAATAAAACCCCACCCATTGGGTGGCGTTTTTTAGGACTTCTGTTTTTAAGCTTTCGAAATTCATTCGATACCATACTATACAGGTCTAGTTTTTTGTATGTTTGACTAGATTAACCAGTAATTTATGAAGTTTCTCTACTTCTTTTTTAGTTAGCTTACGAGCTCTAGCATCATGTCCTTCTAATGTCCCTACATGTGTTACAACCTCCCCTCTACTATTTATTGAAACAATGAAGGGTACTGTTAGTTCATCCTTATAAAATTTATGGTAAAAATTTGTCAACTTCTTATAATCCTGAGAACTAAGCTCTTTTGATTTTGTATCAACCATATACGATTTTTGTGTACATTCCTTTAGTACATCATTAAAAACTGGTCTAATTTCTGCACACCACGGACATGATGGAAATCCAAAATAGTATACTCCCCTTTTATTGTCGGTAAGTTTAGAAATAACTTCATGTGGTGAAGTCTTATAATAATATTGTTTTTCATTGATATTGCTGGGTGTTTGGTTAGAGAGAACAAAATGAAAATATCCAAATATGAAACTGCATATCATTACAAAGCAAGATATGTAAAAAAATTTGTGCTTCATTGCTTGATACCTCTTTTCAATAAGCTAAGAAGTGACACGAATATAACTTGGCCATCGTTGCAAAAAGGCATTAAATGAAAAATATTTAATAAACAGGCAAATTTAAATAGCGAAAGGACTATTATTTTATTGGGAATCATCAAACCAATAAAAAACAAAGTAACAGGAGCCGACGCTGATATAAGGCTATTTTTTAAGGCATTTCCTTTATTAACATAAGATACCGTTAGAGAAAGGAACTTTTCAAAATTGAATCCCGGCTGATAACCTAAAAGTTTGGCCACTAGATAATGACACAATTCATGCATAACTAGAGAGGTGCTGAGTAAAATTACTTGGATTAAGATACTTGCTAGGTTTAACGTCATTATCCTTTTCTTTCCTTGCTTATTTTACGGTGATGTATAATCCATGTATAGATTAAATTTAAAAAGAGAACGACGAGCAAAGCTAATACCATTCGGTAATGAAGTGAAAATGTTTGTAGTAATTCTTTATTTGTAAATTTGCTTTTGATAACCACTCCAAATAATGTAATAACTTTACCCGACTGACTGATCTGAAATAGCTCAATCAGGAGGTCTAATGTAAATAAAATCAAAAAACTAATGATTGTGCGTTTTAAAGAATTGAAAATTTCTATCATTGTCATAGTCACCCTCTCATTTCTTGCCTCAATACTATACTAGTTACTAAAAGAAATAGCAGCACTGTTGGGTAAATCAAGTCATTAATTTTAAAAACTACATAAGCCAGTATAATAATTAAAAATACTAGTATACTTGATACCGCTTCATTTACGTTACCTCTTGATTTTGGAAATAACAGTCCCATAAGTAAAGCAGCCACAAAGACTAAAACACTTAATCGAACAGTCTCATATTTGCCTACAAATAAATAACAGACGACGATTTGGGGCAAAAAATAATGGCTAAGCTCAATAAAAGAGAACTCATTTCTCTATACAAACTAACTCTTAATAAGTTGTACATTTTCCTGATACCAGATGTCGCATCTGCATAATACATGCTCATAAGAGGAATAACAAAATAATAGATTGCAAATGTTTGCATAGCCAGCTTTATCCCTCCTTGGCTATACATTATTATGGTCAAAACCGAAATCATAGATAAATTATATATAAAATTTTTGTGTCTGATAAATTGTAAAATATAGTGCAACAAAAAAACTCATAGCGTTTCATTGGTGTAAACTGTAAGTAACCACACAAACAGAACCCGAGGAAAAACTATGAGCTACTCCCATCTTACCATAACCGACCGAATAAAGATAGAAACCTACTTAGAATTAGGTTTGAAACCTTGCCAAATTGCAAATAAACTTGGCGTCCATAAGTCTACTATTTCAAGAGAGTTAAGACGATGCCAAAATGGTTATTCCGCAGCCTTAGCACAGGAACAGTACG
>NZ_JMLC01000005.1 GCF_000686605.1 Streptococcus sobrinus DSM 20742 = ATCC 33478 | reverse complement strand
CTTTGTAAGCTATTTCCAAAAGAGGCTCTTAAAACCTTCACTTCAGACAGGGGAAAAGAGTTTGCCTGCTATCCTCTGGTAGAGAATTTAGGAATTTCCTTTTTCTTTGCGGACGCCTATTCATCCTGGCAGAGAGGAAGCAATGAAAACGCAAATGGCTTACTAAGAGAATATTTCCCAAAGAAAACAGATTTAGCCGCTATCTCTGATGAGGTTTTGAACAAGGCTTTATATGATATCAATCACCGACCACGAAAATGTTTAGCTTACAGAACTGCTAGTGAAGCTCTAGAGGATGAGTTCAAGTAAATGTTGCACTTATTCTTGCAATTTATTCATATTAAAATCTCCTTATCGTTTAATGACTTAAACTCCCTGCTAACCAAATAGAAAAAGCTAAAGCAGCTTTTTGAATTTTTTGAAAATTAGCACATTTATAGTAGTACTCTTCCTTAAAATTGTCAAAAACAGCTATAATTGAAAGTAGGTAATTTCCGATCCTGTTTTTGCCTAATCTGCTATAATAAAGCTTATGACTAAAAAGATTATTGCTTTAGATTTAGATGGGACACTCTTACGCAGTGATAATACCATCTCCGACTATACAGTAAATACCCTCAAGCAGGTGGCTGCACAAGGGCATCAGGTCGTCATTGTCACTGGACGACCTTATCGTATGTCCATTTCTGCATACAAGCGCCTAGGCCTAGGTGGACCCATGATTAATTTTAACGGTGCCCTGACCCATATTCCTGAAAGCAAGTGGGCCGGTGAGCTTAGCATGAAGATTGATAAAGACTTCCTCTTTGATGTTTTGGACCACTACCAGGCCTTTGAAACAGACTTCCTGGCTAGCGAATATCGCAAAAACTTCTATATTACCATGGACAATCGCCAGCTGATTCCACCGGAAATCTTTGGCGTGCCAAGAATTATTGACAAGATGGAACTCAAGCCTGAGAAAATCACGCGCGATCCCAATGCCCTGCTCATGCAGACTCATGCGGCTGACAAGTACCTCCTAGCCGATGAAATCCGCCAACACTTCGACAACCAACTGGAAGTGGACTCCTGGGGTGGCCCTCTCAATATCTTGGAATTTTCGCCCAAGGGGGTCAATAAGGCCTTTGCTCTCAAACACCTACTGGAGCGCCTGCGCAAGTCCCCTCAGGACCTGATTGCCTTTGGTGATGAACATAATGATACTGAGATGCTGGCCTATGCGGGACAAGGCTTCGCCATGAAAAATGCCAGCGATACCCTTCTTCCCTATGCCGATGCCATGACCAAATTCACTAATGAAGAAGATGGCGTTGCCAAGCAGTTGGCCCAACTGCTTCTTTAAGGCAGGCTCAACAAACAAATGACTCTTACAAGAATGCTCATAAGAATTCTATTTCTTATGGGCTTTTTTTATCCATTCCTCCCAGTTTTCTAGGGTGGGGAGGAAACAAATTTTTCGCTAGTCAAGAGACGATTTCCTCATAGCTTGAGGGCTAGGCCAGACCGAATCGGACTTCTCCGAGTCCATTTTCAATTTCCAGTCACATTTTATCCCTCTGATTTCAGAATTCTGAAAAGTTTCATCAATCCCCAAAAGGCCAGGCCTAGGGCGGGATAGCGAAAAAAGCTTGCCTGTTCTTATTAGGAGACAACATCAGTTCTAACCCGAAAAATTTCTGAACCTTGAAAATTTTTGAAAATGTATAGATTTTTCCGAAAATTACGTTTATAATAGAAGTGTTCTTGAACCCCCGATTTTAATGGCTTGTAAGGCCTTTCGGGGGAAAACTAATATCAAAAGGAGGAAAATCAAGAATGGGTATCGGTATTATTATTGCCAGCCACGGGAAGTTTGCTGAAGGTATCCACCAATCTGGCTCAATGATTTTCGGAGAGCAAGAAAAGGTCCAGGTTGTCACTTTCATGCCAAATGAAGGACCTGACGACCTCTATGGACATTTTCAGGATGCCGTCGCAAAGTTCGAGGCTGACGATGAAATCCTTGTCCTTGCTGACCTCTGGTCTGGCTCTCCCTTCAACCAAGCTAGTCGCTTGATGGAAGAAAACCCTGAGCGGAAGATAGTTATCATGACCGGTCTCAACTTGCCTATGCTAATCCAAGCCTATACTGAGCGTATGATGGCGGCGGATGCTGGGGTTGAGGCTGTTGTTGCCAACATCTACAAGGAGACAAAAGAAGGGGTTAAGATTCTTCCTCAAGATCTGACCCCTGAGCAGGAAACGACTAGCCCAGCACCTGCAGAAGCATCAGTTCCAAAAGGTAGCATTCCAGAAGGAACGGTCTTGGGAGATGGTAAGATTGACTATGTTTTAGCCCGCGTAGACACTCGTCTGCTTCACGGACAAGTTGCCACAGGTTGGACTCACTCAACTAATCCAAATCGGATTATCGTCGTCTCTGACACAGTTTGCCACGATAAACTGCGGACCAATATGATCAAGCAAGCCGCTCCAAACGGGGTTATGGTCAATGTTATTCCCATTGAAAACATGGTCAAAGCCAACAATGACCCTCGCTTCGGTGATACCAGGGCCATGCTTCTTTTTGAATCTGTTGAAGATGCCCTTGCTGCCATCAAGGCTGGGGTTGAGGTTAAAGAAATTAACCTCGGTTCTTCAGCCTATAAGGAAGGTAAGGTTAATGTTACCAAGGCCCTATCATTTGACCAAACTGACGTTGATGCCATTAAGGAATTGCAAAATCTGGGTGTGAAATTCGACGTTCGCGGTGTACCAAGTGATAGCCCTGCCAACATTGATAGCCTCATTCAGTCGGCTGAAAAGAAATTGGCCGAACAAAATTGATCTCGGAGGATAGATAAATGAATATAGTTCAAATCGTTCTAGTCGTTCTGGTTGCCTTCATCATCGGATGTAGCTCTGTTAACGACCAAATTGAAACCTACCAGCCTGTTGTGGCCTGTTCCCTTATCGGATTGGTAATGGGGAATCTAGAACTAGGTGTTATGCTGGGTGGTAGCTTGCAACTCATCACCATGGGCTGGGCTAACGTTGGTGCAGCCATGGCGCCAGATGCTTCTCTAGCAGCCGTTGCCTCTACCATTATCCTACTTCTTGGTGGTCAAGGATCCAAGGGAATCGGGACTGCCATCGGGCTTGCTGTTCCCCTAGCTGTTGCCGGTCTTGCTCTTACCATGTTCGTCCGGACAATTGCTTCCTTCATTGCCCACATCATGGACAGCCTAGCTGAGTCTGCTAATATCGCTGGTATCCAAAGATGGCACTTTATTGGTATGGCTCTGCAAGGTCTGCGGGTTGCTATTCCTGCCCTCTTGCTCATGCTCTTGCCTGCTCACATGGTTCGTGGCGGCCTAGAGTCAATCCCTAGCTGGTTGTCAGACGGTATGACTCTTGGTGGTGGTATGGTCGTAGCCGTAGGTTATGCCATGGTTATCAACATGATGTCTAGTCGTGAAGTATGGCCTTTCTTCTTCCTCGGTTTTGCCCTCGCTGCTATCAGTCAGCTCACTTTGATTAGTTTGGGTATCATCGGTGCCTGCCTAGCCCTTCTCTTCCTTGCCCTTGAAGGCAGTGGCTCCAATGGTGGTGGCTCTGGCGAAGGCGGTGGCTCTGGCGACCCACTCGGCGAAATTTTGGAAGACTTTTAATGAGGAGGAACTATAATGGCTGATAATAATAAAATTACTCTGACAAAATCAGATCGCTTTAAAACATTCATCCGCTCTTACTTCCTTTTGAGTTCTTTCAACTACGAACGGATGCAAAATGGTGGGGTGGCTTATACCTTTATCCCTGCCATCAGAAAACTCTACAAGTCTAAAGAAGACCGAGCAGCTGCCCTTAAGCGTCACTTGGAATTCTTCAATACCCACCCCTTCATGGCTAACCCAATCTTTGGGGTTACCCTAGCACTAGAAGAAGATCGTGCTAACGGAGCCAAGGTTGATGATGCTGCCATCAGTGGGGTCAAGGTTGGTATGATGGGACCTCTGGCTGGTGCCGGCGACCCCCTCTTCTGGTTTACCCTTCGTCCAATCCTTCTTTCATTGGGAGCTAGTTTGGCTGTTTCTGGTAATGTCCTAGGCCCAATTCTCTTCTATGTACTTTGGAATGTCATGGCCTTTGTTGTTAAATGGTATGGTCAAGAATTTGGTTACCGAGCAGGGACTGCCATTACCGATGACGTCTCAGGTAATCTGCTCCAACAAGTAACCCGTGGAGCTTCTATGATGGGGATGTTTGTTATCGGATCCCTTATCGAACGCTGGGTAACCATCACCTTTACCCCAGTTGTTTCTACCGTTAAACAACAGTCTGGTGCTTATATTGAATGGGATAAACTTCCTGCTGGCGTTAAGGGGATTAAAGAAGCTCTGACCCAGTACAATTTGGGCAAGGGAAAATCTCTTGATATCAACAAGGTTACCACACTTCAAGATAACTTAGATTCGTTGATTCCTGGTCTCGCAGCTCTTGGTCTGACCTTCCTGTGTATGTACCTGCTTAAGAAGAGAGTCTCTCCAATTATCATTATTTTGGGAATCTTTGTTGTAGCAATTGTAGTTCATGTCATCGGTTTAATCTAAGCGGAGACAGTCTATGGTTCAATCGCTGAATACAAAGATGGATATAACCTCTAAGGGAACTTGGTTCCGTGAAGGTCCGATTTACGGCAATATCATGGTTGGCGATCAGGCCTTTGAATTTTACAACGATACCAAGTTGCGGGATTATATTCAAATTCCTTGGACTGAAGTAACCTATGTCATTGTTGACATTTACTTTGGGGGTAGATACATCCCACGTTTTGAAATCCGTACCAAGCACAATGGGAACTTACGCTTTTCAAGTCGTAAAAGCCGTGAGACCATCAAAGCTATTCAAAAACGGATTCCTCGTGAAAGTCTGAGGAGGGCACAGGGTGTCGGAACAATTTTAAAACAACGCTTTAAAAATCTTGTCCGACTCATTGCCAAGAAAAAATAAAATCATAAGAGGGTGAGAAAATCTAAGCGGTTTTCTCACCCTCTTTTTTTGTTCAAAAGCGCTAGATAAAGGCTTCAACCTTAAGTTGACAAGGTCAGAATTGATGGCAGCAATACTTGAAAATGAAAGAATTAACGATAGAAAATGATATTTTTTGAAAATGTTTGCAGTTTTTTGAAAAAATTAGCTTGACTTTTCCCTGAAAGCGTTTTACAATTATAGTGTTCTTGACTGTCCTAATTCTATGAAGAAAAGTCTGAGGGAGAGATTTATGTGGAAGAGGGGCAACTAATAATAAAGGAGGAAATTCAAGAATGGGTATCGGTATTATTATTGCCAGCCACGGTAAATTCGCTGAAGGTATCCACCAATCTGGCTCCATGATTTTTGGTGAGCAAGAGAAGGTTCAAGTTGTAACCTTCATGCCAAACGAAGGACCTGATGATTTGTATGGACACTTCAATGATGCTATCGCACAATTTGAGGCTGACGATGAAATCCTAGTCCTAGCTGACCTTTGGTCAGGTTCACCATTTAACCAAGCTAGTCGCGTTATGGGTGAATTGAGCGATCGCAAGATGGCTATCATCACAGGACTAAACTTGCCAATGCTGATCCAAGCCTACACAGAACGCATGATGGCGGCTGATGCAGGTGTCGATCAAGTAGCGGCAAACATCATCAAGGAAGCAAAAGGTGGAATCAAGCCGCTTCCTGAAGAGCTTGACCCCGTTGAGGAAGATCCAGCAGCTACTGCTGCGGCTTCAGTTGGACAGCATCCTTCCGGCGCTATTCCAGAAGGAACTGTCATTGGAGATGGTAAGCTTAAAATCAATTTGGCACGGGTGGACACGCGTCTCCTGCACGGCCAAGTTGCGACAGGCTGGACACCTGCTTCTAAGGCTAATCGGATTATTGTTGCATCCGATGCGGTTGCTAAAGATGACTTGCGTAAGAGCTTGATTAAGCAGGCAGCACCAAATGGTGTCAAGGCCAATGTTGTTCCAATCAAGAAATTGATTGAAGCCGCTAAGGACCCTCGCTTCGGTAATACGCACGCACTGATCTTGTTTGAAACCCCACAAGAAGCTCTTGAAGCTATCGAAGGTGGCGTGCCAATCAAAGAACTTAATGTCGGTTCAATGGCTCACTCAACTGGTAAGACTGTTGTCAACAACGTTTTGTCTATGGACAAAGACGATGTGGCAACCTTTGAAAAATTGCGTGACCTGGGTGTTAAATTCGACGTGCGTAAGGTGCCAAACGATTCTAAGAAAGATTTGTTTGACCTGATTGAAAAAGCTCACATTCAATAGTTAACTTTAGAGATAGAAACGAAAGGAACTAGAATAATGTCTATTATTTCTATTATTTTGGTCCTCATCATTGCCTTTTTAGCAGGTCTTGATGGTATCTTGGACCAATTCCAATTCCACCAACCCTTGGTAGCTTGTACCTTGATTGGGTTAGCCACTGGCCACCCAACAGAAGCTATCATTCTTGGTGGTACACTACAAATGTTGGCTCTTGGTTGGGCTAACATCGGGGCTGCGGTAGCTCCCGACGTAGCGCTTGCATCTACAGCGGCTGCGGTACTTTTGGTTAAGAGTGAAAACTTCACCCAAAAAGGTATCACTATTGCCTATAGTACAGCTATCCCACTTGCTGTTGCTGGACTTGCTCTGACTATGATTGTTCGGACCCTCTCAGTTGGTATCGTCCACGGTGCCGATGCCGCTGCCAGAAAGGGTAATATCCGGGCCGTTGAACGTTCTCACTTTACAGCCCTTCTTCTGCAAGGTCTGCGTATTGCTGTGCCAATTGGACTTCTTCTCTTCTTGCCAACTGACGCTGTTAAGGGTGCCCTCAATGCCATTCCTAACTGGTTGTCAGATGGTATGCAAATCGGTGGTGGTATGGTCGTAGCCGTTGGTTACGCCATGGTTATCAACATGATGGCAAGCCGTGAAACCTGGCCATTCTTTGTCCTTGGTTTCGTCTTTGCTGCTCTTTCTAAACTTACTCTTATTGCCCTCGGTGCAATCGGTGTCGCTATTGCACTCATCTACCTCAACCTTTCAAAACAAGGTGGCAGTGGTAGTTCATCAGGCGGTAATTTCGGTGGTGGTTCAGGTGACCCTATCGGTGACATTTTGGAAAATTATTAGAAAGGAGCATCATCATGGCAGAAAGAATTCAATTATCACAATCTGACCGTCGTAAAGTTTGGTGGCGTTCCACTTTCTTGCAAGGGTCATGGAACTATGAACGGATGCAAAACTTGGGTTGGGCCTATGCCTTAATCCCAGCCATTAAGAAACTTTATAAATCTGAAGAAGAACGTTCCGCTGCTTTGGAACGGCACTTGGAATTCTTCAATACTCACCCTTACGTAGCTGCTCCAATCCTTGGGGTTACCCTCGCTTTGGAAGAAGAAAAAGCAAATGGGGCTGAAATCGATGATACCGCAATCCAAGGGGTTAAAATCGGTATGATGGGACCTTTGGCCGGTATCGGTGACCCAGTCTTCTGGTTTACAGTTCGTCCTATCTTGGGTGCCCTCGGTGCTTCGATTGCAACTTCAGGTAATATCTTGGGCCCACTCATTTTCTTCTTTGGATGGAACATCATTCGGATGGCCTTCCTTTGGTACACTCAAGAGCTGGGTTACAAGGCTGGTTCTGAAATCACTAAAGACCTCTCTGGTGGTATCCTTCAAGACATCACCAAAGGAGCATCAATCTTGGGTATGTTTATCTTGGCTGCCCTGGTTGAACGTTGGGTAAGTGTCAAGATGACGATCGACCTACAGGCTCAAAAATTGACGAACGATAATGGTCAAACATTTGTCGCTTTGCCAAAAGGATCCATTACTGGTGCAAAATTGAAGGAAGCCATTGAAGGCTTTAGCAATAACCTCAATCTTGGACAAATGAAGGCTAACTCTATTCAAATGCAGTTAGACGCATTGATTCCAGGACTTCTAGGTCTACTACTTACTCTTCTTTGTATGTGGTTGCTTAAGAAGAAGGTTTCTCCAATCGTAATGATTATCGGTCTCTTTGTTATCGGTGTTGTCTTCCACGTTATCGGAATCATGTAATTCATCTTTAACAGGACAAAAGGAGGGCTTCGGTCCTCTTTTTCTTATGGTATAATAGAAAAAAACATAAAGGTAGGAACTATGGCACAATCACTCAACAGCAAGGTCAACGTGACCACAACTGGAGTATTTTATATGGGCATGGGCAATAAGGTCGGCAAGTATATGATTGGTGACAAGGCCCTAGAGTTTTACAATGACAGTAATCCCGAGGATAATATCCAGATTCCTTGGACTTCTGTGGAAAAAATCGGGGCTAATGTCTCAGGACGTAAGGTTAGCCGACATTTCCAGGTCTTTACCAATCAAGGAAAATTCCTCTTTGCCTCCAAGGACTCGGGTAAGATTCTCAAAGCTGCTCGCGAAAAGGTTGGCAACGATAAAATCGTTCGTCTTCCTACTCTCTGGCAGAAGTTTTGGGGGAGTATCACAGGCCTCTTTAAAAAGAAAGGTTAAATCTGAGAAACTCAGCAAGATAAAAAAATTAGGCAGGATGTCTCGCCAGATTTCTGGTCTTCGTTGACTTGCCTTCTGGCTTATCAGAAGCTTTTCTTATGAGGGAGCCAAGCTATCAGAAATAGGCTGAAAATCAGACGAGCAGAAGACAAGGCTCGGTTAGAGACAGATTAGCCAACACCCCGTTTCAGGCTAGGTCAACCGACAGCCAGTCTTTACAATTAGAGGCTTTTCTTATATAATGGTGACAACGGATAAGTAGGTGGGCTCGCCTTTTCCAGAAAGTCTGCGGGTGCTGCGAGCAGATAAAGAGGCTGACTGAAATTCTACCGTTTATCACTCAATTACATAGCAATCAAGTGCACAGCAAGTGAAGCTGGATAAAACCAGCAGTTAACATACTGTGCTTTTTTCATAGCTAAGGGATTGTGATGATTAAGATTATCGTTCACGCATTTGTAGAAACTGAAGAAACTGTTGTAGAGATGCTCTTTACCTCAGCCAATGAGCAATCTGTGCTTGCAAAGATGACCGACTTTCAAAAGATTTATCCTGCGGACTTCCTAGCTATCTATGATCTACCGTTTGAATGCGGCTTGGCTGATTTGCCTCATCATCCTGTTTGTAGCCATCAGCAAGGACGATTTAAAGTAAGCTATCTCAGTTACTTTATTTATCTATTTGGAGGAACTGAGGTTAGATATTAAACACATTTGTAATGACTTTGATGCTGTGGCCAGTTTCCTTGCCAACCGCGGTGTCGCCGAGAGGATTTCAGGGTTATTAACCAAGGCACGCTGATGACGCTCAACCTTTGATACACCTGATAAGGTCAGCAGCATTTCAACATTGCTGACAGCTGTCTGACGAACAATCAGGTTATAGGACTGAAAGATCGTGATTACGATAAGCATCCCAATCACGGTCTTTAAATTCTTTAGTTGACTTCCCATTAATAACCAAGTCCCCGCTGGGGTATTGTCAAGGTCGCCAATAATATTGAGCATGGTGGTCTTTCTGGAACCTGATTGCCCTAGGATAGATACGAATTCATTGCTTCTAAAATTGATGGAAATATCATCCAAGGCTTTCTTTTTTTTACTGCCTGTTTGATAGATCTTGCTGATGCGTTTTAAATATAATATGAATTTTCCTTTCTTCAATAACTCATAAGCAGCTCAAATCTTATTGGCCAGTTTATCTAAAAAGGCCTGCCGCTGCTCGGCTGTAGAAACGCCTATATTACCGAAATTAAGCCATTTTCTGCGGCTAGCACCTATGGCCTTGAAGGTGTGCCCCAGCATAGCTTTTTTAATGACATTGCCACAAAAGAGCTTGAGGTAAAAGGTCGGAGCCGCTGATGTCGTCAGAACAAGTACCTCGCGAATATTGGTCAGCCGGCCGACCAAGCGACGGGTCTTAGTCTCTTGGTAAATCTTGTTCTTTAAAAAGACCTTATCTTCAAAGCCTTTGACAATAGCAGGCATATCAGCCCACCAGACAGGAAAGATCATGATAAGCCGACTGCAGGCTGCCAGAGCTTCTTGATACTTGAAGACCAGCGGATCAAGAGCCTGTCCTTTATTAAACAGTGCCAGCTCCTCCTTGCTGTAGGCTGGGTTGAAACCATCTTCATACAGATCAATTACCTCGTAAGGAGAAGCCTTTTGTACCAAAAGTGCTTCAACCTGCTGCAAAATCGCATGGTTAAAGCTTTTTTCATAGGGATGTGCATAAATAATCAGTGTCTTAGTCATAGCGGTAACCTCCTAATATATCTTCAAAGAGAGAACGATAGACAGCTTCGTCAAACGTTTCCACCCCGCTCGAAATGAAATGGCCATAGCCCGAGATAAAAGCATTCAGCTTAAGCAAGAGACGCTGCTTTTCTTCAGCATCAGCAATAGGCAAGGTTTCAATATAGGCCACTGCCCGCTCTCCAACGGCAAGTAAAAGACCTTGCCGGTAGGTTTTGATAGCTACCGGATTAAAGAAGAGAAAGTCCATCATCTTGGTATCGCTTTCATACTCAGACAGGAAGAAAAGGCCAATGGTCCAAAGCCCGTCCAACGGACTCTCGATCTGACTCAGATAAGCCGCCTGCCACCGCTCATCCTGCCGCTTGGACTCCAGCAGCCAAGCCTGGTAATAAAGTTCTTCCTTATCCTTAAAGGCCTTATAAAAGGCTCCTGTCGTCACATTCAGCTGCGCGGTCAGCTGCCGCAGGGTGATATTCTGATAACCCTGCTGACGAATCAAAGTAAGCGTCTGCTCCAAAATGCGGTCGTGTGTGCTCTCTTTTTTCATGGAAAGCCTTCCCTTTCTATAGATAACAACGTTATCTATAAGATTAGTGTCAGGATAACATAGTTATATTTTGCAGTCAAGCAAAACAGTCACGCTCACATTTACATTTTTCCCAAAATCAGGTATAATAATCGCAACGGATAAGTAGGTGAGCTTACCTTTTCCAGAAAGTCTGCGGTGGCTGCGAGCAGATAGAGGGGCTGATTGAAATTCTACCGTTTAATTACCTAATTTAATAGCAATCAAGTGCACAGCAAGTGAAGTTGGATGGAACCGTGCCCCAGGCACTCCAACGAAAACTTGGCTGTGTTTTATTTTTAGAAAGAAGGATCTATGTTAGATTTAAAACGTATCCGCCAAAATTTTGACGATGTGGCTAAAAACTTGGCCAATCGCGGTGTCAAGGCAGAGACTCTGGACCAGCTCAAGGAACTGGACGTTAAACGCCGCGACCTCTTGGTCAAATCCGAAGAACTCAAGGCTCACCGCAATGTTGCTTCTACTGCTATTGCCCAGGCCAAACGCAATAAAGAAGATGCTTCTGAACAAATTGCTGAAATGCAAAAGGTCTCCAGCCAAATCAAGAACCTAGATGCCCAACTGGCTGAGGTTGATCAAGAACTCAATGACATCGTAGTTACCCTGCCTAATATGCCTCACGCTGATGTCCCCGTTGGAGCTGACGAGGACGACAATGTCGAAGTCCGCCGCTGGGGAACTCCCCGCAAGTTTGACTTTGATGTCAAGCCCCATTGGGACTTGGGAGAAGACCTGGATATTCTTGACTGGGAACGCGGTGCTAAGGTGACTGGTTCGCGCTTTCTCTTCTACAAAGGCCTAGGGGCTCGTTTGGAAAGGGCCATCTACAACTTTATGTTGGACGAGCATGCCAAGGAAGGCTACACCGAAGTCATCCCCCCTTACATGGTCAACCATGATTCTATGTTTGGTACTGGTCAATATCCAAAATTCAAGGAAGATACCTTCGAATTGGCCGATTCTGACTATGTTCTCATCCCAACTGCTGAAGTTCCTCTCACCAACTACTACCGCGGAGAAATCATTGACGGTAAGGATATGCCGGTTTACTTCACAGCTATGAGTCCATCCTTCCGCTCCGAAGCTGGTTCTGCTGGTCGTGATACCCGAGGCCTGATTCGTCTCCACCAATTCCACAAGGTTGAAATGGTCAAGTTCGCAAAACCTGAGACCTCCTATGACGAATTGGAGAAAATGACTGCCAATGCCGAAAATATCCTGCAAAAACTAGACCTGCCCTACCGCGTTATTACCCTCTGTACCGGCGATATGGGCTTCTCTGCTGCTAAGACCTACGATGTGGAAGTTTGGATTCCCGCCCAAAATACCTACCGGGAAATTTCTTCCTGTTCAAATTGTGAAGATTTCCAAGCCCGTCGGGCCCAAATCCGTTACCGTGATGAGGCCGACGGTAAGGTTAAACTCCTCCACACCCTCAACGGTTCTGGCCTAGCTGTCGGCCGGACGGTTGCGGCTATCCTAGAAAACTACCAAAATGAAGATGGCTCTATCACTATTCCAGAAGCCCTTCGTCCATACATGGGTGGCCTCGAAGTTATCAAGGCCGACTAAGAACCTCCTGAAAGAAAGGTAGAAAAGAAGCGAGAGTCCTAGCCCATAAAAGGTCAGGAGCCGTAGATAAACTCCACAGCAATCACCTACTTTCTCAGCGAAATTCAGGAACCGCAGGACAATTTGCTCAGCTACAAGATAAGCTAAAAGCCAAGCAAGAGAAATTTTGCTTGGCTTTTTAGCTTTAAGATTTTGTGATTTGATAGTAGGGCAGGAGACGGTCAAAGTCCTTAGCCAGCTGAGAGACCAGGGCTCCCTTTGAACCTGATGTCTCAATGGGAATATCTGCCTTAACCAAGACCTTCCGAACCTCCCCTTGATTTAGGGCCTCTTTCAGGGCTTGACGATTGTCTTCGCCTCCTTCAACTCGACGACTCTGTCCATCCTTTTGCACCCAATAATAGAGACCTTCTTCAAGCGGTAGGTCCAAGACCTTGGCCTGCTTGGCCAGAGTTTGGTCAGACTTCTTACGTTCGATAAAACTGACCTCCACCGAAATGCCAAAGTCATCCTCTTGACCGTAGAGACGAATGGCTAGGGCGACATCTTCTAAACTATCGGAGGGCAGACGATAATAGCACCAGAAATGAGGCCGACAGATCTGAGCCTGATTCATCCATTGACTGACCCGCTCAGGCTCAAAAGGAGCCACCCGCTCAGCCAGTTCCTGACTGATTTCAGCAAATTCCTGGCGGGCAGTCTGAGCTTGAGATCGCAATTCCTGCATAAAAGAGGCTTGCTCCCCAGCCTTCTCAGGTTTGAGGTACTTGACACCTTGGTTGGATAAATAATCATTAACAGCTTTTAACATGGCTCCATTATAGCACTCGAGAATGAAAAAAGCACTTGACTAAAATCAAGTGCCTTCGTTTTCTCTTAGTATTTTCTAAAGCGTTGGTAGCGGTTCTCCAGCAATTGGTCTAGCGGAAGTTTGCTGAGCTGGGCCAGTTCTTCAATGAGACTGGTCTTGATATTTTCGACAATCTCACTGGTAAAGTAGCCATGCTCGGGGATAACCTTGTCAATAACTTCCATATTGTAGAGTTCACCGGCCGTCAGCTTCATCAACTCAGCAGCTTCGGTTGCCCGAGAGCCATCCTTCCAGAGAATAGAAGCGAAACCTTCTGGGCTGAGGATGGCATAGATGGTGTGCTCCAGCATCCAGACCTTATCGGCAACTGCCAAGGCCAGAGCTCCGCCAGAGCCCCCTTCACCAATGATGATGGCGATGATAGGCACCTTGAGGTCACTCATTTCCATCAGATTTTTGGCAATGGCTTCCCCCTGCCCCCTTTCTTCGGCACCGATACCTGGATAAGCACCAGCTGTATTGATAAAGGTCACAACGGGACGGCCAAACTTCTCAGCCTGCTTCATGAGGCGAAGAGCCTTGCGGTAGCCATCTGGATTGGGTTGGCCAAAGTTACGGTTGAGGTTGTCTTGGAGATTTTTCCCCTTTTGGATACCTACAACGGTTACCGGACGCCCATTTAAGGTCGCAAGGCCACCAACAACAGCCCCATCATCGGCAAAATGGCGGTCGCCATGCAGTTCAAAGAAATCGTCAAAAATTTCCTTGGCATAATCTAGGGTTGTCATGCGTGCTTGATCGCGGGCTTCTTTTAAAATACGAGCTACATCACTCATTTGGCACCTCCATGAAAGGCTAATAATTTAGCAATGGTTGCCTTCATATCTGGCCGTTTGACAATGGCATCAACAAAGCCGTGCTCCAAGAGGAATTCAGCCTTTTGGAAACCATCCGGCAGGGTTTGGCGAACTGTCGTCTCAATCACGCGACGACCAGCAAAACCAACCAAGGTCTGCGGTTCAGCGATGATGATGTCCCCTTCCATGGCAAAGGAAGCGGTAACCCCACCAGTTGTTGGGTCAGTCAGAACCGTCAGGTAAAAGAGGCCAGCATTAGAATGGCGTTTAACCGCTGCTGAAATCTTAGCCATCTGCATAAGACTCATAATTCCTTCTTGCATTCGTGCTCCACCCGAAGCCGTGAAAATGACAACTGGCAACTTGTGTTCGGTTGCATATTCGAAGAGTCGGGTAATTTTTTCCCCAACAACCGTCCCCATGGAAGCCATGATAAAGTTAGAGTCCATGATAGCTAGGGCCAAATCTTGCCCCCCAATCTGAGCAGTCCCAGTCATAACAGCTTCATCAAGGCCAGTTTTTTCCTTGGCAGCTGCTAACTTATCCTTGTAGCCTGGGAAGTTAAGGGGGTCCTTACTGTCAATCCCCGTGAACATTTCCTTAAAGCTATCCTGGTCAACGGTCAAAGCGAGACGCTCTGGAGCTGAGATGCGGAAGTTGTAACCACAGGCTGGGCACATCTTTTCAGCCCCCAGGTCCTTCTGGTAGATGACATGCTTACAGCCAGGACATTTGGCAAAAAGCTCGTCTGGAACCTCTGGTTTAGCCTTCTCAGGTGTTCTTGTGGACCGATTAGGATTAATTCGGATGTATTTATCTTTTCTTTTAAATAAAGCCATAATATCTCCTAATCCTCTTGGTTATAGGCTGGTAAGAATTTCTCCATCAAGAATGCCGTATCGTAATCTCCAGCAATGACATTTTCATCAGAAATCAAATCTAATTGGAAGTCGGCATTGGTTAGGACGCCATCAATTTCCAATTCGTAGAGGGCCCGTTGCATCTTCATCAAGGCATCGAAACGATTTTCCCCGTGAACAATGATTTTGGCAATCATACTATCGTAGTAAGGTGGAATGGTGTAACCATGATAGACGGCCGAATCCACCCGCATGCCAACGCCACCAGCAGGCAGGTAGAGATCGGTAATCTTACCTGGGCTTGGGGCAAAGTTGAACTTAGGATTTTCAGCATTAATCCGACATTCGATGGCATGGCCCGTGATTTTAATTTCTTCTTGACTGTAAGAGAGTTCTTGACCATTTGCGACCTTGATTTGTTCCTTGACCAAATCAACGTTGGTAACAAATTCGGTGACGGGATGTTCCACCTGAATTCGGGTATTCATTTCCATAAAGTAGAAATTACCAGAGGCCTCATCCAGCAAGAACTCAATGGTGCCGGCATTTTCATAGCCGACAGCCTTGGCGGCCCGCACAGCAGCATCACCCATCTTGGTCCGCAGGCTAGCGCCGATAGCGATAGAGGGGCTTTCTTCCAGCACCTTCTGATTATTACGTTGCAATGAGCAATCCCGCTCTCCTAGGTGGATAACATTGCCATGGCTATCTCCCAAGATTTGCACTTCAATATGACGGGCTGGGTAGATAACTTTTTCGATATACATGGCTCCATTACCAAAGGCGGCCAGGGCTTCTTGAGAGGCCGATTCAAAGGCGGGAACTAGATCATCAGCCTTTTCGACCTTGCGAATCCCTTTACCACCACCACCGGCAGAGGCCTTAAGCATGACAGGGTAACCAATCTCGTCAGCAACCTTGAGGGCATCCTCAGCAGTCATGACCTCGCCAGCTGAGCCAGGAATGACTGGAACTTGGGCCTTAATCATTTCCGAGCGGGCATTAATTTTATCACCCATCTTGTCCATAATGGCCCCAGAAGGACCGATGAATTTAATATTCATCTCCTCACACATGGTGGCGAACTTGGAATTTTCACTCAGGAAGCCAAAACCAGGGTGAATAGCTTCTGCCCCAGTAACAATGGCTGCAGAGAGGACAGCATTCATATTGAGATAAGAATCTGTCGAACGGGCTGGACCAACACAGACAGCCTCATCAGCCAAGAGGACATGGAGGGACTCCCTGTCCGCTTCTGAGTAGACGGCAACCGTTTCTACACCCAATTCACGAGCTGCTCGAATGATACGCACGGCGATTTCACCACGATTGGCAATCAAAATTTTCTTAAACATATTCTGCCTTTCAGTCATTCAAAACTCGCTGGTAAAGGTCAATGAAAATCAATACAAGCTAGAGAGGCGTGAGACTCTAGGCTACCAGAGGTCAGCTAGCAAGTCGTAGTTCCTAGCTTCGCCGGCAGGACCTCCCCAGAAGCTCAACTAGGCCGACTAGAGCATGGGAAATTTGAAACATGAGCCAAACTCTAATACTGCCTTTCAGAAGTCTGTCCTAGCAGGCTTGCTAGCAAGGGACGGCCTGTTTTACCTCTTATATCTTTTGTGATTTTCAAAGAAAAAGGAACAAGCTGGCCAGGGCTTTCCGTCTGAGGAATCCTTTATCCAGCCAGTCCCTAGTGTTGGGGAAGACGGACTTCCTAGAGAAGCCGCTCCCTACCATTCGAGTTTTATTTTTTAGCTGTCGCAATGGTCACATGACCATCCAGCTACTGCTTTTTTACTTGCCTAGGGCAAAGGTCAAGGTTCCGCTGGCTGCCAATTTACCATTAACTTCTGCCTTGGCTTCGACAACAGCAATGGAACCACGGCGTTTGACAAACTTGGCGGTCATGACCAATTGGTCTCCAGGGACCACTTGTTTTTTGAATTTAACCTTGTCCATACCAGCATAAAAGACTAGTTTGCCTTGGTTGCCTTCTTTAGAAAGCTCCAAAACACCAGCTGTTTGGGCTAGGGCTTCCATAATCAGGACACCTGGCATAACAGGATATTCTGGGAAATGGCCTTGGAAAAAAGACTCATTGATGGTGACATTTTTAATGGCCACAATCTCGTCCTCAGACATTTCCAGAACACGGTCAACCAAAAGCATAGGATAGCGGTGGGGCAGGGCTTCTTTAATCTTGTTAATATCCATCATTTGATACGTACCAAGCCCTTTCCAAATTCAACCACTTCTTCATTGTCAACAAGAATTTCCGTTACAACACCATCCTTGGGTGCTGGAACTTCGTTCATGACCTTCATGGCTTCAATAATCAAGAGGGTTTGACCCTTTTTGACACTATCACCAACGGAAACGAAGGCTGGTTTATCAGGTGCCGATGCTAGATAGGCTACCCCGACAAGTGGACTTTCAACCAAGTCGCCTTCAGCCGCTAGGGCTGGAGCTGGACTTGATTCTGCCACAGCCTCGGACGATACCGGTGCAGCAACAGGTGCACTAACAACTTCAGCTACTGGAGCTGGAGCAGGTGCAGCCACTGGACTAGCTGGCTTAGCATCATTTTTACTCAAAACGAGGCTTTCCCCATTATTATTGTAGGCAAATTCACGCAGGCTTGAACCATCAAACTGAGTCATCAGGTCCTTGATTTCTGAAATATTCATGGATTAAGCCTCCCAACGTTTGAAGGCAAGCACGGCATTGTGACCACCAAAACCAAAGGTATTGGAAATGGCATAGTCAACATCTGCCTTACGACCTTGTCCCATGATAACATCACATTCGATGTCTTCAGACAATTCCTTAGTACCTGCAGTCATTGGCAAGAAGCTGTGGCGGATGGCTTCGATGGTTGCGATAGCTTCTACCGCACCAGCAGCACCAAGCAGGTGACCAGTGAAGGACTTGGTCGACGAAACTGGAACATCCTTCCCAAGAACAGTAACGATGGCCTTGCTTTCACCCTTTTCATTGGCTTGGGTTGAGGTACCATGGGCATTGACATAACCAACTTGGCTTGGTTCAATGTCAGCTTCTTTCAGAGCTAATTTCATAGCCTTAGCCGCACCAGAACCGTCAGGAGTTGGGGTGGTCATGTGGTAAGCATCACAGTTGCTACCGTAACCAACGATCTCTGCCAAGATATTAGCACCACGAGCTTGAGCGTGCTCCAGACTTTCAACAACTAGAACACCAGCACCTTCACCCATAACAAAGCCGTTGCGGTCCTTGTCAAATGGAATCGCTGAACGAGCAGGATCTTCAGTTGTTGACAGGGCAGTCAGAGCGTTGAAACCACCGATACCAATCTTAGTGATGGAAGCTTCGGCACCACCAGCAAGCACAACATCGTGAAGGCCATACTTGATTTCGCGGAAGGCTTCACCAATAGCATCATTAGCTGAGGCACAGGCTGTTGTAATTGACTTACATACCCCTTGAGCACCAATCTTAAGGGCAATATTACCGGCTGCCATATTAGAGAGAGCCTTAGGAATGAACATGGGTTGAATACGTTTCATGCCACGTTCGTGCATGCGGATGATTTGATCTTGCAATTCTTGCAGACCACCGATACCAGAAGAAACGATAACACCAGTCCGGTCACGGTCAACATTTTCCATGTCCAAGTTAGCATTTTCAAGGGCATCTAGGGCTGCATACATAGCAAAGAGAGAATAGTTATCCATCCGGTTCTTGTCTTTTTTGACAAAG
Source organism: Streptococcus sobrinus DSM 20742 = ATCC 33478 (assembly GCF_000686605.1). Lineage (GTDB taxonomy): Bacteria > Bacillota > Bacilli > Lactobacillales > Streptococcaceae > Streptococcus > Streptococcus sobrinus. Next base: position 96,169 of record NZ_JMLC01000005.1, on the reverse strand, counting down.
TATTTATCGAATGGGAAGTCTTGAATTTCTCCAGCATTGTGAGCTGGGATTTCGGAAGCATCAAACTTTGTAATGGGTTTAATACCGATTTTACCGTTTTCTAGGCTATTCCAGAATTCTTCTGGCGTATTTCCAATTGGTGATGTGACACCGTAACCTGTTACAACAACGCGATTAAAAGTCATAATAGTTCCTCTATCTTTTTTGGATTATTTTTATGTAAAACTCAATGAAAATCAAAAGCTACAGATGGTACCAGTGTATGATAAAACGAGTTAACGACGAATTCTCTGATTTTCGAAGAGTGAAAAGCTCTGATTAACCTTGCATGGTCATGCCACCATCAATGGCAATAACCTGACCTGTTAGGTATTCCTGACTGGCTAAGAAGGCTACAACCTGGGCAACTTCCTCTGCCTGACCAATCCGCTTCATTGGGACTTGGGCAATCATGGCTTGCTTAGCCTTTTCAGGAATAGCGTCAGTCATATCTGACTCGATAAAACCTGGGGCAATGGCATTAACCCGGACATTACGGCCAGCAACCTCCCGAGCAACAGATTTGGTCAGGCCCAGCAGGCCAGCCTTGGAGGCTGCATAGTTGGCTTGGCCAACATTACCCATCAGACCAACAACCGATGACATATTGATGATGGCCCCTTGACGGGCCTTGCTCATGGGTTTCAAAACAGCCTGGGTCATATTGAAGGCACCAGTCAAGTTAATCTTGAGCACCTTTTCAAAATCTTCCTCAGTCATCTTGAGCATGAGCTTATCGTTGGTGATCCCAGCGTTATTGACCAGAACATCTACGGAACCCAAGGCCTCAATAGCTTCTGCTACCATTCGATTGGCATCGGCAGAATCAGAGACATCTCCAGAGATGGCCACAACCTTGACATCGTAATCAGAAAATTGGTCTAGGAGCTCATCAGAAATTGCTGAACGGCCATTGAGGACGATATTTGCCCCCTGGCTAGCAAACTTATGGGCAATCGCCAGGCCAATCCCCCGCGTTGAACCAGTGATAAAGACATTTTTCTTGCTTAATTCCATAAAAATCTCCTATTTTTCTAGCAGAGCTTGAAGGCTAGATAGGTCTTCGACATGGACCAGCTCTGCAGCTTTATCAATCTTCTTCATAAAGCCTGAGAGGACCTTACCTGGACCAATCTCAATGTAGGCTGTCACGCCCAATTCTTGCATGGTTGCAATAGAATCATAAAAGCGTACCGGTTCCATAACCTGACGAGCTAAGAGAGACTTGATATCAGCCTCATTCATAACCTTGGCTTCGGTATTACCGACCAAAGGAATCCTGAAATCTGAGAATTGAACCTTGTCCAATTCCTCAGCTAGCTGACGGCTAGCAGGCTCCAAGAGAGCTGTGTGAAAAGGACCAGAAACTTTTAGCGGAATCAAACGCTTGGCTCCAGCCTCTTTGAGATTCTCAACCGCTGCATCAACCGCTGCTACATCTCCGCCGATAACAATTTGAGCAGGGGTATTGTAGTTGGCTGGACGAACATAGCCCTTGTCTTGAGCCTTTTGACAGGCCTCTTCAATGACATCAACTGGCGTATTCATCACTGCAACCATCTTACCTGTTCCTGCAGGAGCTGCTGTTTCCATGAATTGCCCCCGTTTAGCCACTAGGGCAACTGCATCCTCAAAACTGAGAGCACCTGCCGCAACTAAGGCGGAATATTCACCCAAGGAAAGACCAGCAACCGCATCTGGCTCAATGCCTTTTTCCTTAAGCAAACGAGAGATGGCTACCGAGGTTGTCAAGATGGCTGGTTGCGTATAACGGGTTTGATTGAGCTTTTCTTCATCTTGGTCGATGAGTTCTCTCAGGTCATAGCCCAAGATTCGGCTGGCCGTATCAAAGGTTTCCTTAATAACTGGATAGGTTTCATACAAGTCTCTTGCCATACCGAGCTTTTGGGCTCCCTGACCGGCAAATAAAAATGCTGTCTTCGTCACAGTTTTTCCTCCAAGTTAGGGCGAGAGATTCTGCTCTTCTAAAAAATCTTAGGCCAGAAAAGGCTGGGACAAAAGTCCTAACTTCACTATTATTTTCATCAAACAATTGATGCCTTTGATTTGTCATTGAGCAATAGCCTAAAAGCCTAGGCTAGAATCTGAGGTCTTTGCTTGTTTTAGTCTTCTGAAACGTCTGCCCAGCGTGCAGCTTGGTCCTTGATAACCTTGGCAGCTCCATAGTAAAGGTCTTCCAAGATTTCTTGACAGGTTTCTTCCTTGCGGACCAGACCTGCGATTTGACCAGCCATTACTGAACCGTTTTGAACATCACCGTCAACAACAGCGTTGCGGAGGGCACCAGCACCTAGCTCTTCAATTTCTTCTTTTTTCAGCTTGCCAGTCAAGTAATCCTTCTCAGCTTGGGCATAGGCAGAAGACAATTTATTCTTGATGGCACGAACAGGGTGACCAACGACATTAGCAGATACGACCGTGTCAATATCCTTAGCCTTAAGCAATTTGTTCTTGAAATTTTGGTGAGCATTAGACTCCTTAGCGACAACAAAGCGGGTCCCAACTTGGATAGCCTCAGCACCCAGCATAAAGACAGCTGCAGCACCATTACCATCAGCCACACCACCAGCACCAACGACTGGAATATCAATGGCATCAACCACCTGGCGAACCAAGGTCATAGTGGTCAATTTACCGATGTGGCCACCAGCTTCCATACCTTCAGCGATGACCGCATCAGCACCAAGCTTTTCCATCCGTTTAGCCAAGGCTACACTTGGAACAACGGGAATAACGGTGATACCAGCCTCATGCAGACGTTCCATATATTTACCTGGATTTCCTGCACCAGTTGTGACAACTTTGACACCTTCTTCGATAACCAGGTCAACAATATCATCAGCAAAAGGAGATAAAAGCATGATGTTGACACCAAATGGCTTATCAGTAATTGATTTCACCTTATCAATATTCGCCTTGACAACTTCTTTAGGGGCATTACCGCCACCAATAATTCCAAGTCCTCCGGCATTAGAAACAGCACCAGCCAAATCACCGTCTGCAACCCACGCCATACCCCCTTGGAAAATAGGGTATTTAATATTCAATAATTCCGTAATTCGAGTTTTCATATAATTACTTACCTTTTTATATGTTATAACAATCCAACAACTTTGACCCTCAAAGTTTGAATATCAAAGTATTGGCCTAAAGAAGAAGGCGGATGAGTTGCCTCGTCCACCTTGCAGCCTAGCGTACTATTCAGAAGAACTAAGACGTTCCAAGGCTACACCTTCGTGACTAAATCCACAAAATTCAAAGGCTGGGAAAAGCTCCCAGTCCCTCAAACCAGCTTATTTAGTTTTTTCTTCAACGTAGGCAACCAAGTCACCAACAGTATTCAAACCATCTTCAGTTTCGATTTGGATGTCAAAAGCATCTTCGATTTCTGAAATAACTTGGAAGACATCAAGTGAGTCAGCGTCAAGTTCGTCAAATGTTGTTGTCAATTGAACTTCTTCTGCTTCTTTACCAAGTTCTTCAACGATGATTTCCTGTACTTTATCAAATACTGCCATTTTTAATATTCTCCTTTAAGATAAAAAATAAATTATTATAAATACTGTTTGTCACAGTTATCTACCTAAATTTTAACAATTAGACTGCCCCATGTCAATCCCCCACCAAATCCTGATAGGAGTACGGTCTGGGAACCGTCAAGTTTAATTATACCATTTTCTACTGACTCTGCTAGTAAAATAGGTACGCTAGCGGCGCTGGTATTACCGTAGCGCATCATATTGGCTAGGAATTTATCCCGCTCAATACCAATTTTCTTAGCCATCTTATCTAGGATGCGGATATTAGCTTGATGTAATAAGACGTAATCCAAGTCTTGCTGGGCCAACTGGTTATCCTCCAGCAAGACCCTGATGCTCTTGGAGACATCTCTGACGGCGAAGTCAAAGATTGTTCGACCATCCATAGCGAGGAAGGGATGATTCTCAGCCTTATTCGAATAGGGTGAGGATAGTCCGCATTGGCCAGAGGTCAAGCTTTGCCCCCGACCACCATCGCTATGTAAGTCTTCTGCCAAGAAGTGTTCTTCCTGAGTCGCCTCAAGAAGAACACCACCAGCACCATCGCCAAAGAGAACAGCTGTCCTGCGATCGCTCCAGTCTAGGGTTTTAGAAAGAACTTCCGCTCCGATAACTAGCCCTTTCTGATAGCTACCTGACTTGATAAATTTTTCAGCCGTTGCCAAGGCAAAGATGAAGCCTGAACATGCCGCTGTCAAATCGAAGGTGAAGGCCCTGCTGGCTCCGATAGTAGCCTGAACACGGGCCGCCGTTGACGGCATCATGGAGTCGGGTGAGATAGTGGCAACAATGATAAAGTCAATATCTTCAGGCTGGTAGCCAGATTTGTCTAAGAGTTGCTGAGCAACCTGGCTTGCTAAATCGCTAGTGTCTTGGTTGCGGCTGATGCGCCTCTCTTTGATACCAGTCCGACTGGAAATCCACTCATCACTGGTATCCATAATCTTAGACAAGTCATCATTGGTGATAATTTGTTCTGGTACATAGCAGGCTGTTTGACTAATTTTTGCAAAAGCCATTATTTCAACTCCTCAAGGAATTGATAGAGTTTATGTAAGCCTCGTTCTAGGGTCTTAACTTCCATCTCATCCATCCCTTCTGTAATTCGCGTTACCATATTTTTATGAAAACGATTATGTAAACGATAAATCAGGCGGCCTTTTTTAGTTAAGTTCAAATGAACAACTCGGCGGTCAACCTTTGAACGATGCCGTTCAACATAACCTTTTTTTTCTAATTTATTTAGGCTGGTTGTGACGGTCCCAAGAGTAACCATCAGTTCCCGAGCAATATCACTAGGTGTTGCATCTGGAATGTGACCGATAATATCAACGGTGTGCATTTCCTTCATGGACACATCATTAAAGCGACTATTTTTCAAACTCATTTCTTCAATCACTAAGACATTGTTGAAGACTTTAGTTAGGTATTCATTAACTAGTTTGTAATCCACTTTATACCTCGATTCTCAAACAATTTGATGGTCAAAGTATATCAAAACTGAAATATCTTTGCAAGATAAATGAAAAATTTTCTTAATCATCTGACTTTCAGAACAGCTCCCTAATGCCTCCACTAGGAGACAGAGCGGGCTGGGCTTAAAACTAGATTTTGATAGTCTTTTCGACCCAACTGACCTACTTTACAGCCTGTGAAAAAATCATGAAGAGGGCTTTCGTAAACTAGCTGGCTTACTTTTTTCTCTGAAAAAGGCAGTCAATTCACTACCTTTGAAAGTATCAAGATTATAAAGGGACTGCTGAGCCTAGCTTTCCCGTTTTCGGGCTAAGGATAAGCTTGGGATAAAAAAACTAAATTTCCACTATTTTAGTGGTTAAGTACTTTGACGCAGTGGTTGATTTGTGAGATGGCAAAGTCATCTAGCTACTCAAAGTAGCTGATGACTAACAGCAAGTACGATGGTGCTTGCTTAACCACCTCACTAGCTACGACTAAACTATAAGGTCAATAGGTTTGTCTCCACGTCTTGTTCAAGACATGCCAACGAAGTAGCAGTAAAGTCCCTATCCCTTGACAAGCAAGTGATAGGTCCAACAGTCTGGGAGACTGTTGGAGAAAATCAAGTCAACTGTGCGGGGGTGGGAAACAAAAAGTGCAGTGTCCCTTGAATCCCGCAACACGGAACCAATAAACTTGATCATAGTTTACCTGTGAAGTTAGTAAGGAAGACAGGAAGTTTGCCGATAGCAGCTTCCGAGGGTCTTCCCTGAGCCTTGAGACTAGGATGGTCTGGGGATAGACTAGACTTCCCGCAACACTCTTTTTGACTAGTCGATAATACTAGTCAAAAAGAGTGAGTAAGCGAGGTAGACAAGATACTCTAGCACTTGTCGTAAGTCTCCCTTGAACCTTAAAATGAGAGAGTGAGGTCAATCAATTTGACGAAATCACGATTTTCGTCCCGCTCTCATTTTCCCGTGAATTTTGGTCGGCGTTTGGCGCTGAAGGCATTAACACCTTCTTTAAAGTCTTCGGTAAAGGCCAAAGATTTTTGCAGGGCTAATTCTAAATCAGCATATTCTTCCCAACCAGCGAAGTCACTCTTCCAAACCATTTCTTTGATGGCCCTGAAGGAATTTGGTGAGCTACGTTTAAGCCGTTTAATGAGGCGGTCGGTATCGCGCTCTAGCTTTTCTGAGTCAGCTAGGCGGTAGACAAAGCCCCAATCCAAGGCTTTTTCAGCACTAACTGCTTCACCTGTCATGGTGATTTGAGTAGCCCGGTTAATGCCGATTGAGCGCGTCAGGAGGAAGAGACCCCCAGCATCCGGTGCCAAAGCAACACCGACAAAGGCTTGGATGAATTTAGCTTTTTCAGAGGCAAGAGTGAAGTCGGCCGCCAAGACCATATTGAAGGCCGCCCCAGCGACTGGTCCATCAACACTCATGATAACAGGCTTAGGCAGGCGTTTAATCATAAAGGAGATGGTATTAACCAATTCAGCAATTCTTACCAAAGATTGGACATCATCCGCATCAACTGCTTCTTGCATTTGTGCCAGGTCACCACCGACTGAGAATACCTTACCATTAGCGTTGATGAGTAGGATTCGCACGCTGTCATCTTTTTCAGCCTGACTGATGGCTTCGATGATTTCTTCACAGATTGGAATATTAAAACCGTTTGAGACCTCCGGACGATTTAAGGTTAGAGTTGCTACACCATCTTCGACACTGTAAAGAATGGTTGAGAAATTCATAAGATACCTCCGATTATTTTAATGTTCAAACAAATAGTAAGATTTTGTCGTATTCCAATTTATTATAGCTGAAAATGAGCGTTTGACAAGAAATTACTGTGATCAGACCAGTAAATGTTGCTCCAGCTATCTCTGACAACTAGCTAATCTCCCGAAAAAAGCTGGGAAAGCAAGACTTTAGAAAATTCCCAAAAACAAAAAGGGATAGTCTCCCTCTTATTTTTCTAACAAAAATTCTAGGCCTTGACTAAGACTAGTGATTAGTCTGTCAGCGGCTTCCTGATTAAGACCATAGCGCTTATCCTCAATAGCCCAAACTTCTATACCTGCGGCAACTCCAGCAGCAATGCCTTTTTCACTATCCTCGATAACCAGCAAATCTTTCTTAGCAAAGCCTAAGTAGTCGGCAGCCGCATTGTAGATAGCTGGATTTGGCTTGCTCTCCGGAAACTCTTCACCTGATAGAATGACATCAAAGTAGTCAGTCAGGTTGGTATCGGATAGGGCCTTTAAAATATCGTCCTTGGTTGAGCTTGAGGCCAACCCAATTTTATAGCCTGCTTGGCTGAGCCTATCTAGGGTGGGACGTACATCAGAAAAGATAACGTCGCTATAAGGCAGAGGGTGGGCTAGCTTATAGGCCCTATAATCAGCCTGAAGTTGAGCAAGGTCCCATTTCTGGTAGTCTTGACCAAGAATCTTTTGCCAGATCTGCTTCATATTGCCCCCGATAAAAAAGCTGGGAGGCAGGTGGCTGATTGAGATACCACGGGTCGCTAAAAATGCCTGACGGCGGCTGTAATAAAATTCCTCGGTGTCAAAGAGAACACCATCCATATCAAAAATAACTGCTTGCTTCATGAAAAACCTCAGCCTTATTCTACCACAAAGAGCTAGTCTGAACAAAGCGCACTCCTGTGAAGCACAGACAAAGTATGGCTGATATTAGGCCAAAATAGGAATTTGAAAAGTTGTCTGAATTTTGCTATAATTTTAGGCAATCTGGAAATGAAAGTTAGATGGAAGTGTTATGAAAGTCGTTAAATTTGGCGGGAGCTCTCTAGCTTCTGCACAACAGTTGCAAAAGGTATTGGACATTGTAAAATCGGACCCTAGTCGTCGCTTCGTGGTTGTCTCTGCTCCCGGTAAGCGCAACCCTGAGGACACCAAGGTTACCGATGCCTTGATTAAATACTACCGCTCCTATACCAATGAGGATGATGTCTCTAGTCATCAAGAGTGGATTATCAATCGCTACAAGGCCATCATTGATGAGCTGGGCCTGTCCCACAGTATTTTGGATAAGATTTCTGCTGCCATTACTGGGCTAGCTACCCTGCCGATTGAAGGCAATGATTTTCTCTACGATACTTTCTTGGCCGCTGGTGAAGATAATAACGCCAAACTGATTGCGGCCTATTTCCGCAAAAATGGTCTGCCAGCCCGCTACCTTCATCCTGGCAATGCCGGTATTATCGTTTCCAGCGAACCTGGCAATGCCCAAATTCTGCCAGGCAGTTACGATAAATTAGAAGAACTACGAGATAGTGATGAAGTATTGGTAATCCCTGGCTTCTTTGGTGTAACGGTTGACAAACAAATCTGTACCTTCTCCCGTGGAGGGTCCGATATTTCTGGCTCTATCGTTGCTGCTGGTGTCAAGGCTGACCTCTACGAAAACTTTACTGATGTTGACGGCATCTTCGCTGCCCATCCTGGGGTGGTCCACAAGCCCCATTCCATCAAGGAACTGACCTATCGGGAGATGCGGGAACTAGCCTATGCTGGCTTTTCTGTCCTTCATGACGAAGCCTTGATTCCAGCCTATCGCGGACGGATTCCTTTGGTTATCAAAAACACCAACAATCCCAGTCATCCTGGTACACGGATTGTCTTGGAGCACAGCAAGCAGGAGCTCCCGGTTGTCGGTATCTCTGGAGACGACAAATTTGTCAGTATCAATATTTCCAAATACCTGATGAACCGAGAAGTCGGTTTTGGGCGTAAGGTTCTACAGATTTTGGAAGAGCTTAATATTCGTTGGGAGCACATTCCAACAGGAATTGATGATATGTCCATCATCCTACGAGAAAGAGAATTGACCCCTATCAAGGAGCGAGAAATTCAAGCCCACCTGATGCAAAATCTAGGGGTAGATGAGGTCGAATTTGAACGTGACCTCTCCATTATCATGATTGTTGGGGAAAACATGAAGAATCAGGTTGGTGTCATGTCGACTGCTACCACGGCGATGTCCGACAAGGGTATTAATATTGAAATGATTTCGCAAGGTTCTAGCGAAGTTTCTGTTATGCTGGTTATCCAAAGCAAGCACGAAAAGACGGCAGTCCGAGCTATCTATAAGGCTTTCTTTGGAGAAGAAAATCAAGATAAGAAAAAATGATTTGACTAAGGTGCTCAGTTTGGGGGCCTTTTTTTGAGCCTACTTAGACAGCCAGTCTTAACCTTAATCAGATTGTTATCTTTTGCCAAACGCTTTTATGGTATAATTAAGAAGATTGCTTTTTGAACAAAAGGTATACCATTAAGTTCACACTGCATCAGGTTACTCTTAACAAAGGAACTGTTATGAAGAAATTCTTTATCAGCCTTTTAATGGCTCTCTCTTTACTCCTTGTCGGCAGTCTAGCCAAGGCCGATGATTTTGATGCTCCGGCCAAGCATGCGATTGCTGTCGAAGCGACAACCGGCAAGGTCCTCTACGAAAAGGATGCGACAACGCCGGACGGTGTTGCCTCTATGACTAAGATTTTAACAGTCTACATGGTCTACAAGGCCATCGATGAGGGCAAGCTTTCTTGGAATACCAAGGTAAAAATCTCCGATTATGCTTATGATTTGACGACTAATTCTGAGGCCAGCAATATTCCCATGGATGCTAGAGAATACACGGTCAAGGAACTAGTCAATGCAGCTCTGATTGCCAGTGCCAATAGTGCTGCTATAGCGCTGGCTGAAAAAATAGGTGGTGAGGAATCGACCTTCGTTGACATGATGCAGGCTCAGCTTAAACAATGGGGCGTCAAGGATGCTAAGTTGGTCAATGCCTCAGGTCTTAACAATAGTTACCTAGGAGACCATATCTATCCAGGTTCCAAGTCTGATGATGAGAATCTCATGAGTGCCCGAGATATGGCCATCATTGCTCGGCATTTGATTACCGACTATCCCGATGTGCTGGACATTACCAAGAAAGCCAGTGAAAAATTCGGGAATACAGACATGGCTACCTTCAATATGATGTTGGACGGTATGCCTTATGCTCGTGAGGGAGTTGATGGACTAAAAACGGGAACAACTGAACTGGCCGGCCAATCCTTCGTTGCAACATCAACGGAGAATGGTATGAGGGTCATTTCCGTTGTCATGCACGCTGATAATGCTGATACCAACCAATATGCTCGCTTCGAAGCAACCAATAAGATTCTTAACTATGTTGTCTACAACTTCCAGATGACTAATTTGACGGTCAAGGGTGAAAGCTATAAGTCCAGCAAGGCTAATGTCATTGACGGTAAAGCAAAAACCGTCTCGGCTGTTGCTAAGAACGATTTCCAAGTGGTCACCAAAATCGGTTCTGACAACAAACCAAGTGCCAAGGTGAAGACCAAAACCGTCTCAGCTGCAGTCAAAAAGGGGACCGAAGTCGGTAGCCTGACTTACAAGGATCCAGACCTAATCGGAACCGGTTATCTGGATGGGCCACCCAAGATTGCTTTAGTGGCCAAGGAGCCTGTCAAAAAGAGTTTCTTCCTCAAGGTCTGGTGGAACCATTTTGTCCGTTACGTTAATGAGAAACTTTAGCAGATATTTAAAACGGAGGCTTGGCCTCTTTTTTTGTTTGACCTAATTTCACTTTCTCCATCTATCATTTATTGAGTGTGGTTAAGGATGGGATGCAAAGTCCTCCTCGAAGAGTCTAAGTATTCTAAAGCCAAAAATGAGGTGGCCAGCTTAGATTTTTCAATGAATTGAAAAAAGATCCGGCGACTGCCAAACCTTTTGTTTATCTATTGGTTTTCGACATAGGCGATACACCAGTCAATTATTTCCTCCAGACGGGCCATTTGCTGGGTCATATGGAGGTAGCCGAGGACAGCCTCAAAGCCAGTCGACATCTTGTAGGTGATAATGTCGGTGTTCTTGGCCTTGGTATGGCTGTGGGCATTGCGCCCCCGCTTATAGATAGCCTCTTCCTCCTGGGTCAGGAGTCCTCCCTCTAGTAGGGCCTCAATCAGCATGGCCTGGGCCTTAGCTGATACATAACGGGTAGCCAGACGGTGGAGCTGGTTGGGCTTGGTCTGACCCTGAAAAATCAGGTGGCGACGGATGTAGAGGGAATAGACAGCGTCCCCTTCAAAGGCCAGGGCAATGCCATTTATCAGGTTGACATTGACTTTTTTAGTCACGGGTCCACCTCACTCCATCCTTGGTATCCAGCAGTTTAATGCCTTGAGCGGCTAGGTCATCACGAATTTTATCAGCTGTCGCAAAATCCTTGGCAGCTCTAGCAGCCTGACGCTTCTTAATCAAGGCTTCAATCTCGCTATCCAGACTTTCTTCTTGGAAGATGATGCCAAAGACTTCCAACATCTTGGCGAAAGCGGCCTTGATGGCCTGGTTGTAATGACCAGAATTAATCCATTTGGCCAAATCAAAGATAACTGTGATACCGTTGGCAGCATTGAAATCATCATCCATGGCAGTCTTGAAGTCGGCTAGAAACTTGTCCAAGCCAGCCGTGTCCGCCTGGTCATCCAGAGGCAGGGTATAGGTATTCTTGAGGTACTTGAGATTGACCTCGGCATCATGAATGGCCTTATCGGTAAAATTGATAGGCTTGCGATAGTGCTGGGTAGCCAGGAAGAAGCGCAGTACCTGACCATCAACGGTCTTGAGCAGGTCATGGACGGTCACAAAGTTGCCCAGAGACTTGGACATTTTTTCATTATCGACGTTGACAAAGCCATTGTGCATCCAGTAGTTGGCAAAGGTCTGGCCTGTCTTGGCCTCCGACTGGGCGATTTCATTGGTGTGGTGGGGGAATTCCAAATCGGCTCCGCCACCGTGAATGTCAATGGTATCTCCCAAAATGGTGGTTGACATGACCGAGCACTCAATATGCCAGCCTGGACGGCCAGCTCCCCAAGGGCTGTCCCAAGAAATTTCACCTGGCTTGGCAGATTTCCAGAGGGCAAAATCAAGTGGATCCTCCTTGAGCTCGGTTTCACTATCGGTCCGACCGCTGGCCCCCACTTCCAAATCCGCTAGGGTCTTATTGGCCAGGGCAGCGTAGTTTTGCGATTTTTGCACCCGGAAATAGACATCGCCACCAGCCTCATAGGCAAAGCCCTTGTCCATGAGGACCTGAACGAAATCAATAATTTGGTCCATAAAGTCCATGACCCGAGGATTTTGGGTGGCTGGCTTGATGCCCAGGGCCTTTGTATCTTCCATAAAGGCAGCGATAAACTTGTCAGCTAGGTCCTTGGGGGACATGTCGGCTTCCTTGGCTGCCTTGATAATCTTGTCATCGACATCGGTGAAGTTGGAAATGTAGTTGACCTGATAGCCGGCATATTCAAAATAGCGACGGATGGTATCAAAGGCCACGCTGGATCTGGCATTACCAATATGGATATAGTTGTAAACCGTCGGTCCGCAGACATACATATTGACCTGCCCCTCATGGAGAGGGACAAAATCACGCAGGCTTCTGGTCATGGTATCGTAGATTTTAATCATAAACTTTTTCCTTTACCTAAAAAATAAACCTTTCAGAATTTCAAACAGGGTTGCCGCAGCACTAGCAACTTCAATGCCTCTTAAAATTGGCTCATATTTTCTTAAAAAACTTCTTTGATTTTCTTTGTCTTCTGTATTATTGGCAAGGTAATCAATCTCTTCTTCTGGAATTCCCTTGGTAACCATTTCGTTTTTGTATTGGATGATTTGATTGTAATAGCTGCTAAAGCGATTATCCTGAAAATTGTTACCATCAAAATTATACTGAACTGGACCGTTGTTAGTAGTTTGGTTACCCCACCTATCGTATTCAAACTTTGACACCAACTTTATTACATAATAAATTCCGTCTTTAAAGTCTTTATCCTGTTTATCAATAAAAATTGGATTAACTGTATGAGACACTACATAAATGTCATTATTATATGGTGGTCTATATTTATGACCAGGTTCGTAAGTCTTTCTAATATAATTAAACTTATTTATTTCATTCTTTGTATATTTAAAGCCTAACCAAATATCACCATTTTCTCTTTGGCTAATTTTTCCCAATAGCTGACTATAATCTGCTTCAGCATCTCGTCTCTTTTCCGCAGAATTCCCCATATACACGAGAAAGATAAATAAACAAATAAAACCGATTAGGGGTAACCAAATCACTATTAACACCTCTAAACTTTCTTTTTTTCAACCTACTCTATTTCTTAGGCCCATCATCCTTGATAATAAAGGTCAAAATGATCCAGAAGATGCCGATAGCCAGCCAGATATAGGCATAGGTACGACTGCCGTAGAGCCATTGTTGACCAACATTGAGGAAGGCCAGGACAATGACCAGTAAATTTAACCAATTTCTCTTGAAAAAGTTCATTCTCGCCTCCTTTATTTGTGGCCACTTGCTAGAGCGGGGCAGAATCTAGGCCAGCCCCTTGTTTTCCTAAAGATGGGATGAATGATAGCTAGCCTCGCGGGCTTCCTGAAGTGTCTTGATTGCCTTCTCATCCTTTTGACCATGGACCCGAACAACCTTGGCGGGAACACCAACGACCGTGACATCTGCCGGCACATCCGACAGAACGACAGCTCCGGCTCCGACCTTGGCATTAGTCCCCACTTCAATGGGACCAATCAGTTGGGAATGGGCCGAAATCAGGGCACCTCGGCGGATGGTGGGATGGCGTTTGCCGACATCCTTACCAGTTCCCCCCAGGGTCACGCCGTGGTAGAGCATGGCACCTTTTTCCACGATAGCCGTCTCACCGATAACCAGCCCCGCCCCATGATCGATGAAGACCCCGCCGGCAATCTGAGCTCCGGGATGGATTTCAATATTGGTCCAAAAGCGCCAGAACTGGCTATGCATCCGAGCTAGGAGCCGCAGATGGTGGCGCCAGAGGAAGTGGGAAATCCGGTGGGCCGCTAGGGCCTTGATGCCAGGATAGGTTAAGAGCACTTCAAGGGAAGTCCGGGCCGCTGGATCCTGTTGTTTGACAATATCTATTGATTCTTTCCACCAACCCATAGGCACCTCTCTTATTCTTTCTTATTCTTCAATGCTAGCCCAGTCAACTAGGGTCTGATTTTCATTGAGGGGATCAATAACCACGCCCTTGGTAGCCCCGACACCCGATTCTCCTTGAGCCGGGTGGGCAATTTGATTCATAGTCCAAGTCATAACTAAGCCTTTAGCCACTCGGAAAGGATAGCCCAAATCACCATCATTATACCATTTGGCAAAACTGGGGATGCTGGAGAAAGCTGGGATATAAGTTTCATTTTCAATAGCTAAAGCTGGATAACTTCTTTGATAGCTGCCATCCTCGCTAGTCAAGATGATAACAGGAACAAAGTATTGGCGCTGCATAGGCTGACGCTCTTGATTTTCCTCACCTAGGACATCGTTCAAAAGTGTGGTGTAGGTATTGATGAGTTGGACTAGTTCACTACTCTTAAAAATGGTTGAATTGGCAAAGTCACCATTCTTTTTGATGTTGAAAACCAAGCCGTGCAGGCGGTGGGTTACAGCTTCCTCTAAAACATTAATACTGGAACGCTCAATCCAGTCTTGGGTTTTAGCACTCGGATGCTCTTTTTTGAAATTATCCAAGTCCGTCTTATTGGTGAAAACGGGAATAACCTTTTGTCCCTGCATGGCAATGGCGTAGGGCTCGGCAGCTGCAATCACCGGAATGGAGTGAAGGCTGTTGACCAAAGTCAAGCCATCCAGAAAATTTTCGGGATTAGCAATGAAATTGCGCAGGGCAAAATCAAGTTCTGAATTAAATTTATTCATGATGAGTTTCCTCTTTTACATGTTTTCAACTGTGGTGTCAGCATGCTGGGACTGATTGTGGCGGTCATGATTTTTGGTTGCGGCCGTCTGGATGGTCAGCATGCTTGTGCTGGTCGTGTTGCTCAACTTAGTCGTTAGTCTGAGCCTTGGCCTGATGTTCTTGGTGATTACCTGTTTGGTCATCACCTTGCTTATCAGACCGCTCTTGATGACTGCGGTTGGACTTGTGGTCCCTCTGGCTGTCTTTTTTGACTGTTGACTGCTTTCTTGATGCATGGTGGCCATGTTTCTTTTGATGGTGCTTTTGGGGCTCCTGCTCATCAAAACCTTCTGGTTTTGGCAAGAGGGCCTTGATGGAAGCATTAACCCGACCCTTATCATCAATCTTGAGAACCTTGACGGTGACCTTATCACCCAGTTTGACTACATCTTCGACCCGATTGGTCCGCTCCCAGGCTAATTCTGAGATGTGAACTAGGGCATCAGTCTTATCAAAGAGATTGACAAAGGCACCGAAGCTTTCAATACGAACAACTTCAGCCTCCTGGTAGATTTCACCGACCTTGGCTTCACGCACTAGGTTGGCAATGATTTCCTTTGCTCGGTCAATAGCATCTTGGTCAGGCGAGTAGATTTGGACATTTCCGTCTTCATCGATGTCAATCTTGACACCCGTCTCTTCAATGATTTTATCAATAGTTTCGCCACTCTTACCGATGACCACCTTGATTTTATCGACAGCAATCTTGATAGTATCAATCTTAGGAGCGGTTGGGGCCAATTCAGGCCGAGGGGCTGGAATGGTCGCCTCAATAAAATCCAGAATTTCAAAGCGGGCCTTCTTGGCCTGAGCCAAAGCCTCTTGAAGAATTTCTGGGGTAATGCCGGAAATCTTAATATCCATCTGCAGGGCGGTTATCCCTTGGCGGGTGCCAGCTACTTTGAAGTCCATATCACCAAAGTGATCTTCAAGTCCTTGAATATCGGTCAAAATAGTGTAGTTGCTGCCATCTGAAATCAAGCCCATGGCAATCCCGGCGACAGGTGCTTTAATCGGTACCCCGCCAGCCATCAGGGCCAGAGTGCCGGCACAGATGGAGGCTTGCGAAGAGGAACCGTTGGATTCCAGTACTTCTGCTACCAGACGGATGGCATAAGGGAAGTCCTCAAAGCTTGGCAGAACCTGAGCCAGAGCTCGTTCGCCTAGGGCACCATGACCGATTTCACGACGGCCGGGAGCTCCGTAACGGCCCGTTTCCCCGACAGAATATTGAGGGAAATTATAATGGTGCATAAAGCGTTTTCGGTACTCAGGATCCAGACCATCAACAATCTTACTCTCACTCATAGGAGCCAGAGTCAAGACAGACAGGGCCTGGGTTTGCCCGCGGGTAAAGAGACCAGAGCCGTGCACTTGCGGAAGAAAATCAACCTCAGCCTCTAAGGGACGAATTTCATCGACCTTCCGGCCATCAGGACGGACCTTGTCCTCAGTAATCAGGCGACGAACCTCAGCATGCTCCATTTCTTCTAAAATCTCAGCAACATCCCGCAGGATGCGGTCCAAGTCGTCATCATCCGCATAGCGTTCCTCATAGACAGCCAAGACTTGGTCCTTGACCGCTTGGGTCGCTTCTTCGCGGGCCAACTTTTCTTCAACCTGAACGGCCTTTTGCAGGTCGCTATTGTAGCTTGCTAGAATTTCAACCTCAAGCTCAGGGACAACCTGAAGGAGTTCAACCTCAGCCTTTTCCTTGCCGACGGCTGCGACAATTTCTTCCTGGAAGGCAATCAATTCTTGAATGGCTTGGTGGCCCTTGAGCAGGGCCTCCAGCATAATTTCTTCAGATAACTCCTTGGCACCTGATTCCACCATATTGATGGCTTCCTTGGTTCCTGCAACCGTCAGCTCCAAACTGGAGTCTTCTTTTTGCTGGGCACTAGGATTAATGACGAAGTCACCATCCAAATAGGCAACCTGAACCCCAGCAATGGGCCCATTAAAAGGAATGTCAGAAATACAGAGGGCTAGCGAACTAGCAAACATGGCAGCCATGGGAGCCGATGCATCCGCATCATAGGAGAGGACAGTATTGATGACCTGAACCTCATTACGAAAGCCTTGGGCAAACAGGGGCCGAATAGGCCGGTCAATGAGACGAGCAGTTAGGGTTGCATCGGTTGAAGGACGCCCTTCGCGCTTCATAAAGCCACCAGGAAATTTCCCTGCTGCATACATCTTTTCCTCGTAATTGACCTGCAAGGGAAAGAAGTCAGTTGTTGCCATCTTCTTGGACATGGTGGCTGCACAGAGGACCGTTGAATCCCCATAACGCACGACTGCTGCACCATTTGCCTGCTTGGCAACCTGACCAATTTCAACCACTAGGGGCTTACCAGCAAAGGTCATCTGAAAGGTTTGTTTTGCCATGTATCTACCTCATTTTCTTGAAGCTGCAAGGAAATACCAAAGGTCAAAATCCGACCTTGACTGATCCTTGAAATTCCTCCTTAAACTTGATACCCGTTTTTTACAAAATTAAATAAAGATGACAGCAAAAGCTTGCCCCAAGGCCTCTTGACTTAATTTTGCATAAAACCATGGTATCGCTTATATTCTACCACAAAAGAGCCCCAATGATAAGGACAGAATGGTAACAAATATAGCAAAAAAGCTCCAGAAGAAGCTTTGGAACTTAAATCCGATTCAGCATCCTAACGATGGCCAAGAGGGCCAGACAAAAAACGATAAGGATACCCAGGCCAGACAAACCGGCTTGAATTCTTTTGGCCCTGGTCAAATTCAGTGGCAGACCCAGACCAAAAAGCAGGGGACCCAAACTATAGAAGCCATAAAAGAGGACTTCATATTTGAGATGGAGGCTGAAAAATGAAAGGCCAAAGACAAGAGCCCCCCAGAGACTGAGCCAGGTCATCTTGTGGTGCTGGGGTGACAGGGCCAGGCCGATAAAGGCCAGACCCAGAGCCGGCATAGCCAGGATAAAAATAAAGAGAAACTGTACTAACATGGCCCTATTATAGCATAAAGGTTAAACAGTTAAGCAAGGCTATGAGACTTAGAGAGCCTAAGAGAGCTCTAAGCTCAAGCCTCAGCAATCAGAGGCTGGGACAAAAGGCCCTATCCTCATAACTTTTTCAAACACAGTGGTTGATTGGACGTCCTTATCCCTTGACAAGCAAGTGATAGGTCCAACAGTCTGGGAGACTGTTGGAGAAAACCAAGTCAACTGTCGGGGGTGGGAGTGTCTAGTCCAGTGGACTGTTTCAGCCCGAAGCCTTGGAACTAGAGAGCTAGGGAAAATCGATTTCTTAGAAATCATGATTTTTGTCCCACTCCCTCTGGCTGTCACTCAAATGACATTATTAGTCCCAGCCCCAACTTTGCCAAACTGAGTCACTTCACTTTGAACCCCCAAAACAAAGAACCCAAACTGAGTTTGAGTTCCGTGTTTCTTATTGGTCTTGATGACAGCTTAGAATTGGTCAATCAAGAGTTGTTTCATATCTTCGATGTATGGTTGACGTGGGTTGGCTGGGGTACATTGGTCATCGTAGGCCAGGCTTGCCAAGCGGTCGACTGCTGCTTCGAAGGCCTTCTTGGTAACACCGTTTGCAGACAACTTAGGTTCAACATCAACAGCATGCATGAGTTTGTCAATCTTTTGGCAGAGGGCTTCGACCAATTCTTCATCGGTCTTACCTTTGAGGCCAAGGGCACGGGCAATGTCAGCGTAGTCGCGTTGAGCACGATATTCTTCGTAACGTGGGTAAACAGAGCGTTTAACATTACCAGTTACACCATTGTAGCGGATAACGTGTTGCATTGCGATTGAGATGGCAAGTCCATGTGGCAGACCAAATTCACCACCGGTCTTGTGGGCCAGAGAGTGGTTGATACCTAGGAAGGAATTTGAGAAGGCCATACCAGCAAGGGTTGCGGCATAGTGCATATTTTCTCGAGCTTGTTCCCCTTGGAGGGTTGGATGTTTTGGATCAAACTTGTAAGATTCTTCCAAGTTTTCCATAACCAACTTAATTGCTTGCAGGGACCATGGGCGAGTCAGGTCAGATGCCATGACAGAAACGTAAGATTCAAGAGCATGAGACAGGGTGTCCAGACCAGAGAGAGCGACAGTGCGTTTTGGCACGGTCATAACAAATTCTGGGTCAACAATTGCCACTTGAGGGGTCAATTCATAGTCGGTCAATGGGTATTTGACATGGGTATTATCATCAGTGATAACCGCATAAGGGGTAACTTCTGAACCAGTACCAGAGGTCGTTGGGATACAGAAGAGACGAGTAGCATCTTGGTGTTTGAACTTAACAATCCGCTTACGAATATCAATGAACTTTTGTTGCAGACGCAAGAAGAGTTCACTCACTTTTTCATAGCTATCAAGGAAGTCAGCTTCTTGATCCAATGAGTATTCGTAGATGTAGCGGGCAATCTTGGCCGCATCCAGAGCAGAACCACCACCAACGGCGATAACCGTATCAGGTTTGAAGTCCCGCATTTGTCGAGCGATTTCGATGGTTTGACCTAGAGTTGGGTCGGGTTTGATGGTACCGTAGATTGAAGTTTCAACCTTTTGATCCCGCAGGGCCAATTGGCCAAGAACGGTATCAACAAAGCCGAATTGCACCATACCTGGGTCGGCAACGATGAGAGCTCGAGTCATTTCTTCGGTCTCATCTTGCAGGTAAGAAATAGCATTCTTTTCGTAGTAAGTTTTTTCTGGAAGGCGAATCCATTGAGGACGGTTACGACGTTTAGCCACGGTCTTAATGTTCAAGAGATCGCCAGTTGATAGATTGTGTGACAATGAATTTTTCCCCCATGATCCTGTTCCGAGTGTCAAGCTAGCTTTCAGAGCATCGGTATAGATGTCACCGATACCACCGACTGAGTCAGGTTGGTTAACCAAAATCCGAGAAGATTTGAGGCGGTCACCATATTCTTTGAGGAAAGGATCAGCTTGGGAACCAATTTGGATGGCACAGTTGTGGCCAGCCCCTTGATAATCAAGCAGGGCTTCAACGATTTGAATACCATCTTCACGGTCCTTAGCCTTATAGACAGAAAGCAGTGGAGACAATTTTTCAGAAGACATTTTTTCGCCGATTTTCTTCTTGTCCAATTCGAACAGGAGGACATCTTTTCCTTCTGGCAAATCAACACCAGCATGTTGGCAAATCCACTGAGCTGACATACCAGCTACGGGACCATTAACGCCGTGATTGTCATTAAAGACGAAGTCTTCAAATTTCTTATAATCTTTCTTAGGAACGAGGTAGGCACCTTTTTCTTGCATCTTAGCCAACCATTCCTTGTAGATTGGTGCTTCAACAACTGCTGAGTTTTCAGTCGCACAAATCATACCATTATCGAAACGTTTAGAAAGAAGCAGGTCTTCAACCGCACGGTTGAGGTGGGCCGTCGCATCAACATAAACCGCACCATTACCAGCACCAACCCCCATTGATGGGTTACCAGATTTGAGGGCTGCATTAACCATACCAGGTCCACCAGTTGCCAAGATAGAAGCAATCTTCTTGTTAGAAATCAAGGCATTGGTATTAGGAATAGATGGCTTTTCAATCCATTGGATACAGTTTTCAGGAGCTCCAGCAGCTAGGGCTGCATCATAGAGAATTTGTGCCGCATGAGCTGAACATTTTTGAGCTGCCGGGTGGAAGGCAAAGACGATGGTATTACGAGTTTTAAGGGCTACCAAAATCTTGAACATGGTTGTTGATGTTGGGTTGGTAGTTGGCACAATCCCTGCCAAGACACCGAGTGGAGCAGCAATTTGAATACCACCAGAAATCTTATCTTCACCGATAACACCAACAGTTTTTTCGTTCTTGATAGATTCAAAAACATTTTCGGTTGCGAAGTGATTCTTGGTATCCTTATCTTCTACCACACCACGTCCAGTTTCTTCATGGGCTTCCTTAGCTAATTGCAAGGAATTTTCAGAACCAGCCAAGGCCATGGCTGCAACGATTTTATCCACTTGCTCTTGCGTGTAGGTCGCAAAGATTTTTTCTGCTTCGACAGCCTTGTCTACAAGTTGAGCAGTATATTTCCGAGCTTCTTCTTCAACATTAGGATCTACTACTTTTGCTTCTTTTGCCATTAAATTATCCTCCAATAGGGTCTTTAAAAATCTTCTGATTTAAGAAGGCCATCACAGCTAAAATTCTGTGGAATTTTCAGTTTGTGATTTTCTTCACGTTTATATTGTAACCCTTTTCAAAATAATGTCAAGTATTTATTGTGATTTTCTTCACGAAATTATCAAAATTGGTATAAAAACTCCAGCAACTCCTCTTAAATAGCAAAAACTGCCAAGCAAAAGATTATCAGTCCTAAAATTCTATTCTTGAATATAAGCAGACACATAGTTCCACGAAAAATCTAATTGAGATATTTTAGTCAAACATAGTTGAAATCTTGATAGCAAATTTAATCGCTTCCAAGGTAAAAACAGACTAAGTACTAACCAAATTCACTTCACCCCTGCACCTTCCCTATTCCTAGTTGAACTGTCCTAAAGCTCCAGTATCTTGCTAA
Organism: Streptococcus sobrinus DSM 20742 = ATCC 33478; assembly: GCF_000686605.1. Taxonomy (GTDB): domain Bacteria; phylum Bacillota; class Bacilli; order Lactobacillales; family Streptococcaceae; genus Streptococcus; species Streptococcus sobrinus. The sequence continues at coordinate 74,690 of NZ_JMLC01000005.1, read as the reverse complement.
TCAGGTGGGGCTACAACTCTGTGAAAAAGACTTGTTTTTTAACCCAAATCTTCAAATATTATCGTCCTCAATGAAAATTAAAAAGCATACGAGGCAAAGCGAGGCAGGCTGTACTTGAGTACGGCAAGTCGCTTTAACGACGTATGCTTTAAATTTTCGCAGAGGATTACCGGCGAAGTCCGAGTGATTGAATTAATTCACGGTAACGGTTTACATCGGTACGACGTAGGTAAGCCAAGAGGTTACGACGATGACCGATTTTTTTCATCAAGCCACGGTAAGTTGCGTGGTCTTTTTTGTGTTGTTGAATGTGCTCATTGAGGTGGTTGATTTCCCAAGTCAAAACTGCAACTTGAACTTCAACTGAACCAGTGTCACCTTCGTGACGAGCGTATTGAGCAATGATTTCATTTTTTTTCTCTTTTGAAATTGCCATGTTTTTTCTCCTTTTATTGCTTCATCCGAGTGGTAGGTTTTGGCAAATCCTACTACCAAGAAGAAGTTAGTATGTCTTTGCGACTCTTATATTCTAGCAGAAGCCACAAGCTCTGTCAAAGAATTTATTAAGAAAATCGTCTCTTCAACCAAAGAACCAGTCCCAATCCAATGCTCAAGCCACCAAAAATGGCAAAGGCCTCTGCCGGTCCGCTGGCAAAGAAACCAAAGAGGCGTAGAACCAAGGAAGCACAAGCTCCACCCAGGTTACACCCCAGCAGAACTAGGGTCGTAGCGGTGTGAAGGTGGCGTTTGTGAATGGTCTCAGAAATGAGATTGAAGACATAGGTGACCCCCAGACTATAGACAAAACCAGTTAAGAGGGCACCAATCCCTAAAACTAGCAGGCTATGAGCCAGCCACATGACTAAGAGTCCAGCACCTAGAACCAGGACCGCTAGACTCATGAGCGAACGACCAAAAATCTCGACCAGACTGCTAAAGAAGGTGCCAGATAGAATTCCCATCAGCATCATCAGGCTGAGGATGAAACTGGCCTGTTGAGCCGTTCCTAGACCAAATTGGGTTACAACCACTGGTATTCGCAAGGTGTTGGCAGAATTTATGAGGATGACAAAACCGGCATAGAGAGCTAAGGAGAGAATATAGAGTAGGCGACGGCTAGTCAGAGGCTCTGGCTTAGCTTGTTTTTTCAGGGGTTGCTCCTGAACCTGAACTTTCTTAGGAACTTGGGGAACAAAGAGCAAATAGAGAGCCAGAATAGCCAAGCCCAGGCCATAAATAAGAAAGGTCGCCGACCAAGAAATTGTCAACAATTGACCAGCGATAAAAGTCAGAAAGGCCGAACCTAGAACCTCTGCTGACCCCCGCAGGCCTAGCATTTTAATACGTTCACGACCTGTAAAAAATTGACTAATAATGCTAATAGCTCTGGCATTAATCAGACCAATTCCCAGGCCTAGAATCAGACGAGAGACAAAGACCAAGCTATAGGTCTGATTGACCAAGGGAAAGAAACCACCAAAGGAAAGCAGACAAAGGCCACTGACAATAATCAGGCGTTCTGAAAAGACACGACTGAGCCAAGGGGTCAGCAAGAGAACCCCAATAATAGCAAAGGAGGGCAGGGAAACCAAAAGTTCCACCCAATCAGAACTGATGCCCTGCCGACCATAGTAAATAATCATCTCTGGCAAAGCTGGTGAAATGGCATAGGTTGAAACCAGCATCAGGGACAAGGCCAAGAGACTGATTTTTTCCATCAAAATTTTCATAATTCTTCCTTCTTGAAAAACAGTAATGATACCAGTATAATGAAAAGCAAACGAGAAAAATAGGACATTGGTCCTAAAATGAGGTGGCGATGACGAAAAAGGCCCTAGAGTATTATTTAAACAAGTATCGACTGGACACGATTTTCCCTCAACCCTATATCAAACAACTCCAGCTCATGACCTATGATAAGGGGCAGGCCATCTGTCAACAAGGACAAGTTCTAGAGCATCTCTTTTATTTTATTGAGGGCCATATTAAGATTGTCCGCCGGCTTTTTAATGGTAAGGAGCATATCCTAGAAACCCAGAATCAGCCGACCCTAATTGGGGATATTGAGCTGATGAATGACCAGACTAGCGTGTCATCTGTCATTGCTCTTGAACCCAGCCTGATTATTCAACTGCCTCTGACCAATCGGGAAGAACTTTACCAAGATCCGCTCTTTCTCTACCAGATTGGCCGCCAATTGGCCCAAAAATTGGAGCAACAAAATATTATCTCTTCCACCAATATTTCCTATTCGGTCAAGGAGCGCTTGGCCACCTACATTCTAGCTCAGGAGACCCAAGGTGTCTTCCAGCTCCAACCCAGTGTCCTAGCTGATATTTTCGGGACTTCTTACCGCCACCTGAGTCGAGTGGCCAAGCAGTTACAGGATCAGAATATTATTGAAAAAATAGCTTTTAAGACTTACAAAATCGTCAACCGAGCCCAACTGGAAAAAACTAAGATTGAAGACTAGGGGGCCGGCCTTTCATTCTCCTTGCTTTCATGCTATACTGAATTCAAGCATAAATTTCTACAATTAAAGAGGTTTCACCATGTCACCACAAGAAAAAATTATTAAAGCCAGCCATCTGATTGATATGTCCGATATTATCCGCGAAGGCAACCCAACCCTGCGGGAAGTTGCCAAAGATGTGGAACTGCCACTTTCCGTTGAAGATATTATCCTAGGCGAAAAAATGATGCAATTTCTCAAGCACTCTCAGGACCCTGTTATGGCTGAAAAGATGGGCCTGCGCGGAGGCGTCGGTCTGGCTGCTCCGCAATTGGATATCTCCAAACGGATCATTGCTGTTTTAGTGCCTAATCCTGAAGATGAAGAAGGTAATCCCCCTGCTCAACCCTATAGCATGCAGGAAATCATGTATAATCCTCGGATTGTTTCTCACTCTGTTCAGGATGCTGCTCTAGCTGACGGTGAAGGCTGTCTGTCCGTTGACCGTGAAGTTCCCGGCTATGTGGTTCGTCACTCCCGAGTGACCGTCGAATATGTTGATAAAAATGGCGACAAGCAAAAAATCAAACTTCGGGGTTATAACTCTATGGTGGTCCAACACGAAATCGACCACACCAACGGCATCATGTTCTACGATCATATCAACGAAGACAACCCCTTCGAAATCAAGGAAGGTATGTTGATTATTCAATAAAAACAAGCTCTGACATCATAGTCAGGGCTTATTTTAGGCTCTATATTTATTTTTTACTCAATGAAAAAACGAAAAGGCATATCCGATTATTTCTCTGGCTTGTCTTTGATTCAACTTAAGGCAAACTGGAGAGAATTTGGTTTGCCTTTTTGAATAGCCAAATAAGCCGGCTGGGACAGAAGTCCTAGCTTGGTGACTTTTCCAATATTAACACTTTGACGCAGTGGTTGATTTGCGATGATGGGCTTGATGCTTTAGCATTTAGCCCACCACATACCAGCGAAGCGGCGGCATGATGTGGCAAAGTCATCTAGCTACTCAAAGCAGCTGATGACGCAGTAGGTGACTGCTGTCTTTGCTCCTGAGATAGTACAGCAGACAGCTAGTCACCCTTGCTGGGGTAGAGACTACGAAGGTTTTGACAACCGTCAAAGCCCTTCTGTCCTACTTCCTAACAGCAAGCACCATCGTGCTTGCTTAGCCACCTCACTAGCTACGGCAAAACTATAAGGTCAATTTTTGTCTCTGCATCGTGTCCAAGACATGCCAGTGAAACGGCGGTAAAGTACTTATCCCCTTTCAGGATAGGTCAAACAGTCTGGGAGACTGTTGGAGAAAACCAAGTCAACTGTGTGGGGGTGAGACTACGAAATTGGCGGCTTTGCCGTAGCAAGACTGTCTCACTCCCTTTCATTTAATCATCAAGATAAGATGCAATTATACGATAAAGACTGTCCACACCGGTCTTTTTTACTTGCGTAAATTCTCGGTCAGAATGGTTATGGTAGAGCAGTTCATCGACTAGGGCCGAGGTAAAATCAAAAACCACCAAGGAGAGGATTTTCAGTTTAGCATCCGACTTTTTCTCTTGATAATCCAAGAAACACTGGTAGGTTAGAGCTTTCATTTTTTCATTGTGCTCTTCCAGAAGAGCCTGAGCCTCAGGTACAGCATAGGCCAACATTTCCACTTGAGCATGGAACTTCTTATCCTCGGTTTGCAGGAGCTGGTCAATCAACCTGTTCAGCCAATCTTTAGGAGCTTGCTTGAATAGTTCCAGAGATTCCCAGCTACTCAATTCATCAAAGACCCAATCAACAAAGGCCTGATTATAGCGTTCTAGCAGGCTGGTCAGAATATCTTCTTTGCTGGCAAAATAGGAATAGAGAGTCCCCACAGAAAGGCCTGCAGTCTTGGCAATTTCATTGGTTGTCACATTAAAATAGACCTTTTCTGAAAACAGATCCTTGGCCGCCTTTAAAATCTTTTCCCGCTTTTCAATGCTTCTCTCCTGCCGAGGAGAGCGGACCTTCTTTTCTGCCATCGCTTATTCCCTCTATTGTAAAAATTAATCTAATTATAGCACATGAGCGAATAATTGGGATAAATCTCAAATAAATATGAGCAAAAACTCATGTTTATCTTGACAAGCTTCTCGGACAGGATTATAATGCAAAATAAATATGAGTATTAACTCATGTTTTATAAAAAGGAGGACACTATGACAAAAACAAAAAAGATGTTACTGACCCTAGCCATGTGTCTAGGTGTCTTTTTGGTAACACTGGATACCACCATCATGAATATTACCATCCCAGCTATCCAGAACAGCTTTAGTATCAGCCTTGACAAGCTATCTTGGGCTATCAATGTTTATACCATCATCTTTGCCAGCTTTACTATTCCCTTGAGTAAGTTGGCCGATATCTTTGGTAAAGGGCGTTTCTTCGTCCTGGGTTTGATTCTATTTGGCGGTGGTAGTCTGATTTCAGGCTTTTCAGCCGACTTTAACTGGCTTTTAGCGGGGCGCCTCATCGCTAGCTTCGGAGCTGCTATTCTCCTACCTGTCGGTAATACCCTAGGTATTTCAACCTGGTCGGTCAAGGACCGGGTCAAGGTGGTCGCTGCTCTTGGTCTGACCCAAGGTGGCGCTGCCGCTATTGGTCCTACCCTGGGTGGAGTGCTGACGGACAGCCTATCCTGGCACTGGATTTTCTTTGTCAATCTGCCCATTGTCCTGTTGGCCTTTCTTATCGTTCTTTTCTGCTATCACTTCCAAGGCGAAGAACGAATCCCAACCAAGATTGACTGGGTAGGCAGTCTCCTGTCTATGATTAGTCTATTCGCTGTTTCCCTAGGCATCATCAAGGTGCGGGACTGGGGCTTCTGGGATGGCAAGAGTCTGAGCTGTTTTGCCGTCTTCCTGCTGGCTCTCATCGCCTTTATCTTCCTAGAAAGACGGATTAAGCACCCAATGATTAAGCTGGAACTCTTTAAATTCCGTGAATTTTCAGCTTCCACCTTCATTGCCACAGTTGTGCAATTCTTCTACGTTGGTGTCCTCGTCATCCTGCCGACCTTTTTCACCAATATGCAGGGTAAGACGGAGCTTGATGCCGCTCTGATTTTGCTACCGATGTCCATCATCGTCTTTATCTTTGGCGGCCTGGGTAGTCTGCTCATCAATAAACTGGGCCCACGGATTTTGGTCTTAGTCGGTTTGGGTAGTATTCTGATTGCCTACATTTTGCTAGTCACCGTTGACCCCGCCAAGACTTGGGAAATGACTGCTGCTACGGTTATTCTTGGTATTGGCTTTGGGACTATCGCTGGTCCAGTCAATGTCCTAGCTGCCTCGAGCCTGCAAGGGGAGCTTCTGACCTCGTCCCAAAGTGTTCTAGGCGTCGTTCGGCAAATTGGCTCTGTTCTGGCCGTCTTGGTCTTCATCTCTATGGTGACCAACAACCTCAAAACTCTCCATACCTACACCCCAAGTACCATGACCGATGCCTACATCTCCATCTACAAGATTTGGATTCCTTTCATGGTCGCTATGCTGGTTTTGGCCCTGCTCTTTCCTAAGAGAAAAGATCGTTTGAAAGGAGTGGCTGATAAAAAATAACATTGAAAACTCCCTCTAGGACTAAATCTCTAGGGGGAGCTTGTTTATCTAAAAAATATGATTTCTAGCTTAATATGCCCTGTGGTTTTATAGTTCCCCATAATGCATAAACACCGAGAGCTGCACCTAAAGGGGGATATAGTGTTGCAATAGCTACAGGAATGGCGTCTTGCCAAGAAAAGCCTCCTTGAACCTCAGAAAGTTCACTCATATTGGCTGCTTCAAAATTGTCTAATGCTAATGTATCCATAACTTTTCTTCTCCTTTAACCTTTCAATCGATTTTATACGGCTGTAACGACTGGGACAGTAATAGCTTCTCCTGATAAGTAGGGTCTTGCTCTCAAAACTCCAATTCCATTGCCACGATAGACACCATCATCTAGATAACCACCATATAGCGTTCTACCAACAATTCGGCCCCCCCTGAAACTCTGACAAGTTTGTCTTATCTACTGTCTTAAAGTCTGCAAATGCTTTTGCATCTAAATTTATCATAATTGTCTCCTTTTCATTAGCTATCAAAATTTAATTAATAATAGGGAAATGGCGGCCAAATTCCTACCACCGGTGGATAAAACTTAGCTGGGTCTTTACCTAGTGAAATCTCTTCGTGACCAAGCTCAGTTAACCTTTTGGATCCATCTCCTTGAATCTTTGATAATCTTTTAGAACTTACTGTCTCAAAACTATAAAGAACTGGTTGATTTAATATCTTTGCCATCAGATACTTTCCCTTCTGTTTCGGCCATGCCAGAAGATTTACGAATCTCATACTAGTATTGACTTTCTTTAATTATCAGGGAGAAGTATCTTACCCAAGAGTATTAGAAAATTGATTACTCAGGACTTTATCTGTTTCTCCTATTTAATTTAAGATAAACTCATTGGTAGGTGCATCAGCGATCGCCGAAGCTCCCACCACCTCCTCCTCCTGAAAATCCACCTTTATAAAGATTTCCAAATGCTCGAGCTAGGCTCAGTCCCCAATCATAACCAATAACGATACTTCCACCGATTTGTTTAGACAAATCTATGGTTTGAACAGATTCAAATTTATCAAATACATTTGATTCCATATAGTTCGTCCTTTCATTTTTATGTTTGTTATACTATCACTTATACTTTTCTTAATTAAGGATTCCAACAGGCTTTTGATTAGAATGTTAAGATATTGCAAAAATTACGCAAAAGTTCTGTTGATTTTTATTTGGTTTTCCCTGACTCCTGTAAAAATAGGTTGAATCACTATTTTTTCAATCTCCGTAAGATTTCTCAGGAGGGTAAAATCTTGATTTTTCTCTTCTTAAAATTTGCAGGAAAATTTCTAGCTCTCTTGCTTTCTCCTCTCACTTTCGTTAAACTAGTAGGCAGTTGCCGGCTACGCTGGATTAAGAAATTGGATTGGAGGGGTCTCATGAAAACCCTACTAAATAAACTTAAATGGATTGCTCTTGCCTTTGCATTCCTTGCACTTGATTTCTTCGCTCAGGCTTTATTTGTCATCAAAAAGGATTTATCAAATACTGGTACTGCCATCATCGCTAGTCTGGGCTTGACTGCCTTTGCTGCTCTAGCTTGGTTCCTCCTTTGGCTATTAAAAGAACCACTCAACTTTAAGAAGATTCGCTGGGGCATGTATGGTCTATATGTCGGCTTGGGTGTCCCTATCCTTTTTGCCATTAAGTCTATCGGCGGTATCGTGCTGATGCTGATGAGTAACACAAGCACCTCTGCTAATCAGGCTGCCATTGATAACCTAGGTATGCCCATCTATCTCTATTTTGTCTTTGCTTGTGTCTTTGCCCCGATTTTTGAAGAAGCTATTTTCCGCAAGTGCCTCTTTGAAAAGCTCTTTGGCTTTGAGGGTTGGCAAAAATGGCTGGGCTGGATTGGCACATCCATCCTCTTTGGTTTTATCCACCTCTATAGCAGCCCTTCCAACCTCCTATCTCCAGGTCTCTGGATTATCTATGGGGGCATGGGCCTTGCGATTGGTTTTGTAACCATGATGAATAAGCGGATTGAATTTGGCTACAGCCTCCATGTCTTTAACAACCTTATCGCCGTTCTCTTTACCTTCCTTATGCAACTGCTCACCCATTAATTAAATGGAAGGTAACCTTCTAAAATTATAAAAAGTCCTAGCTCTGGAAAAGTCCCAGTAGCCCGACCAAACGAAAACTCCTCAAGCTTATTCTGAGCCTGAGGAGTTTCTTATGCTTTAATCTTATTATTATTCAGCTGTAACTGCCAAAAATGCTTCTGCTTGCTTTTGGAGTTGGGCAAGGGTTGCTTCGTCAGCGACGAATTTGCCATCAGCCCAAGCGGAATCGTTGACACGAGAGGTGGTTACCTCATCAACGAAGTTGGTCCGAATGAATGGCAGGAGGTGGCGGTAGATTTCTGCTGCTTGGTCGGTACCACCGTTAGCTACGAGGGAAACAGTTGTGACCTTGGAGTCAATGGCTGATTTACCAGTTGTATCTGACAAATCTTTAGCACGGGACAACCAGTCCAAGAGGTTCTTGACAGAGCCTGGAATTGAGAAGTTGTAGACAGGCGAGAAAATCCAGATGGCGTCTGCCGCTTCGACAGCATCACGCACAGCCTGAACGGCTGGTAAAACAGGTGTTTCTAAATCTTGGTTCATGATTGGAACTTGTCCCCAGTCAAGGTAAGACACATTAGCTTTTCCAGCCAAGACTTGTTCAGCTTGTTTAGCCATTTGGCCGTTGAATGAGCCTTCACGAAGGGAACCGACGATAAAAAGAATATTTTTCATATTTTTTTCTTCCTTTTTAAATAGGTCTTGAATTGTAGTAATGAATGACATCATAACTCCTTTTAGTTATTACTATGTAGCAATAATATCATCAAACTAAAAGACTGTACAGCAATATGCTCAGTCCTTATTGCCTAGGGTTTTGAACTTTTTCAGAAGCTCAATCAATTGCTTTTGTTCATCTTCAGTTAAGACGCTGAAAGCCTCTTCCACCGCTTCAATATGAGCTGGTAGGGCTTTTTCAATCAGTTGACGGCCGGCACCCGTAATTGAGATGATGTAGGCACGATGATCTTTCTTACTAACTGTACGTTTGACCCAACCGTTTTTTTCCATATTCTTGATGACAATGGTCATGTTCCCAGATGTTGATAAGATACTAGCAATGAGGTCGCCAATTCTCATGGGACCCTTGGCTTGAAGCACATCCAAAACACTAAATTGAGCCGGTGTTAAATCGAAGTCACGGAATGTCGCTGAAACTCTACTATCAATGGTGCGGAAAGCCTTACGCATAACCACCATACTCTTGACGGCAGAATTCTTGAATTCTGTCATATTGCGATCTCCTTATTGATAAACTTAGTAGTAACTGCCTGCATGTCAGAAGTATAATTCTAACAGCATTAGGTACCTAAATTATTCTGTCATTCTTTCCTACCAATGCGACCTAACTGGTTCATTGTAACACTAAACTCTTAAGCTAACAAGAAATTCACCCTCCGTAGGCAAGATTCACCGCTGAAGCTCAGATTGCCTGTGAAACTATACTTAATTTAGTGCCAGCTCTTATCATCTAGTCCTTCCTATTTTGTTTGGAAGTTAGTTCTCACTACTACTTAAACTTGCGTCAATGCCTCTAATACTCATTAATTTTAAAAGTTTCATTTCTGCTATTTTCTTCGTTTCTAAGTTTCTAGGCTCAGACCTAAAATAGTCCACTGGACTATTTTAGTAGCTAGTGCGAACAGCCAAAGAGATTATCCAGTGGACGATTTCTTGAAACCACAAGGATACAAAGCTGTTAAGCACCAAAAACGATGAATTTTTCTTATACTAATTTTCAGTTTTGATTTTAACTCGGTATAACCCCCCCCCAGCAATCGCTATGAAATGTAGAAAAACAGCTAGTCTAAGCTAGCTGTTCTAATAGTTTATTAGGCCCGTCTATTTCTTTGAGAACAGGGCCTTACTTAGTAAAATTGTCCCACAAACGGCTACGGTTGCCACCAAGGCCTGCTTGCCAGAGAATTCTAAACGATAGTCGAAATGTTCATCCTTGGACTGATCGTCCCATTTAATCGTTAATTCTATAGTTTTCCTTTCGATAAGATACGGAGCCGTTAAGCACTACAAAGGAAAATAGGAAATCAGTCGTAAAAGCTAATCAAGCTTCAAGACGGATTTATCTTTTTCCACCGTGGTGTAGGCGAATTCAATTCTTAGGTTAGGTGACATAGCAAGAGAGGCTATAGCACCCAGATTGCTGAGTTCCAGGCAGAGCCATTGATTTTCTAGCTCTATTTCAGATAGCTTTTGCTATCAGAAGAAGTCGTCAAATAATGATAATTGGTTGTCTTCTGGCATATTGCCCAAGATTCCCATGTCGTCCATTTTTTCGACCAAGGTGGCTGAGATGCCGCCGCGCTTACGGAGTTCGGTTTTGGAGAGGAACTCGCCGTCTGCTCGGCTGGCAACGATTTGCTTGGCGACATTTTCACCCAGACCATCCATGGCCACAAAAGGCGGAATCAGGGTATCCCCCTCAATCTTGAACTCAGTTGCCTCACTGTTATAGAGATCCAGCTGGCCAAATTTATAGCCTCGCTCCAGCATTTCATTGACAATTTCCAGAGTGGTGTAGAGGTCAATTTCAACGTTGGAGGCCTCATTGTTCTTCCGCTTATTGGCAATGTCTTCTAAGCGGGCCTTGACAGCATCCAAGCCGGCACTCATGGTTCCCAGTTCAAAGGCCTTGGCCCGAATGGAGAAGTAGGCACAGTAGTAATAAATGGGGTGGTGAACCTTGAAATAGGCCACCCGCAGGGCCATCATTACGTAGGCCGCTGCATGGGCCTTAGGGAACATGTACTTGATTTTTCCACAGGATTCGATGTACCAGTCAGGCACATTATTGTCGTGCATGGCCTGAATATAGCCATTGCGTTCCTCTTCAGAAATTTTAAGCCACATGCCCTTACGTACCCTCTCCATAATGGTGAAGGCCATCTTGGGTTCTAGACCAGCGTGCATGAGGTAGACCATGATATCATCCCGACAGCCGATAACGGTTTTCAGGGTAGCAATACCTTCTTTAATCAAGTCCTGAGCATTGCCCAGCCAAACATCGGTACCATGGGAAAGGCCTGAGAGCTGGAGCAATTCAGCAAAGGTAGTTGGGTGGGTCTCATTAACCATGCCCCGAACAAAGTTGGTCCCAAATTCAGGGATTCCCAGCATACCAGTCGGTGTCCCAATCCGTTCCTCAGTCACGCCCAGAACATCGGTGCCAGAGAAGAGTTTCATGACATCAGGATCATCGGCGGGAATTTGACTAGGGTCAATGCCTGATAGGTCCTGGAGCTTACGAATCATGGTGGGGTCATCATGGCCCAGAATGTCGAGCTTGAGGACATTTTCGTCAATATCGTGGAAGTTAAAGTGGGTGGTCTGCCAAGTGGCCGTCGTGTCGTCGGCCGGATATTGGACAGGGGTGAAGTCGTAAACATCCATATAGTTGGGAATAACAACGATACCGCCTGGGTGCTGACCGGTCGAGCGTTTGACACCGGCGGAACCCATAGCTAGGCGGTCAACCTCGGCATCACGGTAGAATTTATTGTAATCCCTCTCATAGCCCTTGACGAAACCGTAGGCTGTCTTTTCCGCGACAGTACCAACGGTTCCGGCCCGAAAAGCGTATTCCTCCCCGAAAATATCGCGGACATCCAAGTGGGCAGAGGGTTGGTCATCCCCAGAAAAGTTGAGATCAATATCGGGAACCTTGTCGCCGTCGAAACCAAGGAAGGTTTCAAAGGGAATATCGTGGCCATCCTTGGTCAACTTGTGACCACACTTAGGGCAGTCCTTGTCTGGCAAGTCAAAGCCCGACCCAACCGAACCATCGGCGATAAATTCAGAATACTGACATTCTGGACAAACATAGTGGGGGGGCATAGGGTTAACTTCGGTAATCCCAATCATGGTGGCGACAAAACTGGAGCCAACAGACCCCCGCGAGCCAACCAGATACCCCCGCTTATTGGAGCGGTCAACCAGCATCTGGGAGGCCAGATAAATCACGGCGAAACCATTCCCCAAAATCGAGGTCAGCTCCTTCTCAATCCGTCGGTCGATAATATCCGGCAGAGGATTACCGTAGATTTCAAAGGCTCTGGCATAGGTCTTCTCGGCAACCGTTTCTTCAGCCTTGTCAATATAAGGGGTGTAGAGGTCGGTTTTGACCACTTCTACCTCTTCAAACCGCTCCGCAAATTTTTGCGTGTTGGTAACGACGATTTCATAGGCTAAATCCTGGCCCAGAAAGGCGAAGTCATCCAGCATTTCATTGGTGGTGCGGAAATGAGCATCAGGTAGGGGAGCTGGCTTGGCAGCTTCCCCACGGCCGATTGGCCGGTTGATGATAGCACCTGGCCCCAGACTGCGGACAATGATTTCCCGATAGAGCTGGTCTTCTGGCTCTAGGTAGTGGACATCACCGGTTGCCAGAACTGGCTTATTGAGCTTGCGGCCAAGCTCAATTAGGTCACGGATAACCTGCTGAATTCCTTCTTCATCCGGAATCAATTCACGGGCAACCAGAGGACGATAGATGGCAGGTGGCATAACCTCGATAAAGTCATAATACTTGGCCACTTCTAGAGCCTTATCGACTCCATGAGAAAGGACGGCATCAAAGACTTCCCCTTCTGAGCAGGCCGACCCTAGGAGAAGGCCCTCTCTGTACTGATCCAGCACTGTTCTTGGAATCCGAGCCACGCCCTCAAAATATTTGACATTGGAGAGGCTGACCAGCTTGAAGATATTCTTGAGGCCGGTCTGATTTTGCACATAGATAGTGGCATGCTTGACCCGAGCCTTCTTGTAGGAATCCTCAGAGACCAACTTGGTATTGAGGTCGGCCAAATCAGTAATGCCACGGTTTTCCCTAGCCTCCTTGATAAAGATAAAGAGGAGGCGACCCGTTGCTTCCGCATCGTAATTGGCCATGTGGTGGTGGTCCAGAGCAACTTGGAAACGCTTGGTCAAGGGACCCAGACCGTGCCGCTTGTACTCAGGATAGAGGTTGCGGGCAAATTCTAGGGTATCAATAACCGGCTGGGTAATCAAGGGCAGGTCGTGGCGTTCGTAGTTGGCATTCATGAAGCCCACGTCAAAGGTGGCATTGTGAGCGACCAGAACTGTATCCTGACAAAACTCTTGGAATTCTTGCAGAACCTGTAAGAGCGGTTTAGCATCCTTGAGGTGGTTGTCGGTAATTCCTGTCAAATCCGTGGTGAATTGGCTCAGAGGATGACCGGGATTGATAAATTCATCGAACTGGTCGACGATATTACCCTTGTGCATCTTGGAGGCCGCAATCTGAATCAGAGAATTGTTAACGGCAGAGAGACCTGTCGTTTCTACGTCAAAGACGACATAGGTCGCTTCGTGGAGGTCCATGGGGACTTCATTGTAGGTGATGGGCACCCGGTCCTCAACAATATTAGCTTCTAGGCCAAAGATAGCCTTGATACCAGCCTTTTTGGCCCGATGGTAGCCATGGGGGAAGCTCTGCACATTGGCGTGGTCAGTGATGGCAATGGCAGGGTGGCCCCAGCTTGCCGCCTTATCAATCAGCTCTTCAACTGTCGGCAGGGCATCCATGGTGGACATATTAGTATGAGCGTGAAATTCGACCCGCTTCTGCCCTTCAGGCATGAGGTCCTTTCTGGTCTTGTGGACGATTTCCTTGACGTCCTGGACATTCATGGTCAGACTCTTGGTCCATTGATTATTTTCAATATTACCGCGAACTCTCAGCCAAGCTCCCTTGGCAATCATATCGTATTTTTTGAGGTCATTATCATCTTTGGCCCACTTCTGCATGGCAAAGGATGAGGTGTAGTCGGTCATCTTAAAACTGATGATGTGACGGCCGGTTCTGGTCGTCCGCCGTTCTACATCGAAAACCATACCCTCAAAGACAATCCGATTTTCCTCGGTCTCAATTTCAACCATGGGCGTGATTTCTGCCTTTTCAAAGCCGGCTTGTCGCTTGGCGGCTCGCTCCTTGTAGTCAAACTTGGGGGCAGGAGCTGACTCTTCTTGAGCAGGCATGGAAGCTTCCAAGGAAGCGACAGCCTGAGCATTCTCTTCTTGGGCTTGTTCAATTTTCTTATCACGACCACTCTCAAAGGATTGCCTTGCCTCCTGGGTCATGCCTTCATCTGCTTCAATGGCAAAGGAAACCTGACCAAAACCAAACTGGACAAATTGTTGTTCCAACTTGGGCAGGTGATTTTGTTTGAAATGGTCATTGTCCAAAAAGCCCGGAGCATGGATGATAATCTGCTCCTTGGTTTGGTCATAGGAAACATTCAAGTGAGAAAAGGTTGAGCGGAAGCTGGCGCTGGAGCATAAGGCATGGTTGAAACTTTCGGCATAATAGGCCTGTAGTAAGTCAGCATCAGAAAAATCGACTGACCCAGCTTCAATAGCAAAAGTTGCCTTGATGTCTGCCTCCTTAAAGGTCGAGACTAGGCGGTAGGCTAGTTCCTGGTAGAGACCAATCGGTAAAATTTGGTCAAAACTAAAGTGAAAGTCCCACTGGCGACTGAGGGCATGGACCTTGACCTCCTTGATGTCAGCAGATGAAAAGGCCTGAGACTGTCTCATCTCAAGCGGCATTTCAATCTGTTCCATCAATTTTTTAAATAGTTCTGACATGACTAGCTCCCATTTTTCTTGAAGATTGACCCAGAGTGCTTAGGTCATTAAGCCCAGTCAAAGCAGGGGTTTATCAGACCTTATCATACTCATTTAAAATCAAAACTTACACTTTGGTATTTTCTAACGTAGCAAGTTCATCAGTGTTTAAAAATCACTGATGAACTACGGTAATCGCTATGGCGACTTACCTAGCTACTTTACTAATTCCCTTTTCAAATAATATCGATTTTGAAAAGGGAATGTCGTTTAAAAGTGCGGACGCAAGCAAACTCCTGGCAAGATACAGAGCCGTTAAGCGCCACAAAGGATTAAAAAGGTCTGGGAGACCTTTTTTACCCGAACTCGAAAATAGGAAGGCGAGGCAGGAAATCTGACGAAGGAGCTAACAGAGCTCCAAGGCAGATTTA
Organism: Streptococcus sobrinus DSM 20742 = ATCC 33478; assembly: GCF_000686605.1. GTDB lineage: Bacteria > Bacillota > Bacilli > Lactobacillales > Streptococcaceae > Streptococcus > Streptococcus sobrinus. Next base: position 59,478 of record NZ_JMLC01000005.1, on the reverse strand, counting down.
TACCTCAAGGTAGCCGCGGCTGTAGATTGACTAAAGTCAAAACAGCCACCTCTCTTTTTCCACAGTGGTGTAGGCGAGTTCAATTCCGGAATTTCATTACGACACGAGGTTAGCCCAGCCGATTTTACTGGCCTAACCAAGTTAATCAGGGGGCTAGTCAATCGCTATAGAGATTGGCGTTAGACAGCGCTACTTTAGTGGCTGATGTCTTTGCCCCGTGATAAATTTTGAGCCCCTTCGCTCTCTAGTTTTTAAGCTCAGGCAGATTTAGTCCGGTGGACTAAATCTCTCTCGAAAATTTCTGTTATTAACAACAGAGTAGATATTGCTAATAATACCACTTTGACGAAAGTATCCATTTCCCTTGCATCATTGGCTAAAGAACTAGACCCTTTCTGCCAGATAGGACCACACTAGTACCATAAGTATCAGATTTTAAATTCTAAGGAGTATCAAGAAAACTCCCGAGTCAATTAACCCTCTTATTATAGCATATTTGACCCATAAATTCCCTTAGACGAAGCCAAAAGAAAAGACCGGAAATATCTTCCAGTCTCTTCTAAATGAAGCGGTTGTTTCAGTTGGGGGCCAGCCAAGCAGAGACACCATTTTACTTACGCTTTTTGCCTTTTTTCTTTTTGGCTTTCGATTTAGACTTTGGCTTCTTAGAGCTTGAATGGCTGCCCTTGTTTGGCTTAGTTTCTGACTTCTCAGTCTTGGTCGCTGACTCTTTTGACTTGTCGCCGTCTTTCTTACTTTGTGACTTGCTAGCTTCTGGCTTAGCTGAAGACTTAGCCGTATTGTCGGCGCCATTTTTAGCTTGTGACTCGGAGTCTTGAGACTTCTTAGCAGACTTTTCTGGCTTTTTATCTTGGGAAGTCTTCTTATCGGCCTTGGCCTTAGATTTCTTCTTAGGCTTCTTGGCTTCTTTTCCCTCACGTTCTTGACGTTTCTTAGCTACCTTTTCCCGACGCTTTTCTTCACGTTCCTTCTTGGCATCCAACTTCTTGGCCATTTTTTCATCATGAGCCTTTTTCTTATCAGCCTTACGCTCAGCAACTCGACCATTGTAGTCAGCCATAGTCTTGTCAGCTTCTAACTTGGCATCTGCTAATTTTTCTTCCAATTGAGCAATTTCTTCCGGTTGTTCTTGATGAATCAAATCCTCATAGAAAGCCGCCTGAGTCGTGGTCACGTAAGGTACTAAAATAGCTAAGCCAAGGATATAGAGAGCTAGACAGAAGATTGCCCAGCCAATCTGATGACTGACAAAAAGAGCAACCGCTAGTCCACAAAAGGCAATCGGTACTAGAGCCCAACCTAGGAAACTCAAAATGAGAATGAAATAGTCTTTCTTGTGGCCTTCCATCAGAATTTTACTCTTGGTGATGGCGGAGGTCGTCGTGATTCCCTTACCAGTCTCCATATCATCCTTAAGAATGAAGAGGCCTTGAGAATAAGCCATAGCCTTCATATAACCAGGGATAATCAAGAGCACCATCCAAAGGAGGATATAGATAACTGTCATGAGAACAACACCAAAGATACTATCAAAGCGCTGTTCTTTGAAGGCATAGGTGGCAGCTTCCCTAAAGGATTGCTTACGTCCCCGAATCAAATCTAGATAGGCATAGGTAGCACCTGCGCTAATACCGATTGAGGCAAAGAAGGTGAAGAGAGCTAGCATCAAGAAAGCCATCACGATAAAAATCAGTACAACATTGGATGAGGCTGTAAAGTCAGCTGTTGCAGCCTTCCAAACTAGACTAATCACGCCCAGCAAAATGCCAAAGACCACAATTAGGACTAGGGTCGGTACCCAGAGGACACCCACAGCCCAAGGCCAATTCCCTCGTAGAGCAGTCTTGGCTTGCTCTTTTAGTTCATTTCTTGTTTTCACAATATGCTCCTTTATCGCATTTCTAGTCAAAAAATTATGAATACTACTATTCTATTACGCTTAGCAAGGCTTGTCAATGTAAAAAAGTCGCCCCTTACAATGAAAAGGCGATAAGCTTTAGGCTGAAGCTAATCTCAGCACACTATTTTTCTGAAATTTTATGAAAACGGAGTGAAACTAAAGTTGCCACCAGGACTTTTATCGTGTCGCCTGGAATAAAGGCTAGACTACTAGACACCACCGCTGTAAAGAGTGGCATACCAGTATAAAATGCCAAATATAGCCCTCCTAGCAGGTCAACAAGGAAGACTCCGGCTAGCCAGATGACGATAAATCTGGCTAGCGCTCCTCCTTTGGGTAGATGGGTGACTCCCCAACTAATCAGCAGAGGAACAAAGAGCCAAGCCCAGACATAGCCAGCTGTCGGGCCAATCAAAACTTTAATGGTCGTAGAAAAACCAGAAAAAGCGGGGATGACCAAGCCGACTAAAAAGAGCAGAAGGACAGATAGGCTCCCCTTTTTCCCGCCTAGCAGGCAACCTGCTAACATGACCCCAAGGTTTTGTAAGACAATTGGAACAGGGATAAAGCCTAGAGGAATGGCTGGAACATAACTGAGGGCGACCAGCAGTGTCGTCATCATGGCAACGGAAACAAGATCTTTGGTTTTCATTAGAATCCCTTTCTTAGTTAAAGTATATCTCACTATGCCGCGAACATTTAGGGTTAAAAGAATGGTGGCAGGATGGGCAGCCCCCCTTGTGATAGTCCTGCCAATCTATGAGCGTCCGACAAGCACCGCAAAGGATTATCTTGGATTTCGTCTTATCTAAAGCCTTAAAAGAATGGTCGCAGATGGCATCATGGCAGCGGTAACAGGCATAAAAAGCCTGACAGGAACCACACTTTAAGGCGACAATATCATTGGAACCATGGTAATGGCTGCAACGACCCGCCTCATCCAAGTCTAGGCCTAAAATCTTTAGCATAGCTTTCCTCTCTTATTGCCCTTATCCTAACACCTTATTTTTTACTTGTCAACCGTTTTAAATAAATAGGTTGACATTAGAGCAAAAATTAAGCTCCTCTTGCAAGGAGCCAATTTACTTAGAAATTCCGGCCATTTTTACCATAACCATAGCGATCAAGGAAATCTTGGCGGAATTCCAAGAGATTATCATCCACAATGGCCTGACGCACCTTCTTCATGAGGTTAACCAAGAAATAAAGATTGTGATAGCTGGTTAACCGCAGACCAAAGGTCTCATCCGCCTTGAGTAAGTGACGGATGTAGGCTCGACTGTAGTTGCAGCAGGTATAGCAGTCACAGTCCGGATCCAAGGGACTAAAGTCTCTGGCAAAGGCCGCATTTTTCACCACCAAGCGGCCTTGACTGGTCATACAAGTGCCATTGCGGGCAATCCTGGTTGGAAGCACACAGTCAAACATATCTACCCCACGAATGACACCATCAATTAGACTATCAGGTGCCCCAACTCCCATCAGATAGCGGGGCTTGTTCTCTGGTAGAAGCGGAGTGGTAAAGTCCAGAACAGCATTCATTTCCTCATGGCTCTCACCCACAGCTAGGCCGCCGATAGAATAGCCAGGAAAGTCCATACTGACCAAGTCAGCAGCCGATTGACGGCGCAGGTCTTCATAACCCGCCCCTTGAACAATTCCAAAGAGTCCCTGGTCATGCGGACGGCGGTGAGCCTTGAGTCCCCGCTCAGCCCAACGACTGGTCCGCTCAATAGATTTCTTAACATAGTCGTAAGGTTGATAGAACTGGGGACACTCATCAAAGGACATCATGATGTCAGAGCCCAAATTGTTTTGGATGGAGATGGCCTTCTCCGGCGAGAGGAACATCTTGGCCCCGTTGAGATGGTTCTTGAAGGTTACCCCTTCTTCGGTGATATTACGACTGTCCGCCAGCGAATACACCTGGAAGCCACCGCTATCGGTCAGAATAGCTTGATCCCAGTTCATGAACCTGTGGAGGCCACCGGCATCAGCTACTAGGTCATCACCAGGTCGCAGCCAGAGATGGTAGGTGTTGGCCAAAATAATACCTGAGCCCATCTCCTTGAGTTCCTCCGGCGACTGGGTTTTAACGGTTGCCTGGGTTCCGACTGGCATAAACATGGGCGTTGAAAAGGTCCCGTGGGGGGTGATAATCTCACCCAGCCGGGCTCCTGTGTGTTTTTCTTTTTTAATCAGACGATACTTAATCGGAACATCAGTCATTGTGATATTTTCCCCCTGTAAGCCCCTCGCAAGGGCGACTTTAGCCTTACTATTCTATCAAAATATGAAGGGGATGTCACCTGTGATAGCAGGTGGTGGAACTGCTAGTTACGAAACTCATGATTGTCCCCAAATATGTGGCCGTTGCTTGTAAGCCAAAAAGAAGCCGGGCACAAGCCCGACTTCTTAACATTCTTTCCTATCAGTCATGACAAATAAACTTTTTGAGTTTTGTTGCCCGACTTATTCTTAGATTTCAACCTTGGCAGCTAAAGTCTTAGCTGGTTGTTTACCAGTATTTTCTAGGGTGACAGATTTAACTTCTGCAGCGTTGGTGAAGACTACAATAACAGATTTTTCCTTACCTGCAGCATCTAGAGCATCTAGGTCAACTACTGCCAAGAGGTCTCCAGCTTCAACATGTTGACCATCGGTCACCTTAGGTGAGAATGGAATTCCGTTGAGGCTAACGGTATCAATACCGATGTGAACCAGAACTTCCAAACCTTCGTCAGTCAAGAGACCATAAGCGTGTTTGGTAGGGAAGACACTAGTAACGACACCAGCAACTGGTGAATAAACATTACCATCTGTTGGGTTAACAGCGAAACCATCCCCCATCATCTTACCGGAGAAGACAGGATCATTCACTTGGTCAATTGGGATAATTTCCCCATCAGCAACAGAGAGAACATTTTCTGTCACGCCCTTGAAGTTATTTTCAGGAGCAGCAGCTTCTTCTTTCTTAGAAAAATCAACAACTGGGATGCGAGCACCTGAGTCAAGTAGGTCTTGGATATCGGATTTGAGGCCATCTGCCTTAGGACCATAAACCGCTTGAACACCATGGCCCTTAACAACCAGACCGAGAGCGCCAGCCTTCTTCCAGTCATTTTCACCACCGACGAGTTCTGGATCTTTAACCGTCACACGCAGGCGGGTCATGCAGGCATCAACATCATCGATGTTATCTTGCCCACCAAGGAGGTTGATGATTTGTACGATTTGAGAGTCAACAGATGTATTAGCATCGCCGTTGTTGGCATGGATAGCTTCGTCAACTTCTTCACTATCGTAGTTACCATTACGTCCAGCAGTTGCTAGGTTCAGCTTTTGAATCATGAAGTTGGCAATGAAGTAGGTAATTAAACCAAATAGAATCGTTACCCAAACAAAGTTGATGACATCAATACCCAAACCAGCTCGAATAGCCATTGGGGTACGAGTCAAGAGTTCGATGTTACCGAAGGAGTGAACACGCAGGTGAACAATATCAGCCATTGCGAAGGCACAACCTTGGATGATAGCGTAAACGACATAAAGTGGAACAGCTGCGAACATGAACATGTATTCAAGTGGTTCTGTAACCCCTGTTAGGAAGGTTGCAGCCGCTGCTGAGATGAACATTGATTTGTATTTTTTCTTCTTGTCAGGGTCAACATTGCGGTACATAGCAACCGTCATACCCATCAAGATACCAGAAGAACCAATCATTTGACCAACCTTGAAACGAGCTGGAGTCCAGTGTTGCAAGGTGTATTGGTAAGTGTGATGGTATTTACTTGGGTCACCCGCTTTAAGGTGAATCAAGTCAGTTACCCAGGCTAACCAGAGTGGGTCTTGTCCCAACATAGCTTTACCGGCTTGGGCACCTGTTTGGATAAAGTAGGTACCACCAAGTTGGGTGTAGTTCATTGGGATGGTCAACATGTGGTGCAGACCAAATGGCAAGAGCAGACGTTCCAAGGTACCATAGAGGAATGGTGCCAGGATTGGTGCTGTATTTTGTGAGTTGGCCAACCATTGACCAAAGCCGTTAATAGCGGATTGAACCAGTGGCCAGAAGATTGCCATGATCAAACCAACGATAGTAGAACGGAGGATAACCACGAAAGGTACGAAACGTTTACCATTGAAGAAGGTCAAGACATCTGGCAATTTACGGTAGTTATAGTATTTGTTGTAGGCAGTCGCACCAACGAAACCAGCGATAATACCAACGAATACCCCCATGTTAAGGGCTGGTTGGTTGAGGACATTGACAAAGTAGTCCGCAACCCGCATGGTTCCACCGAAAATATTGTGAACCACTGCCTTGCTGGTCGCATCGTTAACATCTGCTACTTGAACCCCGTAGAAGTTCCCCGTAATCAGGTTAATCAGGATGAAGGAAATACCTGCAGCAAAGGCACCACCGGCTTTTTCCTTAGCCCAGCTACCACCGATAGCCAAGGCAAAGAGCAAGTGAAGGTTGTTCAGAAAGCCCCAACCAAGTTGGGCAATCAAGTTAGTGATTTGCACCCAAGTTGTGTTTGTAGGGGCAATCAAGGCAAGTGAGTTACCGATAGAAATCATCAAACCTGCAGCAGGCATGACAGCGATAACCACCATCAAACATTTCCCGAATTTTTGCCAAAATTCGAAGCTAGCTAAGCTTTTAAGGTTTTTCATTTAAAGCTACTCCTTTATAAATTTATGATATTAAGGGCGATAAGAAAGCGACTGAAAGTTAGGAGGCTGGCAGAAAATCCTGATTTTCTAGCCAGGCTATCCATTTCCCAAGCTTTCCGCCCGTATTCACGTAAGTTAAATCGTCAGGCTCACTTCCAGACCAAAGTGGTCGGAAACGACCTCCTGATTTTGGCCATTGAAGATGACGCGACTGGTTTGGACTGGAACCTCCTGGTTGACGAAGACATAATCAAGACGCTTGTCCTGACTCTGGCCCTTCCAACCGTCAATAGATTTGCAGACCGTGACACCAGAATCCTTAGTCTCAGCCAGCTGGTAGGTATCCAGCAAGCCTTGATCCAGGATGGTTTGGTAGGCCTGGGGATTACTGATAGCATCGGTATTGAAGTCCCCCATAAAAATCTTGACCCCAGCGAAATCCGTATGACTAACCAATCGCTTAAGATTATCAACCTGATTTTCGGTTTGGCTGGTTGGTAGATTCATGTGGCAGGAATACACTTCCACAGCCTGACCATCCACTTCCACCTTAAGCCGGATAATTTTCCGGGAATCAATGGTGTGAATGTCCTGACTCTTTGAAGTGTAAAAACCTTCGGCCTCCAAAACTGGATAGCGACTGAGAAGGGCAATGCCTTCATCATAGACGTCGTAGCCGATATGAGACGTGGACCAGTGATAGGAATAACCAGCCACCCCGCGTTGCTCAAGCAATCCTAAGAGGATGAGCCCATAATTATCTGCTCTAACCTCTCCATCAGCTATCGGAGCTGCAATCGTCTGGTTGACCTCTTGCAGAGCAATCAGGTCATAATCTTTCGCTGCGATGGTATCCGCAAGATGCTCAAGCTTTTGGTCTTGATGGTCTTCCATCCAAGCGTGAACATTCAAGCTCAATAAATTCATCTCCAGACTCCTTTCCAAAGTCAACGACTTCAATTTGAAATCGTTCTCTTCAGCATGGTTTAATTATACTGTAAACGTTTTCCAGTGTCAATAGGTTTTACGGAATTCTTTTTAACTTTTTGATTTTTTTCCGAAATCAAAAGCGATTCTCTACAAAGATAATGGGATAAAAGCTATTTTTAGTACTATCTAGCACTCAAAAAAAGCTGGAAGCTTTTGCTTCCAGCTCAGGTATCTTTGCCAGTTTGTTAGACAGTTATTTAATTGCTGTGCCAGATGTCTTCATTATACTGGGCGATGGTCCGGTCAGATGAGAAGAAGCCAGCCTTGGCAATATTATTGATAACCTTGCGGTTCCAAGTTGCTTGGTCTTGGTAGTCGGCCAACATTTGTTCCTTAGTAGCAATGTAGTCCTTGAGGTCAATCAGGGTCATGAACCAGTCTTTTGAAATCAGTTCATGGTGGAGGCGAACCAGGCGTTCTTCATTACCAACGTCCTTGAGTTCGGGGCTAACGATGAAGTCCACCGCTTCCTTGATAACTTGATCTCCGTCATAGTAATCCTTAGAAACATAGCCACCCTTGGCATAGAGGTCAATGATGGTGTCGGAATCCTTACCGAAGCTGTAGATGTTTTCCTGACCAGCTAGCTCAGCGATTTCGACGTTAGCACCATCCATGGTCCCCAAGGTCAGAGCACCATTGAGCATGAACTTCATGTTCCCAGTTCCTGAAGCTTCCTTAGAAGCCAAGGAAATTTGTTCGGAAATATCGGTCGCTGGAATCAGGTGTTCCGCTACGGTGACATTGTAGTTTTCTACCAAGAAGACATTGAGATAAGGGCTAACCTCAGGGTCATTGTTAATCAACTCAGACAGACTGAGGATGAGGTGGATAACATCCTGAGCAATGACATAGGCAGGCGCTGCCTTACCACCAAAGATAACTGTGATTTTCTTTTCTGGTAGCTTGCCACGCTTGATTTCCAGATACTTGTGAATAACATATAGGGCGTTCATTTGTTGACGCTTGTACTCGTGGAAACGTTTAATTTGGGTGTCAATGATCGAATTTTCATCCAAGTCAATGCCCTTGTTTTCCTTAAGGTAGCGTTTGAGGGCCAATTTATTGTTGAATTTAATCTCAGCCAAGCGTTTTTGGACAGCTGGGTCATCAGCGAAGGCCAAGAGTTTTTCCAACTTAGTGGCATCAGTCAGATAGCTGTCACCAATGATTTCCTTGAGGTAGGCTGCCAAATCTTGGTTAGCAAATTCCAACCAGCGACGGAAGGTAATACCATTGGTTTTGTTGTTGAATTTCTCTGGGTAAAGCTCATAGAAATCCTTGAGCTCACTGTTCTTGAGGATTTCCGTGTGCAGGGCAGCCACCCCATTAACACTAGTTGAAAAATGGATGTCCATGTGGGCCATATGAACCCGCTTGTCTCCATCAATGATTTGCACAGCTGGGTTAGCATATTTCTCACGAATGAGGGCAGCCAATTTTTCGATGATGACAACCAAGTGAGGGACAACTTCATTGAGGTAGTCCAGAGGCCATTTTTCCAAGGCTTCGGCCAAAATGGTATGGTTGGTATAGCCCACCATCTTAGAAACCACAGCAACCGCTTCTTCAAAGTCGAAACCATGCTTTTCAGTCAAGAGACGGATAAGCTCAGGAATGACCATAGAAGGGTGGGTATCATTGATTTGCACATAGGCATAATCCGCCAAGTCATGGAGATTAGAACCACGTTCCAAGGCTTCATCAATCAAGAGTTGAGCGGCATTGGAAACCATGAAGTATTGTTGGTAAATTCGCAAAAGTTCCCCAGTCTTATCAGAATCATCTGGATAGAGGAAGAGGGTCAGGTTCTTTTGAATTTGGGTCTTGTCAAAGGTGATCCCATCTTTAATCAAACCGTAGTCCAAGCCGTCAATGTCAAAGAGATTGAGGTAGTTCTTGGTGTCTTTGTGGTAGCCGAGAACGTCAATCCGGTCTAGACGTGACTTGAGGGTGAAATCCTTGAAAGGCACGTCATAACTGATGTCAGTCGGAACCAGCCAAGAATCATCTTCGATCCAGTAGTTGGCCTCAGCTTCTTGTTGATTGTTGCGGAAGACTTGTTTGAAGAGACCACAGTGGTAGTTAAGGCCGACACCTTCCCCATTGATACCCAGGGTTGAGATGGAGTCAATAAAACATGAAGCCAAACGGCCCAGACCACCATTTCCTAGTGATGGTTCCAGTTCTTCATCTTCAATTTGGGCAATGTCCTTGCCAGCTGCTGCCAGTTCATCCTTGGTCGTCTTGTAGATACCTAGGTTAATCAGGTTGTTAGAGAGCAGTTTCCCAATCAAGAACTCTGCTGAAATGTAGTAAACCTTGCGTTTACCAGTATTTTTAGCAAGACCTTGAGCTTTTTCCTTAACGTAGTCCATGAGGCCCAAATAAATGGTCTTGTTGTCCAAATCTGCTAACTTACTTCCCTTTTTATCTTCTATATATTGCGTAAAACTCATTTTCTTATCCTCTGTGATAGGTCTGCGTAATTGCTTTTAAAAATTCTTTCTTGTCGTCAGTTAATTGATCGGCTGTCATCCGCCATTGCCAGTTGGTGCCAACGGTATTTGGCGTATTCATCCGGCTGGAAGCTGGAAGATCCAAGATATCCTGCATGGTAGCGATAGCAATATCGCTGACCGATGCATAAAGGGTCCTCAGCATAGCCTGGGTCACCGGTTCTCCTGGTGCCCGATGGGTGTAGGTATCGGTGTAGGCTCTAGCTTCTTCGTCCAATCCGTGGTACCAGCCCCGCACCACTTCATTGTCATGGGTACCAGTATAGGCTACCGAATGACTGGTATAGAAGTGAGGCAGGTCCATATTGAGGGGATCTGGTCCTTGGAGACCAAATTCCAAAATCTTCATACCAGGGAAGTCCGTATCCGCCAAGAGCTTTTCAGCCTTCTCATCAATATAACCAAGGTTTTCAGCGATAATTGGTAGGTCACCCAGAGCCTTTTTAATAGCTGCAAAGAGGTCATAGCCAGGGCCTGGCTGCCAGGTGCCATATTTAGCGGTATCATGGCTGGCATCGACCTGCCAAAAATCAGAGAAACCTTTGAAGTGGTCAATCCGAATGACATCGTAGAGCTTGAGGGCTTCTTGCATGCGGTAAATCCACCAAGCATAGCCAGACTTCTTGTGAGCCTCCCAATCATAGATTGGGTTACCCCAGTACTGACCTTCATCGCTGAATTCGTCGGCAGGGACACCTGCGACATAGAGTGGTTTGCGATTTTTATCGGCCTTAAAGAGCTGGGGCTGGGTCCACATTTCCACACTATCAGCAGAGACATAGATCGGCATGTCGCCAATGATTTCGATGCCTGCCTTATTGGCATAGGCCTTAAGGGCCCGCCATTGCTGGAAGAAGAAGAATTGTGTCACCTTGTGGTAGGCGATGACATCGACTAATTTCTTGCGAAGCTTCTCTAAAGTCGCCTTGTCACGCTGGATGGCTTTCTTATCGTCCCACTCTTGGAGGGCCTTGAGGTCGAAGTGTTCCTTGAAGGCCATGAAGTCTGCATAATCAGCCAACCAAGATTGGTTATCAGCTTCAAATTTGGCTAGGGCTGCTTGGGCATTTTTATCAAGTAAGAAAGCCTTGACTGCCTTTTCCAAGAGGGGGCGATGAACATCAAAGAGATGGCCGTAATTAACACTAGCTGGGTTATCCCCAAAGTCAACCGCTTCAAGGTCTGCTGCCTTCAGCCAACCATCTTCTACCAAGAGATCCAAATCAATCAGATTAGTATTGCCGGCAACAGCTGAGAATGATTGATAGGGAGAATCCCCATAACTGGTCGTCGTCAAGGGTAAGATTTGCCAGTAGGTTTGCTTGGTTTCCTCCAAGAAATCAACAAAGTCATAGGCTGCCTGACCAAAGGAACCAATACCTCTGTCACCTGCTAGTGATGTGATGTGCATCAAGACACCACTTTTTCGTTTTCCCATAAATTCCTCCATTAACTAGGTTAGTTTGGGTTAATTCTTCCTAGTTTGACTTTTTATTATCATTTTTACAGCCTAATTATAGTGGAAGCGTTTTTCTTTGTCAATGGTTTTACGTAATTCTTTTTGATTTTTTTATGAATGATACGTATAAAACTGGCTTAAAGTAAGAATTTATGGTAGAATTATCCTATAAAACTAAAGGAAAATACGATATGATGAGCAAGTATAAGCAGGTCTACGAGGACATCAAAAAGCAAATTGAGGAAGGCAAACTCCAAGCCAACCAAGAGTTGCCAACTGAAAATGAACTGATGGAGGTCTATGGTTACTCTAAGGATACCATTCGCAAAGCCCTGTCGCTTTTAGAATTGGATGGCTATATTCAAAAAATGCGGGGCCGTAATTCCATCGTGATGGAGCATGGGCGGACTAAAAATAACTACCTCTCTGAAATCAAGACCTCTGATGAGCTCAACCGTGATGAACACCTTGACATTACGACACAATTGGACAACCTCTATATCATCCAAGGTGAGCAAGAAATCATGGACATTTTCAAGGTGGATGACAGCGTAGACTTCTACCGTGTCGGTCGCAGTCGCATTATCGCTGGTGAAAAGATTGAGTTCGAGCTTTCTTACTTTGATCGTCGGGTAGTCCCTTATCTTAATAAGGAAATTGCTGAGAAATCAATCTATCAGTACCTAGAAAATCAGCTAGGCTTGAAGATTACCCATTCCCGCCGAGAAATCTCCTTCCGCTATGCCACCCAAGAAGAAAAGGATAATACGGACTTGGGCAAGTTCAATATGGTAGCTGTCGTTACCAGCCTGACCTATCTATCCAACGGTCAGCTCTTCCAATACGGTACCATCAGTTACCGTCCCGATAAATTTACCTTTGTCACTATGGCTAAACGCTAAGACCCAGGAAAAATAAAAGGAATCCAGTCCTTTTTAGCTAGCATAAAAGAGCGAAGTCTTAATTAGGGACTCCGCTCTTTTTATTGGATTAAATCTATTTAAATCGGTTTACCCAGCTATTTGCGAACCAAGCTGATGCGTTCTTGAATATGGTCGTCCGATTCCAGAATATCTACTAGGGCTCTAGCATAGTCAGCGTAAGAAATGACACTTTCTCCTTGATCATTAAGAAAGAATTCTTCACCACCTAGAAGGTAGCTACCGGTTGCTGGAGCATCCGCTTGAAAATCCGCGGCTGGGCTGATAAAGGTCCAGTTGACATCGTGACGCTTACGAAGCTCTGCTAGTTCATCAGCTTGGGCCTCAGCTATAGGTCGAAAGACTTCAGGGAAATCCGGTGTTTGCCAGAGTTGGACATCATGTTCAGCAGTCATATAAAGGCTGCCAGCCCCACCAACAATAATTAAGCGGGTCTTACTGCCTGAAAGTAAATCCGCCAAGTGTTGGGAAGTTCTGGTATGTAGAGGCAGGGTCTCTGGTGTTGAAGCACCAAATCCATCAACTACTGCATCAAAGCCAGTCAGGTCTTCCTTGGTCATAGCCAAAATATCCTTTTGAACAAAGTTTTCAGCTTTTGAGCGATTTTGACTACGGGAAAAGGCTACAACCTCATGACCACGTTTAAGTGCCTCTTCAATCACTAATTGAGAGACCTTCCCATTTGCTGCGACAACTGCAATTTTCATATAAACCTCCTTAGGAGCTTGAGTTTTCGACTCACTCTATTTTGTTACTATTTTTATTACAGGTTAAATTCTAAAACTTTAGGGAACTGCTGTCAATCACTTTGTTCCAAAAATGACTGCAGACCAAAAATCAAGCATAGAAAAAGCCCTTGGAAAAATTCCCAAGGACTCTGTCTTACTGTCTTAAATATTAGCCCAAACGCTATCAAGGATATTGGTTTGGTCTCGGTCTGGCCCGACCGAGAAGGTAGAAATACGAACACCGACCAGTTCACCGACCCGGCGAACATAGTTACGAGCTGCTTCGGGCAGTTCATCAAGGCCGCGGCAACCGGTGATGTCTTCTTCCCATCCCGGTAGTTCTTCATAGATAGGCTGGCAGCGTTTGAGTTGTTCCAAGCTAGCTGGGTAGTGGTCAATACGTTTGCCGTCCAAATCGTAAGCCACGCAGATCTTGACTGTTGGTAGGCCTGAGAGGACGTCGATGGAATTGAGGGAAAGATTGGTAATTCCTGACACCCGACGGCTATGACGCATGACAACCGAGTCAAACCAACCGACCCGACGTGGGCGACCGGTTGTTGTCCCGTATTCATGGCCAACTTCACGAATGCGATTACCGGTCTCATCATTGAGTTCTGTTGGGAAGGGACCATCGCCAACCCGACTGGTGTAGGCCTTGCAGACACCAACAACTTTATTGATTTTGCTTGGACCGACACCGGAACCAATGGTCACCCCACCAGCCACAGGATTGGAGGAGGTCACGAAAGGATAGGTCCCCTGGTCAATATCCAGCATGACACCTTGGGCCCCTTCAAAAAGGACTCGCTTACCGGCATCAAGGGCATCATTGAGGATAACCGAAGTATCGGTCACATAGTCCTTGATGGTTTGACCATATTGGTAGTATTCTTCAAAAATCTCATCGAAGACTAGGGGCTGACATTCGTACATCTTTTCAAAGAGGCGGTTCTTTTCAGCCAGGTTTGCCTTGAGGCGTTGGGCAAAGATGTCCTTGTCCAAGAGGTCAGCAATCCGAATGCCAACACGGGCCGCCTTGTCCATGTAGGCAGGGCCGATACCCTTGTTGGTCGTACCGATTTTATTATCTCCCTTGGCTGCTTCTTGCAGCTGGTCCAATTTAATATGGTAGGGCAGGATAACATGGGCCCGATCCGAAATCCGCAGGCTGTCGGTTTTTACGCCTTCCTGATGCAGGTAGTCCAGCTCTGTCACCAAGGACTTAGGATTGATAACGACTCCATTACCGATAACAGAAATTTTCTCTGGGAAAAAGATACCAGAAGGAATCAGGTGGAGTTTGAACTTCTTGCCATCAATCACGATGGTGTGGCCGGCATTGTCACCACCCTGATAACGGGCAATAACTTCGGCGTCCTGGCTCAAAAAGTCTGTAATTTTACCTTTACCTTCGTCTCCCCACTGGGTTCCAACGACTACTACTGATGTCATATGCTTACTTCGAAAGGGCCAGATAAGGCCCTTTCCCCTTTCTGGAAAATAGACGATAGGACTCTCACCTATCAGCTTTCTACAACACCTTATTATAGGAAATTTCTGACTTTTTTTCAAGATTTGACCAATGAAATCGGCTAAAGATGAAGGAATGGTTTTATTCTGCTTCATTTTATAGGTAAATTCCGAACATTTTTAAAATTCTAGTATTTTCTCTTTTATCATAAGGAAAAATTATGACCAATTTATAGCCGAAGTTTGAAAGTCAAGGTTTTTCGTTGTATAGTGGAGATAAGATTGACTTTTTTTCTGATAAGGCACTGCAAGTAAAGGAGATTTTATGACCGTCGACCAGCTCTTACAAGATAGCCCCACCAGCCTGCCAATTCTTCAGGGGACTTTTGGTCTCGAACACGAAAGTTTGCGGATTGATCGCCAGACTAACCGTTTATCCCAAAAACCCCATCCCGAAAAACTGGGCTCCCGCAATTTCCATCCTTATATCCAGACCGACTACAGCGAGCCTCAGATTGAACTGATTACGCCTATTGCTAGCTCAACCAAAGAAGCCCGACGTTTTCTAACTGGGATTGCCGATGTTGCCGGTCGTAGCTTAAACAAGGAGGACTACCTTTGGCCCCTGTCCATGCCACCCCAGGTCTCAGAAGAAGAGATTGTCATTGCCCAACTGGAGGACGACTTCGAGCGTCGCTATCGTCAGCATCTGGCCAAGGTCTATGGCAAAAGATTGCAGACCATTTCAGGTATCCACTATAATTATGGCCTGGGGCAAGATTTGCTGAACCAACTCTTTAAGCTCAGTGGTTACAAGAATCTGGCTACCTTTAAAAATGACCTCTACCTCAAACTGGCCCAGAACTTTATCAAATACCGCTGGCTTCTAACCTACCTCTACGGGGCTACTCCTCTTGCTGAAAAAGGATTTTTTGACCAAGAATTGGACGGTCCCCTTCGCTCCATTCGCAACAGCTCTCTAGGCTATGTCAATCATGATTCTGTCAAAGTGTCCTACAGTAGCTTGGAGCAGTACGTAGAGGACATTGAGGCCTGTGTGGCCGATGGTCGTCTCATTGCCGAAAAAGAATTCTACTCCCCAGTTCGCCTGCGGGGAGCTAAACGGAGTCGGGACTATCTTAGCCAAGGCATCACCTACTTAGAATTTCGTTGCTTTGACATTGACCCCTTTGACCAACAGGGGATTGCTCAGGAGACCTTGGACACGGTTCACCTTCTGGCCCTGGCTCTGCTCTGGTTGGATGGTCCCCAAACCGTTAACCAAGAGTTGCAAAGTGCTGAGGAACTTAATGAGCAAGTCGCTAGAGCCCATCCCTTGGCTAAATTGCCTAGGGAGGCTGATAGTTCATCAATCATCTCAGCTATGCGAGAACTGATTAGGCACTTCCAAGTCCCTAGCTACTATTGTCAGTTGGTTGATAAGCTGGAGAAACAGTTGGCTGACCCCAGCTTGACTATTGGTGGTCGTCTAGTCAAGGAAATCAAGGATGGGTCGCTGGAAGAATTTGGTCGCAGTCAGGGCCAAAGTTTTAGTTATTTAGCCTGGCAGGCTCCTTATGCCCTCAAGGGCTTTGAAGGTATGGAGCTCTCAACCCAGCTGATTATGTTTGATACCATCCAAAAGGGCATCAACTTGGAAATCTTAGATGAGTCCGACCAATTTTTGAAGCTCTCGGTGGGTGACCATATTGAATACGTCAAAGATGGCAATATGACAGCCAAGGATAATTTTATCGTTCCCCTAGCTATGGAAAATAAAACTGTCACCAAGAAAATCTTGCAGAAGGCCGGTTTTCCTGTCCCTGCAGGGGCTGAATTTAACCAGCTGGGAGAAGCCCTGAGCGCCTACCCTAACTTTGCCACCAAGGCCATTGTCATCAAACCCAAGTCCACTAATTTTGGACTAGGCATTTCCATTTTCAAGGAAGGGGCCAGTCGGGTAGACTACCAAAAGGCTCTGGAGCTGGCCTTTGCTGAGGATGAGAGTGTTTTGATTGAGGAATTTATCCCAGGGACTGAGTATCGTTTCTTCGTTCTGGATGGCGAGACCCTGGGAGTGGTCGAGCGTCAGGCGGCTAATGTTGTTGGTGACGGTAAATCCACCATCGCCCAACTAGTAGAAAAGAAAAACGCCAATCCCCTGCGGGGAACTGGCCACCGCTCTCCCTTAGAAAAAATTCAGTTAGGAGAGATTGAGCAATTGATGCTGGACCAGCAGGGCTACGGTTTAGACTCTATTCCTGACAAGGATGTTCGTGTCAATCTGAGAGAAAATTCCAATATCTCAACTGGTGGAGATTCCATTGACATGACCGAAGAGATGCACCCTTCTTACTTGGAACTGGCGGCTCAGATGACCAAGGCCATGGGAGCCTGGGTCTGCGGGGTGGACTTAATTATCCCAGACTACAGCCTGCCTTACACTAAGGAGGCTAGGAATGCCACCTGTATTGAGCTCAACTTTAACCCCCTCATGTATATGCACACCTATTGTGCCAAGGGACCTGGTCAAGTCATCACCACCAAGGTCGTTGAAAAGCTCTTCCCAGAAGTATAATAAAGAAAGACTCTGCTAGTAAAAAAACTGGCAGAGCCTTTTTTATAAATGCCATCAGGCGATAAAGTCTTTAATATCCTCGGGGTCTAGAGAGGAGTCGCAGACTACCTTGACTGAGCCATTTTTGGCCACTAGGAGGCCCGGAACAGTCGCAATACCGTAACGCTTCCGCAGGGCAGCAATTTCTTCAATTTGGCTCATATCCTCACTGTGAAGATAGGCAACCTTGGCTCTAGTTTCTTGAACGACTTGGGCCAACTTAGGGGCAAAGCGACGACAGAAAGGGCAGGTCGGACGACCGACAAAGAGGATAAATTTTCCCTTGGAATCAATCCTTTCTTTAGCTGCTTGTGCGGAAATTTCCTCAAAGGCGGCAACAGCTTCAGCAAAACTTGACATGGTGATACCTCACTTTAAACTTTCTTTCTATCATAGACCAAATAAAGAAGGGATGCAAGTTTTGGAAATAAAAGAGCCTTAAGCAAGAACCTTACAAATAAATTGGACAGGTATGTCTATTCTGTCTAATGACCAAGCCAATCATTTACCATCGTGCTTTGGGAGGACTATAATGAGCTTATTATGATTAGGGGGGGGTTGCTCTCATGATGAATAACTTAATTGTTAAACAACTCATAAAAAACTCGTTTGATATTCCCTTGCAGGTCACCTACCCCAATGGTAAGACTGAGGTTTATAACGGTGATAATCCACAGGTTAAAATAAAATTCAATAAGAAGATTTCGGTAACCAATCTTTCGAAAAATGCTTCTATCGTTTTGGGAGAAGCGATTATGGATGGGGATATCGAAATTGAGGGCTCCATTCAAGAACTGATTGTCTCGGCCTATCGGGCTTCGGATAGTTTCCTGAAAAATAGTAAGTTTGTTCGCTTGCTGCCAAAGCAATCCCATACTAAAGATGACAGTAAATCAGATGTCCAAAGCCACTATGATATCGGGAATGACTTCTATCGTCTTTGGCTGGACAAGACTGCGACTTATTCTTGTGCCTATTTTGAGCACGAAGATGACAGCTTGGAAGAAGCTCAATCCACAGCCTGGCAAGGCCCTCTTGGACATTGGTTGCGGCTGGGGTACTCTCATGCTGACGGCCTGTGAAGAATACGGATTGAATGTTGCGGGAATTACCCTCAGTGAAGAACAGGTCAACTTCGTGAACCAAAAGATTAAGGAAAAAGGCTTGGAAGGTCGGGCCAAGATTATTCTTAAGGATTACCGCGATATTAAAGAGGGTCCCTACGACTATATCACTAGTGTCGGTATGTTTGAGCATGTGGGGAAAGAAAATCTGGGCCAATATTTTGAAACTGTCTTTAACTACCTCAAGGATGATGGCCTTGCCCTGATTCACGGGATTTCTGGTCAAGCAGGGGGCAATCACGGCAATGGCTATAATGGCTGGATTAATAAGTATATCTTCCCTGATGACTATAGCCCTCGTTTAACTGAAAATTTAGACCACATTTCTGATGCTGGTCTGCAAGTTGCCGATATTGAGTTTCTACGGCGCCACTATCAAAGGACCCTGGAAATCTGGACAGAGAACTTCCACAAGGATCTGCCCGAGGTTCGAAAACTTCATGACGAGCGCTTCATTCGTATGTGGGAGCTCTACCTGCAAGCCTGTGCTGGCTCCTTTGAAGCCGGAAATATTGACGTGGTTCAATACCTGCTTTCCAAGGGAAATACCAAATCCACCATGCCCATGACCAGGGATTATATGTATCAATAGACAAAAAACAACTGAGCCAAGGAGTTTTCCTAGACTCAGCTTTTTATCTTAATTTAGCTCGGCAATTTGATAGAGCTCTACTTCGGCGGCGGTTTCGGAGCCGAACATGTTAATCATGATTTTGACCTTGTTATTTTCGATTTCGATTACGCGACCTTCTTGTCCCATAAAGGCTCCATCAATGATTTGCACGACATCACCGATCTTGATATTAGTGTCGAAGACTTCAACTGTTTGCCCCATTGAGACTAAAATTTGACGAATTTCTTCTTCCAAGAGCGGGGTTGGCTTTGAACGGTTCCCGTGAGATCCGACAAAGCCGGTAACGTTCGGAGTATTCCGAACGACAAACCAAGCATCATCGGTCATGACCATTTCAACCAAAACATAACCTGGGAAGCGATTTTCCTCCACTTCTTTTGTCTTACCATTCTTCTCAACATTAACGGTTTGAGTGGGAATCTCCACGCGCAGGATATTTTCGGTCATATTGTAGGTTTGCGCACGCTGTAAGAGGTTCTCCTTGACCTTATTTTCGTAACCTGAATAAGTTTGCAGGACAAACCAGCCCTTATCAAATGAATCTAGCATTTTAATTTTCCTTTCATTCCTTCTTAGTTACCAAGAGCAATATAAAAAAGCCTTCCTTTGGCTTTGCCACCTTATTATAGCACATTTCTGGCACTTAGAAAGAATTTCCTCCTAATTTTTAAAATTTACCAAAAAATGATATACTATTGCTATCTGACTCTTTTAGGAGAAAATTTAACTAAGGAGACCATTACTATGATGAATGAAAAAGAATGGGCCGAGTTTTTCGAACTAACTCAAGGACGGAAACCTCTGCCGGAGGATTATCAAAAGGCTGCTTCGGCTGGTGAATTTAAACCTGAGACAACTGTCCAAGCTACTGAGCAAGCTAAGGCCCAAGAAATTCCTAATCAGGCAATTCCTGAGCAGACCGCTGCCCCTCAAACTCAGGCTTCAACTCCTCTGCAAACTCAACCAGCTAACCAAGCTATCAATACAGGAGTAGCAACACCGAATGCCCCAGCAGGTACAACTAATCCTACCGCTCCCCTTGTCCAAGGTCAACCGCTGGCTGCAGCATCAGTTGCGCGACAGGCCAATAAAACCTCTGCCTTCAAAAAGATGGGGCAAGTCTTCAAGAAAAAGGGGGGCAAGAAGGGCTGGCCCCTTTGGCTCAACATCGGTATTATGGTTCTTATCGCCTTAGCGCTACTAGGGGCTGGCTTCTGGGGACATCATTCTCAAAGACAACTCACTACCAAGCTTGCTAATGGTGATTGGGAGCTCAAAGAATCTGCCTACTATAAGGATGGTGACTGGGATACCTACTACGAGAATGGAAATTTTAAGGATGATAAGGACACTCGCGCAGGTAGTGATAGCAGTGAAGTAACCTTTAAATACTACCTATCCAATAAAGACGGGAATTTCGTTCTTTATAATTACTTTGATGCTAGTAGTGATTCCGTATCTTTCTCCTCCTACGAACATCCAACAAGAACTTTGACTGTCAATAAGCAAAAGCAAACAGCTTCGCACCGAACTGATGACGACTATGCTTACCTGTATTCACCTAGCAAACCAGAAAAGTCAGAAAGTCTTGACGACTATAAGGTAAGATACTTTAGGAAAGGGGATGAACTAATCTTTGTCTATTACGATGGTTCTAAACCTTACTACAGAGAAACCTATCGCTCTATGTCTACATCCCAAGCAAAAAGCGTCCGTTCTAAGGTCCAAAAGAGCTACAAGAATCTTGAAGACTATGTGAAAGAACAATATGACGATGGCAATGACAATAGTAGTTCTAATTCAGGTACTAGCGGCTTTCAAGCTGGATAATCATTGACAATCCTTGAGACTAAGGTCTCGGGGGTTTTATTTTGCTCATCAGGCAAAAATCCTTTGCTCATGCTTGAAAAAAGGTTACAATAAGCCTATCTGCCATTGCTGGCAGAGCTAGAGTCGCTTGAGGAATTTGCTCTCAGCCAAAAAATGTGAGTAGGGTGAGACTGGGCCTTCATCTATGAAAGTAAGCAATCATGTAAATCACCTCCGAACAACTCTAAGTCCATCATTCTTTTAATAAATACTTTAACACCGTTAGAGAGGAGCTTCTCCTATGTTAACCATGGCTTATATTGGAAATGGTAAGAGCACCAATCGCTATCATCTGCCGTTTGTGAGAAAGTTGGCTGACAAAATTCTGGTAAAGACCATCTATCAACGCAGCAACAGCAGCTGGCCAGAATTAGAAGGCATTCACTACACGCACGACCTAGATGATATTTTAAGTGACCCTGAAATTAGCCTAGTAGCCATCTGTACGCCCCAGTCTGCCCACTATGAATTGGCCAAGACCTGCCTTGAGGCTGGCAAAAATGTCTTGGTTGAAAAGCCCTTTACGAATAATCTTGCCCAAGCCAGGGAACTCTTTGAATTCGCTAAATCCCAGGGGCTAGTTGTCCAAGCCTACCAAAATTGACGCTTTGACTCAGATTTTTTGACGGTCCAAAAAGTCTTAGCTAGTGGAAAATTGGGGGACTTACTCGAGATGGAAATGCATTTTGACTATTACCGTCCCCAAGTGCCTGAATCCAACAAGTCCTTCAAACCGGAAGAGAGCTTCCTCTACACCCATGCTTGTCATACCTTAGATCAGGTCATCTCCCTCTTTGGTCCCCCTGAGCAGGTTCACTATGATGTTCGCCAGCTCTTGGGGTCAGAACGAATGAATGACTATTTTGATCTGGATCTCTATTATGGTGCCTGCAAAGTTTCTGTCAAGTCTAGCTACTTTAGGCTTCAAGCCCGCCCTAGCTTTGCCCTTTACGGCAAAAAGGGGACTTTTATTAAGGCTAAAAAAGACCGACAGGAAGAGGACCTCAAACATTTCTACCTACCAGATCATGCAGACTTTGGCTTAGATAGACCTGAGGACTACGGCAGCTTAACCTATCTGGATGTTCAAGGTAACTACCATCAAGAAAAGGTCGTTTCCGAGGTAGGCGACTATAGCCTTTACTACCAGACCCTCTACGAGACCCTAGAAGAGGGAGCCAATAAATTGGTTAAAGATCAAGAAACACTTTTAGTCATGAGCATGTTAGAAGAGGGGCTAAGGAGCCTAGCGGATCAGTAGGGATAAGCAAGACTCCCTCATTACAGACAAAAAACCTAGCGTCCTTGCTAGGTTTTTTTCTGTTCTTATTTAAAAGGTAGGTTTACATTTTGTAGGAGGTAATTAACTCCCCAACCAGGACAAAATCAAATGCATAAATGATTACCGTAAAGAATAAGGTATATTCCAAAATTGCGAAGAAGTCCTTCCAACGTTGTCTTGGCGTAGGCCAACTAGTATGTTCTAAAATTTGAAAAATTCCGGCTAAAAATTTCACGCTTCTCTCTCTTTCTGCTAGCTAACTAGCGGGTTTCCTTATGCAGGGTATATTTCTTACAATGTTTACAATATTTGTTTACTTCCAAGCGAGTCGGCTTTGGTGTAGAACTCACACTGATTGAATAATTGCGTGAGCCACATTCCGAGCAAGCTAGGCTGGCTTTTTTCTGCGACATGATTGCCTCCGTTTTAATCTTAATCATTTTACCATGAATTAAGCTGGCAGGCAAGTCAAGGCCTTGCACTGTTTCATGGAATAAGATTCAGACTCACCCACCGCTTCTTGACAGTTAAGGAGGAGGGGCCTTTATCATTTTCCACTTGGCCTTCTCTACGACTATTTTGGGCTAAAAAAGTTAGGGGAGACTGGCTCCCCTAACTTTCTTTATGTGATGATATGCCTGCCGACGGGCAAGGTTTGCTCCCGTGAATATTAGGATTAGGCGAATTCAATGTTTTTCCTAAGCCAAGAACTTACTCAAACCATCCCTTGATGGTATTCCAAGCATCCTTGGCTTTTTCAACAATACCTGAATCATCAACAGCCTTGTCGACCTTCTTCTTAGCATCATCGGCAGCATCCTGAATTTTATCAATAATTCCCTTTGATTCATCGGAATTACTACTACTGTTCTTATTGCTAGCATCATAGGTCAAGTCTTGGCCGTCAGAAGCATAGGCATTCTTTTGGGTGAATTCTGTTCCCTTGGTATAAGGGAGAATGTAGCTGGCAGTCTGACTGAAAACATTGTCCGAAGCTCCGTAATTATCAATTATATAGTGATTTTCATCGGTGTGCTCAAAGCCCATCCACTGAGCAATAACCACGTCAGGCGTGTAGCCGATGACCCACTCATCACCAATCAGGTCTTCGTTGAAGCTGGTCTCGGTAGTCCCAGTCTTACCAGCCATGGTATAGCCATAAGCATTGGCACTGACCGCTGTCCCGTTGGAGAAGGTACCCAGCATCATGCTGGTCATCTTGTCACTGACCGACTTGCTGACGACACGCGACGAAGCCTTTTTGTACTCAACCACAGATTTGCCTGAAGCCGTCTCAATCTTGGTAATAAAGTGGGACTCGTTCATAACCCCGCCATTAGCAAAGGTCGAATAGGCTTGGGCCATCTCCAAAGGATTGGTGGTGACACTGCCACCTAGGGCAACCCCCAGATTTTTAGGCACCTTGTCCATATTGAGGCCAAATTTCTTACCATAATCAAAGGCCGTATCCACGCCCATTTCATGCAGGAGATAGACGGCTGGAATGTTGTAGGAGTTGGCTAAGGCCTGATACATAGGGACCTTCTCAGATTCAATGCCACCGTAGTTGGATGGGGCATAACCATCATAATCTTGAACCGTATTGGGCAGGTCTTCATCAATATCGTAGCCTTCAGTTACAGCTGGTGAATAGACCACCAGAGGCTTGATGGTCGAACCCGGACTGCGAGAAGACTGGGTGGCATAATTGTAGGCCCTAAAGGTCGGATTATCGGTTGAGTTAAGGCGAACAACCAGACTGCGAACGCCCCCAGTCGATGGATCAATAGCTACGCTAGCGGACTGGGCAGATGAGCCATCTGTTGGTGAGGTTGGAAAGAGGGAAGTGTCTGCATAGACCGTCTGCATACCATCCTGGTAGTTGGTGTCTAATTCAGTATAAATCTTGTAACCGTTGTTGAGGATGTCTTTTTCTGATATGCCGTATTTATTGATGGCCTCGTTGACCACCGCATCAAAGTAGGACGGGTAATTATACTTCTCATCCTTACCCGAACAGGTGTCCTGAAGGCGGCTGGACATGTCAACGGCCTTAAAGGATTTGGCATCTGCCTCCTTGAGATAGCCTGCATTGACCATGTTCTGGAGAACGGTATTGCGGCGGTTAGTCGCATTTTCTGTGGAATAGAGGGGATTATAGATTCCCGGTCCCTTGAGCATACCGGCTAGAGTGGCGGCCTCGTCGGTGGTTAGATTGGCCGCTGAAGTCCCAAAGTATTTCTGACTGGCATCTTCAACTCCCCAGACCCCATTACCAAAGTAGGCATTGTTGAGATACATGGTTAGAATTTGCTTCTTGGAATACTTCTTATTAAGCTCGACCGCTAGGAAAAATTCCTTGGCCTTCCGCGTGACTGTCTGCTCCTGACTGAGGTAGGCATTTTTAGCTAACTGTTGGGTAATGGTTGAGCCACCCCCAAAATGACCAGCAGTCAGAATGGCTAGAACGAAGTGTTTATAGTTGATACCGTGGTTCTTATAAAAGGTCCGATCCTCGGTTGCAATCACCGCATGTTCCAAGTCATCAGAAATCTGGTCCAGCTCGACATAGGTTCCCTTATTTCCCATGAGGGTGCCGGCTTCCTTACCCTTGCGGTCATAAATAACTGTCGAGGATTTGAGGGCATCCTGGAGGTCAGAGACATTGGTGGTCTTGGCCAGGTAGAAAAGATAAGCCGCTGTAAAGAGAACAAAACCTGCAACAGCAATGGCTAAAATTCGGCTGAGGTTGTACCGCCGCCAGAAACGCCGAATCCAAGACTGCTTGTCGGGAATGATAATCTTGAGAAAGGCCAGCTTAGGGTATTTCTCAACCAACTTGTCCAGTCGACTCTGATGATGAGGCGCATGACTGCGGTGATAGGCACTTTCGTGCACTGGAACCGACTCTAATTTTTGGGTCATGGACAGTTCATCACCATCGGCAGACTCTGCCTTAGCAGGGCCTCTCTTCTTTTGTTTTTTATTTGAAGTCAAAAATTTCTGGCCAAATTTCTTGGCCCCTTCTTTGATTGTTTCTAATAATTTCATAGCCCTATTATAGCAAGTTTCTTCCAAAAACCTAGAGAGAAACCCTGATTTGTGCTAAAATCAAAGGCATGAAATTCCAAATTCCAATCCCCAGCTCCTTTGCTGAAATGACAGTTGAGGAGCTCCTAGAAAGGCAATGGCTAGTCCCCAAAAAAATTCGACATTTCCTAAGAAGCAAGAGACACCTCCTGCTAAATGGACAGACTTGTAGCTGGCAAAATCCCGTCAGAGCCGGTGATGAGCTTACACTCCTTTTCGATGAAGACGATTATCCTAAGAAGGCCGTTCCCTTTGGTCAAGCGGAGCTGGTGGACTGCCTCTATGAGGATCAGCATCTTATCATCGTTAACAAACCTGAAGGCATGAAGACACATGCCAACCAGCCTGGTGAAATCGCCCTCCTTAACCATGTTTCGGCCTACGTGGGACAGGCCTGCTATGTGGTCCACCGGCTGGACAGGGAAACCAGCGGTCTAGTCCTTTTGGCTAAGAATCCCTTTGTCCTCCCCATCCTTAATCACCTCTTAGAAGACAAGAAAATTTCTCGACAATACTGGGCCCTGGTACAAGGGAGGCTAACAAACAGAACCAGCACTTACCGCGATAAGATTGGCCGAGACCGCCATGACCGCAAGAAACGCCTAGTGACAGCAAAGGGGAAAGCGGCCATCACCCATGTCCGCAGATTCAAGGAATTTTCTGGCCCTAAGGGACCATCCAGTCTGGTTAACTGTCAACTGGAAACCGGTCGCACCCACCAAATCCGGGTCCACCTAGCCCATCACGGCCACCCCATTATCGGTGATCCCCTTTATAGTAAGGTCCCTGCCAGGCGCCTCATGCTCCACGCCCACCAACTCAGTTTTATCCACCCTTTCACCAGAGAAAAAGTCATTATTAAGGCTCAATCAACTAGTTTTGAAAAAGGCTTGCCTAAATAGGGTGGGGCTTTTTAAGCTTATGAGCAGAATATTATTAAATTTTTAATTTAGAGCTTTACAATTTTCAGAAAATAATTATACTTATTGTAGTAAGGAAGTAGTTCAATTAGACAAAACCTTAGAGCATTATTGTGTCAGCATTTCACATTAACAATAAAAAGGAGAAAGATTATGACACGCAGTGAATTGAAAGCTAGAGCTAAACAAAAACTTTCTGGTAATTGGAAATGGGCTGTGGGAGTTGTTGCCGTCGTTTGGCTCATCCAGTTCCTACTTCAATTAGATATTATTCATAGTATCTTAACATCAGCAGAGTGGGTCACTAATTATGATGCGACAACCAATACGACTGATAGCTTCCGCTTTACCTTCCATACCTCACCTTTCACTGGCGCAGGAGGCTTCACTCTAGGGCTGATCGCTTCCAGTGCTACACTTGGTTTCCTTCACTTTATTGATAATCGTAAGGATGAAAATGTCATTGCTAGTACTTTTGCAGGCTTTACAGAAGGTCGTATTTGAGCATTCCTATTGAATTGGATTCTTCAATATATTTTCATAGTTCTTTGGGGCCTGCTCTTCTTTATTCCAGGAATCATCAAAACCTACTCTTATGCTATGTCCACCTATATTGTCGATGACCTTAAGCGTCAAGGCAAGAACCTATCGGCCACTGAAGCCATCACTAAATCTCGCCGTCTGATGGATGGCCATAATGGGGCCTCTTCGTTCTGGACCTCAGCTTCCTGGGTTGGATTATCCTGGCAAGTTTGACCTTTGGTATCGGTTATCTTTGGCTCCATCCTTACATGCAAACAACGCGTGCGGAATTCTACCGCAACCTAGTCGCTCAAAATCCAGAAGCATTAGCTGATTAAAGTAATACTCTCATATTAAGACACGAAAAAGAGGCAATCCGATTGGATTTCCTCTTTTATTATTCTCTTGAATCAAGCAAAGGGCTGGCCAGATATCCCTAGGCCTTAGTGCCGCCCTTAAATTTATTGGACACGACATGAAAAGGACGAAGTCGATAATACTTCGTCCTTTGAATTAGTGGTAGGATTAGGTAGCCCACCATCGGGGCTACCGTTGTAAAACAGGTGCCTTTAGCACCCAGTTTTACTTATCCTATCACATCATCCCACCCATCATGCTTGGGTCCATGGCTGGAGCTGCGGGAGCATTTTCTTCTGGGTGATCTGCGACAACAGCTTCGGTTGTCAAAATCAGACTAGCAACGGAAGCTGCATTTTGCAGGGCTGAACGGCTGACCTTGACAGGGTCAATGATACCGGCTTCAACCATATCGACCCAACTACCATCGGCAGCATTGAAACCAGTTCCTGACTTGCTTGCTTTGAGTTTTTCAATGATAACAGAACCTTCATAACCAGCGTTGCGGGCGATTTGGCGAACAGGTTCTTCCAGAGCACGAAGGACGATGTTACGGCCTGTTGCTTGGTCACCAGCCAAATCAAGGGCAGTAACCTTTTCAATGACATTAACCAGAGCGGTACCACCACCGGCAACGATGCCTTCTTCAACGGCAGCACGGGTAGCGTTGAGGGCGTCTTCAATGCGGAGTTTCATTTCCTTGAGTTCGGTTTCGGTTGCGGCACCAACCTTGATGACTGCGACACCGCCGGACAATTTCGCCAAGCGTTCTTGCAGTTTTTCACGGTCAAATTCTGATGTGGTGCTTTCCAATTGTGATTTGATAACAGCAACACGTTCGGCGATGGCATCAGCTGAGCCAGCACCTTCCACAATGACGGTTGAATCCTTATCAATGGTAATCTTGGCTGCTTGACCAAGGGAAGCAATGCTAGCATCCTTGAGTTCCAAACCAAGGTCTTCGGTAATGACTGTACCACCGGTCAGGATGGCAATATCTTCCAACATGGCCTTGCGACGGTCACCAAAGCCAGGAGCCTTGACAGCCACAACATTGAAGGTACCACGAATCTTATTGAGAACCAGAGTTGGGAGGGCTTCACCATCCACGTCGTCAGCAATAATCAAGAGAGGACGGCTGGTCTTGAGCACTTCTTCCAAGAGTGGCAGCACGTCTTGGATGTTAGAAATCTTCTTGTCTGTAATCAAGATATAAGGGTTATCTAGGTCTGCGACCATCTTTTCATTGTCGGTCACCATGTATTGAGAGAGGTAACCACGGTCAAATTGCATCCCTTCAACGACATCCAATTCGGTTGCCATACCACGAGATTCTTCAATGGTAATAACCCCATCATTACCAACCTTTTCCATAGCTTCAGAGATGTATTCACCGACCTTTTCAGAGCGAGAAGATACGGCAGCAACCTGAGCGATGGCTTCCTTGTTGGCAACGGGTTGAGCGATTGCCTTAAGTTCATCAACAGCAGTTGAAACAGCCCTTTCAATACCACGACGGATGCCGATTGGGTTAGCACCTGCTGTGACGTTTTTGAGGCCTTCACGAACGATAGCCTGGGTCAAAACGGTTGCGGTGGTTGTCCCGTCACCAGCGATGTCATTGGTCTTGGAAGCAACTTCTGATACCAGTTTGGCACCCATATTTTCAAAGTGGTCTTCCAATTCGATTTCCTTGGCAATGGTTACCCCATCGTTGGTAATCAAAGGTGATCCAAAGGATTTTTCCAATACGACATTGCGGCCTTTAGGGCCAAGCGTTACCTTAACAGTATCCGCCAAAACGTCAACACCACGCACCATGGCAGAGCGTGCATCTGCTGAAAATTTAATATCTTTTGCCATTTATTTTACCTGTCTTTCTTATCTATCTCTTGCTTGGATTAGCGGCTTCACAAGGGCAATTTGATTCCAACTTGGAGCTCAAATTCGTCCTTTGCAAGAAGAAGCTAGGGTTATCCTAGACCTAGCATATCCTGCTAGGCCAGCTAAACCAAGAAATTTTTCTAGTCAGTCATTAAGAAGCAGACTGACCTTTTGCTTGAGCTGAGCTTGCTTCTAATTTAGTCAAGCACAGCCAAAATGTCAGCTTCACGGATGATAGAAAACTTGTCGTCACCATCTTTGACATCAAGACCAGCACCATTTTCGACCAAAACCTTATCGCCTTGGGCAACGCTTGGAGCAATCAGGTCCCCATGCAGGGTTCGACTACCAGGACCGACTGCCAAAACAGTGGCTGCCTTAGTCGCTTCGTGGGAGCTACCCGCCAATACAAAACCACTAGCTGTGGTCTCTTCTACTTCTTCAAATTTTACAACGATACGATCGCTTAAAGGTTTTAACATTACCATACCTCCAAAAGATTTTTTAGCACTTTAATCATCCGAGTGCTAGCTACAGTTATTATTCTATCATTTGGTCAAAATTAGTCAAGAAAAAAACTCTATTTTATACATATCAAACTTCAAAATCCGATTTTTGATATTTTCTTACAGTAGTGCGGACGGAAGCAAACTCTTTTTGAGAGTTTCATTCTTAAGATTGAGCCCAAGTCCCAAAAACCCCGTTTTCAGTGATACCTCTGTTATCACTGAAAATTCCACTACGGCGAAAATATCAGTTTGTGCTCACTTCGTTTGCAGATTAACCCGCAACAAAGTTTTTCTACTTGAAAACAATGTCAGATTTTGATTTTAACTTAGTATTCGCGTAGAGTTTTCTAAATTACTTAGGTAGGGAAATCACTAACCTGATAAGGAAGGCTAGGAAGGTCTCTAATGGCGAGGCTGATCTTAATTTTTGCAAAGGCAAGCTCTGGCAAGTTTTTACTTGAGAATTTCTTTTTCTAAGACCTGAGCGATGCCATCGTGGTTGTGGTCGAGCGTGACTTTTCCGATTCTTTCCTGTAGGGCCTGAGGGGCATTGCCCATAAGGATACCTTGACCGACGGTCTCCAACATTTCCAAGTCATTATAGTTATCGCCAAAGGCTATGGTTTCAGAAATTGGCACATAATAGTAGTCCGCAAGAGCCTTAACAGCCTGACCCTTGTCAATACCTGTCGCCATGACCTCAATCAGATGAGGGAGGGATTTGGCAATGGACAGGTCAGGATAGTCTTCTTTTAGCGCCTGCAAGACTTGCTCAGTCCGCTCAGGCGGACACATAACCAAGACCTTGTGGGCCTCCTTGAGGCTAGCCAACTGGTCCAGGTCGGCAATCTGAGACTTGAGGCCAACGACCACTTCTTCATTGTGAACCAAATTGTGGGCCTGTTGGGAAGAATACCAAGCCTTGTAACTATAGATATTCCAAGCTAGATCTTGGCCTAACTTTTCAATGGTATGGCAGACCGAGAGGACCTCAGTCATGGCCATAATCTTGCTATCGACAACCGTACCATCCTGGGCCTGAATCAGGGCCCCATTATAGGCGATGATGGGGCTGGGGATACCAATCTCATCAATAATTGGGCGAATAGCCTCCGGCATCCGAGCTGAGATGGGGACAAAATATAGTCCCTTATCTACGCATGCCTTGATGGCTCTTGCCGTTGCCCGAGTCACCTGATGTTCCTGATTAAGCAGAGTCCCATCTATGTCACTGAAAATAATTTGCATGAGTTTTTCTCCTTGACCTAAATTACCTTCATTATAACATTTTCTAGGTTTTGTTTTCCTTCACTATGAAATTAAGAAGAAAGGGTATGTGGTCAAACCCCATTGCCCACAGGATAGTAGCTAGGATTTAGGGATGACAGGTAGAAATTCCTAGTTAACTCATTTTGCCCTAGCTAAGGATTATCTGCGGTTTCGTGTCCTACCCCATAAAGTTGGTCGATTTTAGCAACTTTATGGGCTTAAGGAGGAGCTAGTCAGGCAATCATCACTGCTGACGGTTAGTCAGTTAAAGGTTATTTTTTACCAACAGTCTCTCTTCAATAGGCACTTTTATACTCAACAAATATCAAAACTTTCAATTTTGATACTTTCTAACGCAGCAAGTTCATCAGAGATTAAAAATCACTGATGAACTACGGTAATCGCTATGGCGACTTACCTAGCCACCTTACTCTTTCATTTCCAAAATAATATCGATTTTGAAAATGGAATGTCGTTTAAAAGTGCGGACGCAAGCAAACTCCTCCAGAGTTTCATTGCTAATTTTCGAGCCACTGTCTCGAAAATTTCCGTTATTAGCGACAAGACAGTTGTCGCTAATAATGCCACTTTGGCGAAAGTATCTCTCTATCCTTACGTCATTTGCTAGGATCTTGTGCCTTTTTAACAAGATTAAACAAGGCCAGAGACGTCAGCTAAAAGTTTTGAAGATTAATGAGTATTAGTTTTTTAGAGAAAAGCAAAAATCACCCAAGCGATGGACAAACTCAGGTGACTAATTTTCATGTGATTTCTTGTGGGAAGTGGGAATCACATTGGACAAAGAAAATGGATGTTAGAAAGGGAGTTCCTCTTCTTCGAGGACTAGGTCGGTTAGGTCACTGGCTCCATTGTTTTCCCTCAGGGCACGTTGGGCACGGCTTTCTAGCAGCTGGAAGGACTGGGCTAGGATTTCAGTTACATAGTGGGTCTGGCCATCCTTTTCGTAGTGGCGGGTTCTAATTTCCCCATCTAAGGAAACCAAACTGCCCTTGCCGGCATAAGAAACTAGGCTTTCAGCCAACTTGCCCCAGAAAACAACATTGACAAAGTCAGCCTGCCGCTCGCCATCCTGAGTTTTAAAACGGCGATTAACCGCTAGAGTAATGTGAGTAACAGATTTATTCGAGGGTGTTTTAACCATCTCGGGAGCTGCTGTCAAACGACCGATAAGAATGACTTTGTTATACATAGGTTCACCTCCTTACTTTTATATTCGTAAAAGGAGACAAAAAAAGGAAAAATTTTCTGTTTTTCCTCTGAATTCTATAGATTTTTCTAGCGAATAGAAGGCTTGGCTAACCTTAGCCTTGCCAATGTTTGGCGGGATTGAAGGCCTCTCCAACAACGGCTGCATCATCTAGCTCGATAATGCCTCGCTTCTGGGGAGCATTGGGCAGGTCTAATTCGCGGGGGGCACACATCATGCCATAGCTGTCAACACCGCGGAGCTTGCCTGGGAAAATCAGGCTGCCACTAGGTATCATGGCACCTGGCAAGGCCACGATAGTCTTGAGTCCGACAGCAGCGTTGGGAGCTCCGGCCACGATTTGAATGGTCCGGCCTGGACCAATAGCCACCTGACAGATATTGAGGTGGTCGCTGTCTGGATGAGCTTCCATTTCCTTAATCTGACCGACGACAAAGACTGGATTTGGGGTAGCTTCTAGCCTTTCCTCAAAGCCTTCCTGGGCCAATTCCTGATTGATAATCTCTAGATCCTTATCGCTAGGGAAAACTTGACCATTCCCCGTCAAATCAATTAGGCTAGAGGCATCAAAAATATTCCAAGCCAGAGTGCGACCGTCTTTTTCAGCATAAACACGGGCAACCTTGCCTTTCCGCTCAACTTGACGGGCGATTGGCTTGCTATCTTGGAGGATGACCATGAGGACATCTCCGACTTGTTCTTTATTGTAGGCAAAAATCATGGCGATGCGACTTCCTTCTTTTTATTCTAATCCTGCTAAAAAGCGGTTAATTTCTTCCTTGGTCTTGCGGCGTTTATTGACCAGACGGCCAATTTCCCGACCATTTTCCACGACAATGAGACTGGGAATGCCGAAAATATCCCACTTCTGGGCCAGGAGCATAAAATCATCCCGGTCCACTTGGACAAAGGTCAGACTTGGATTGTTAGCCTCTAGCTCATCCAAGAAGGGATAGAGAAATTGACAATCGGGGCACCAGTCCGCTGTAAACAAGAAGACAATCCGGCCTTCTCGCTCCAAATAGGTAGCTAATTCTTCATAAGTGTCTGGTTTAAGCATCTGCATCACCCTCACTGTAAAAAATATCGCCAGCATCATAGGCAAAATCAAGGACACGACCATCTTCAAAGACCAGACCACCTGACAGACTGGACCCCTGGCTCTCGTAATCCTTGATATAGAGAACCTGAATGTCCCCCATCTGGCTGAAATAAGCCCTGATTTCAGCCAAAATTTTGGCCTGCCTGCGGTCGGCCAGTTTTGCTTGTAGACCATAGCCTAGAGCTGTTAGGCCTGCTAGACCCGCCAGACTGGCAGCCAGCAGTAATTTCTTATTTTTCATGTCTTTCATTTTATCATAAATAGAAGGCTTTGGCGACAGACAGAAAATCAAGGCGAGACAGCCATATGGCTAGCTTTATGCTAAAATAAGACTAAGAGCCTTCGAAAATCAAAATTTCCCTTCGTTAACTCACTTTGCCGTTTCTGCTGAGGAAAGCAAAGTTTCCACCATTTCCAACTTCAAAAGGTCTCCCAGACCTTTAAAGCTGTCTGTACTTCGTTGCCTTGGTAAATCTTGATTTTCATTAGTATAAGAAAGCGAGGATGTCATGACAGACTTATTTAGTAAAATTCAAGAAGTGACCAGTCTCAAGGGCTTGGCTGGCCATGAAGGGCAGGTGCGAGACTACCTGCGTCAGGCCATTGCCCCCAATGTTGACAGGATTGAAACCGACGGTCTCGGTGGCCTCTTTGGGATCAAGGAGAGCTCCGAACCTCAAGCCCCTCGGGTCATGATTGCAGCCCACATGGATGAGGTCGGCTTTATGGTCAGCCACATCAAGGAAGACGGAACCCTGCGGGCGGTGGCCATCGGTGGCTGGAATCCCTTGGTGATTTCCTCGCAACGCTTCACCCTGATAAGTCGTTCTGGTCAGAGACTGCCCCTTATTTCAGGCTCGGTTCCACCACATTTCCTAAGGGGCCAAAAGGGCCAAGCCAGTCTGCCAACGGTCGCTGATATTATTTTTGATGGCGGCTTTAGCGATAAGGCAGAGACTGAAAGTTTTGGCATCACGCCCGGCGACATCATTGTCCCTGATAGTCAGGCCATTCTGACGGCCAATCAGAAAAATGTCATCAGCAAGGCCTGGGACAACCGCTACGGTATTCTCATGGTGATTGAAGCTTTGGAAAGTCTGAAAAATAGCCAGTTGGACAGCACTCTGATTGCTGGAGCCAATGTTCAGGAGGAGGTTGGCCTGCGGGGAGCCCATGTCTCGACAACCAAGTTTGACCCCGAGCTCTTCTTTGCCCTTGATTGTTCGCCAGCCGGGGACGTCTATGGCGAACAGGGCAAAATCGGCGATGGGACGCTGATTCGTTTCTACGACCCAGGCCATGTTATGCTGGCCAATATGCGGGACTTTCTGCTAACAACGGCGGAGGAAGCCGGTGTCAAGTACCAGTACTATGCCGCTAAAGGTGGCACCGATGCTGGTGCTGCCCACCTGCAAAATAGTGGTGTACCTTCGACTACCATTGGAGTCTGTGCCCGCTATATTCATTCCCACCAAACCCTTTACAGCTTGGACGACTTCTATCAGGCTCAGGCCTTCTTGCAAGCCATCCTCAAAAAATTAGACCGCTCAACGGTCGATCTTATCAAAAATTATTAACGGAAAGGGACTGGACTGACCGCTCTTTGGAATACAAGCGGGGCAAGTCTTGGTTAGAACTATGAAAATTGGATTTATCGGCCTAGGAAAGATGGCAACAGCCATTATCAAGGGCCTAGAAAAAACGGACTTTGAGATTTTAGTGGCAGGGCGGGACCCTGAGAAAACAGCCCGTCAGGCCCAAGAACTGGGTGTCAGAGCCCTAGCCCAACACAGCGAATTGGTGACCCAAGCTGACCTGATTGTCCTGGCTGTCAAGCCTCAGGTCCTGCCTTCAGTTCTGGACAAATTGACTTTCCACCAACCCATCATGTCCATGGCAGCTGGAGTTAGCCTAGAGTGTTTGGCTGAACTGACCGACCCAAGCCTGCCTCTGATTCGGATTATGCCCAATATCAATGCCCAGATTTTACAAAGTACGACGGCTATCTGTCGCAATCAACAGGTGGATGACCAACTCTTGGACCTGGCTAAGACCATCACCAACAGCTTTGGCTCGACCTTTGAGATTGCTGAAAAGGACTTTGATAGCTTTACGGCTTTGGCTGGTTCTAGTCCAGCCTATATCTACCTTTTCATGGAAGCCTTAGCCCTGGCTGGTGTCAAACACGGACTACCTAAGAATCGAGCCGTGGACATCGTGACCCAAACGGTCCTGGCTAGTGCTCAGAATCTCAGCCAAGGTCAGGATAGTCCCCACGATTTGATGGATAAAATTTCCAGCCCTGGCGGCACCACCATTGCAGGTTTAGCCGATTTGGAAAAGACCGGTTTAACAGCTTCCGTCATTTCCGGCATTGATGCGACCATCGCTCGGGCCAAGGAACTCTAGGATTAACTATAGCCTTAAAAATTTTTCTTTTAGAACTCGTAAAACTCCTCAGAATTTCGGTTTCTGAGGATATTTTTATTCAAGAAAAGGCTGTGCTTTCAGCATATCAGTCAGTCAGCAGATAACAATCCTCAACTAAGTGATATTGAACGGACAAGACTTCTTCTTCAGCTAAATTATAAGCATGGCCAAGAATCGGACTCCTTTAGAATTCGGGAATAAGGTTGCTTAAACTATCCTCTATTTGACTGTCTTCTTGACAGGGATTGCAGTAAAAAGTAAATTTTCGCTCTTAAATTCTTCTTTTCATTTTTTGCCGGCAAAAAATAAGGTCGGGACTAGCTTATCTTCCTCGACCTTAATCTTAATTATTTATCCTAGTGAGCAAGTTGTTGCAACAATGTCGCGACAAACCCCATCAGAACAACAAAAGCATTCATGGACATGTGGATGGCAATGCTGTACTCAATTCGCTTAGACTGCATGGCGACGAAGCCAAAGACTAGCCCCATGCCTCCATAAGAAATCCAGCCACCAATATCGCCAGGATCGCTGTAGAGGTGGAAGTAGCCAAAGAGAAAGGCGGTCACAATCCAACCAACCCACTTGAGCCAGCCATCAAAGCCAAAGACCTTCTCCAGCAGACACTTTCGGAAAATGAGTTCTTCAACAATTGGCGCAAAAAGCACTGCCAAAGTGAAGTACAAGTAAAATGGCATCTCCAGATTATTGAGAGCTGCTTGGTTGGCGCTTGTAGTCGAGTGAGTCATAAACATGCGCACAAGGCTACCCAAAAAATTAATAACCATGACAGCAGGAAAAGCTGTAAAGTATAGGGAAAATTTCGTGGTTGCCAAAGGCTTTAAGGATAGTGGTTCTTGGAGCTTCCGCATCAAGAGAAGAAGAAAAACTGACACCAGAATAAATCCGAAACTAGCAATCAGGGAAACTCCCATATTATGTAAATTTTTGCCGCCAAGCAAGAGACTCTGCATGCTGAAGTCTAAATAAAAAATAAAGAAGGCTAAGAAAATCCAAGTGATTTTGTCTAAAACTGTTTTAAGGAGAAGGCTTTGTTTTCCTTCAGCAGGTAGGTCAAAGTGAGTTAACGAAGCGACATGATAACGATACAATCGTTTTTACTGTCTGGTTGGAGTCAGTCAGGAATATAGGAAGTTGCACTAGCAACTTTCGTAGCCACTCAACTAAAAGACAGCAGAGTGACTTTATGCGTGACGACACGAAAAAAGGAAAGCCGGTGGTGATGCTTTTCTTTTGAAGTTAGTGAGAGGCATAGGCAGACCGCGGTGGTGGCTACCGTTGCAAAGCAAGATTTCTCAATTCTAGATTTGCTTTGTTCGTTGTATCTTGAGATTTCTCGCGAGGCTGGGATTTAACGGGGGTCATGGCCAATGGTAAAGACAGCCAGGGTATTAGGGCCGACATGAGCTGAGATAATTGGGCCTAGGGGCATGATGAGAACTTCTGAAATAACAGGACTATCCAACAATTTTTCCTTGAGGTCTTGAGCGCTGGCCTCATCATTGGAATAGGCAACGATAGCGGTGCTAGCTTCCACATTTGTCATCGCCCGAGTCAACATCTCTTTGATACCTTTTTTTCGCCCACGCAGTTTGGCCAGAGGAACTAGCTTGCCCTCGGTATCCAGCCAAAGAAGAGGTTTTATATTGACCAGGCTTCCAATCAGAGCAGAGCTCTTAGACAATCGCCCCCCTCGCATAAGATGGTAGAGGTCATCTACTAAGAAATGGGTCCGCAGGCGAGGCAAAATATCCAGAACCTTGGCCTTGACTTCATCTAGACTAGCCCCTTGGTCTCGCAGCTGGGCCGCCAGTATGGAAAGATAGCCCTCACCGCCAGCAGCTGCCCTAGTATCAATAATCTCAATGATGGCTTCTGGATAGTCCTCTAAGACCAAGTCTCTAGCAATCTGGCTGGACTGATAGGTCCCTGAAAGAACCGATGAAAATGCCAGATAAAGAACTGGTCGCTCTGCTTGGGCGTATTTTCTAAAGCTAGCTTCAAATTGGCCGACATTAACCTGACTGGTCGTTGGCTTACCGCCATCTTTCATGGCCTGCAATAGCTCCTCACTGCTAATCCGGTCAGGACCAGCTGTGGGGTAGGTTTTATCATTTAGGGTAATCGTTAATCCGAGAATATCAATATCCTGAGTCTGGGCCCAGTTTTCGTCTAAATCGGCAGTCGAATCAGTAATGATTTTAAAAGTCATGCCAACCTCCGTTTTTCTAGAATTCAATGGATACCAAAAGCAGACCAAAGAATGGGAATGCTTTGATGCTCAAAGAATTATTTGATTTTCTCTCTCCAGAGACTAGCATAACCGACTTTGGAGCATTTGTAAATGATTTTATCCCTCTAAATCAACGGCTTTCCATTTTTTTTACTTAAAAGTAAGACCCCTTAGTCACTTGTCCTTTTCAGGTCCTAGAGGTCGTCCAAAATGGAGCGGAGCTTATCCAACTGGTCATCATCAAGCGAACCTAGGCGAG
Organism: Streptococcus sobrinus DSM 20742 = ATCC 33478; assembly: GCF_000686605.1. Classification (GTDB taxonomy): domain Bacteria; phylum Bacillota; class Bacilli; order Lactobacillales; family Streptococcaceae; genus Streptococcus; species Streptococcus sobrinus. The sequence continues at coordinate 21,417 of NZ_JMLC01000005.1, read as the reverse complement.
GGGTGTAGAGGTCAATAGTTTTAGACATCTTGTCCAAGTCTGATTTGACCACATTGACCCGCTCCTCCAGCTCTCGGGCAGAGACTCGCAGGGCTCCTTGGGAAAAGACGGTCCATTGCTCATTAAGGTCGCTGGTGGCCACTTCAACCCGATTGAGGGGGCTGTTGAGCTCAGCCGCCATCCGCTCAATATAGGAATCAGCCGTTTCATTCTCCTCAGTAAAGACAACCGTCAAAGCATAGTCATCATATTTCTGGCGACTGCCAGGAACATACTGGGCATCAAAGACACAAATAATCTCTAAATCTTCAAAACTAGCATAATGACTGAGCTTTTGCAGGAGGATGGTCCTAGCAGCATCCAGCTGGTTGGTCTTGAAGAGCTGATAGGTCTCCCGCCAAAAGGCAATCATATTGTAGCCATCAACCAAAAGAATCTTCTTTTTCATGGCAACCTCCTTTTTGAGTGAATTTATACTCATTTAACATCAAAACTTTCATTTTTGATACTTTCTAACGTAGTAAGTTCATCAGCGATTAAAATCCCTGATGAACTACGGTAATCGCTAGAGCGACTTACCTAGCTACCTTACTATTTCCCTTTTCAAAATAATATCAATTTTGAAAAGGGAATGTCGTTAAAAAGTGCGGACGCAAGCAAACTCCTCACAAGATACAGAGCCGTTAAGCACCGCAAAGGAAAATAGGAAGACTGACGAAGGAGCTAATAGAGCTCCAAGGCAGATTTCTCTTTTTCCACAGTGGTGTAGGCGCATTCAATTCCGGAGTTTCATTACGACATGAGGTTAGGCTAGCCGATTTTACTGGCCTAACCGAGTTAATCAGGGGGCTAGCCAATCACTATTGAGATTGGCGTTAGACATCGCTACTTTAGTAGCTGATGGCTTTGCCCCGTGATAAATTTTGAGCCCCTTCGCTTTCGAGTTTTTAAGCTCAGGCAGATTTAGTCCACCGGACTAAATCTCTCTCAAAATTCCCATTATTAGCAACGGCCGTGCTTGTTGCTAATCTACCACTTTGGCGAAAGTATCACTTTATCCTTCAGTCATCTAACTAAAGTACTCGGCATCTTAGCGAATTGTGTCCATGCTGAAGCAAAAAATAGCAGGTTTTGAACCTTAAAGAGTATAAAAAGGCCAAGAGGTGGCCTTGATAGTTTGTGCTAGGAGCGAAAGCAGAGCTAGAGGCTTACCCTATCTAAACCTAAGTCTGAGCACAGAAGACTACAGGCATCTGAGCCCAGAATGCTATCTACTTTTAGAAAGCTCAGAGTAATAGATAGGTTGACTGGGATTATTCCAATCTAGCTCACCCGCCCCCCACTCTGGGCTAGGGCAAAGTCATTCAAAGCTTGTTTCTGAAGACTTCATACATAAGAACAGCTGCAGCCACGCTGGCATTGAGGCTTTGGACATGGCCAGTCATGGGAACGGTAATCATTTCATCAACCTGCTTCTTGAGGTTGGCCGAAATTCCCTTACCCTCATTGCCGATAATCAGGGCTATCTTGCCCGCGGTATTCCACTTGTGGCTAGGCGTACCGTCCATATCGGTGCCAAAAATCCAATAATTTTCCGCCTTGAGATTATCTAGGGTCTGGCTGAGATTGGTTACCCGAGCAATAGGCACATGTTCCACCGCTCCTGTCGAGGTCTTAGCAACAACAGGGGTGACACCGACTGCTCGGTGCTTGGGGATAATAATTCCAGCCACGCCCGTCGCATCAGCCGTCCGAAGAATGGACCCCAAATTATGGGGATCGGTCAGACCATCCAAAATCAAAATTAGGGGATTTTCTTCCTGGTCCGCCTTGGCCAAAATGGTCGCCAAGTCGCTATAGGCAAATTGGGAAACCCGCAGGACAAAGCCCTGATGGACCGCTCCCTGAGTCATCTCGGACAAGGTTTTCTTGGGTATCCAGGAAATGGCCACCTTTTTTTGACCCGCTAGAGCCTTGATTTTATCGACATTCTTGCCCCTCAGGTCATTCTGGATATAGAGTTTATTGCCGGTGTTGGCCTCCAGGGCCTCGATGGTGGCGTGAACCCCATAGACGACATCATTTGCTTGTTTTTCTGTCATGACTTAAATACTTTCTTTAATACTTCCCCGACGGTTGAAACGCCAATGACTTGGATGTTTTTAGGAATTACAATGCCATGCAAGGCATTTTTAGGAGCGTAAACCTTGGTAAAGCCCAGTTTGGTAGCTTCATTGAGGCGTTGCTCAATACGGTTGACCCGACGAATTTCACCAGTCAGACCGATTTCCCCGATGAAAGCATCTTGGGCATTGGTCGGTGCTTCCTTGTAGGAGGAAGCGATGGCGACTGCCACAGCTAGGTCGATGGCAGGCTCGTCCAATTTGACCCCACCAGCCGACTTGAGGTAGGCATCCTGATTTTGCAGAAGGAGTCCACAGCGTTTCTCCAATACGGCCATAATCAGGCTAACCCGATTGAAATCCAATCCTGTCGTGGTTCGCTTGGCATTACCAAAAACAGTCGGTGTGACTAAGGCTTGCACCTCGGCTAAGATGGGCCGGGTTCCTTCCATGGTGACAACAATAGCCGATCCCGTTGCCCCGTCCAGACGTTCCTCTAAAAAGAGCTGGCTGGGATTGAGGACCTCAACCAGACCGCCCGTCTGCATCTCAAAAATACCGATTTCGTTGGTTGAACCGAAACGATTTTTGACCGCCCGCAAAATTCGAAAGGTATGGTGGCGTTCCCCTTCAAAATAGAGAACTGTATCCACCATGTGCTCCAACATCCGCGGACCAGCTAGGGTCCCTTCCTTGGTCACGTGCCCGACGATAAAGGTAGCAATGTTATTACTCTTGGCCAGCTGCATGAGCTCAGCAGTTACCTCTCGGACCTGGGAAACCGAGCCCTGAACACTAGTAATTTCGGGACTCATAACCGTCTGGATGGAATCGATAATTAGAAAATCTGGTTGCAGACGCTCAATCTCCGTGCGGATATTTTGCATATTGGTCTCCGCGTAGATATAGAACTCATTGTCAACATCACCTAGTCGCTCGCTACGAAGCTTGATTTGCTCGGCAGATTCTTCCCCAGAAACATAGAGGACCGTTCCCTTATTAGCCAGCTGGGTGGAGACTTGCAGGAGTAGGGTGGATTTCCCGATACCGGGATCCCCACCGATAAGGACCAGACTGCCTGGCACGACACCACCCCCCAAGACACGGTTGAACTCATCCATATCCGTCTTGGTCCTAGCATAATCAATGGAGGAAACATCTTTCAACTTGGTTGGCTTGGTCTTTTCGCCTGTCAAGGAAACCCTGGCATTCTTGACCTCTTCGACTTCCTTTTCTTCGACAAAGGAGGACCAGGAACCACAGTTGGGACAACGGCCCAGATACTTGGGCGAATTGTAGCCACATTCCTGACAGACAAAGGTTGATTTTTTCTTAGCGATAATAAAACTCCTTTTCTTCCATGATTTGCTTGAGGACTTGACAACTTGAAGATAAGCAAGTCTATCTTACTTGCTCGTCGGAATTAGTCAGAGGTAATTCTAACCCCTGCAACTTCCCATTTCTTCTTGGTTTTTGGAAAATGCTTCTTGTTAGCTACACCGATTGCGGACAAGTCTGCGGTCGTCTCAAAGCCCAGTTTTGCTGATGCCAGCACCGAATGCTTAACACAGCAATTGCCATCTACACCAACAAATTCAAGGGAGCGAGCCTGATGGTCCCTTAAAAATTTCAAGAGTTCTGGATTAGTGAAGCAGGAAGCTCGACGCTTTTCAAAGACCTGATTGGAGACCTTGAGTAGGGGCGCAATTAGCTTCTTTTCCTGCCGGCTAAATTCCCAGAAAAAACGATTGACAATATAGACAACCCTGTCTTGGGGATAGCTTACAATCTTGTTATTGATGGCCCCAACAAGGTCGGGGTTGGAATGGAGCTTTCCCGGACCTACATAATCATCCTGCATGTCAATCACCAATAGATAGTCTGACATCTTGTCACCTATTTCCCCGTTGAGCCAAAACCGCCGGTACGAGTGCCGGTCGCTTGGTCGTCATCCGCTACCAGATAAGGGGCGAAGACGGCCTGAACAATCCGGTCACCGACTTCTAAACTCACCTTTTTATTGGTAATATTTTGCATCTGGGCAAAAATATGGCCCTCGTTATTGGGGTTACCGTAGTAGTCGCCATCAATTACCCCAACCGAGTTAATCAAAACCAGCCCCTTCTTGCGAGGATTAGAAGAGCGGTCATAGAGATAGAGAACCTCTCCTGGTTGCATGTAGGCCTTGACCCCCGTCGGTACCAGGACGATTTGCCCTGACTCAATTTGGGTAGTTTCTGCCACCTTCAAATCGTAACCAGCCGCATGAGCCGTCTCCCGCTTGGGAAGCAGATCTTGATTGTCATATGAGCTGACCAGCTCGAAACCACGAATTTTCGCCATATTTAACCTCACAACAGTTTTTTACTGTTTCCTATTATACACTAAGATATTCGGCAATAAAAAGGAAAAAACTAGCTTATCTCGTGATTTTCTAGGGAAAATTTCCCAGTCCGATAATTTATACGCATCAAATTTCCAAAACTGAATTTTGATAGTTCTTCTCTTCTACCTTCCTAGGCTCATACAGGGCTGGAACCAAAGATATAATGACCTAAAGCCTATTTCTCTCAATTTCCTAAAACTCCTTCCTTTTTTCCTCTCTTTGCGACCATTAAATATGATATAATGAAGGCGATACTATGATATGGAGACCTATTATGACAAAACAAAAAGTTGCTGTTTTGGGACCGGGTTCTTGGGGGACTGCCCTTGCCCAGGTTCTCAATGACAATGGGCACGAGGTCCGCATTTGGGGAAATATCCCTGAACAAATTGATGAAATCAATGAGAAGCACATGAATACCCTTTATTTCAAGGATATTGTGCTGGATGAAAAGATTAAGGCTTACAAGGATTTGGGCCAAACCCTAGATGGGGTTGATGCCATTCTCTTTGTCGTGCCAACCAAGGTGACCCGTCTGGTCGCCAAGCAGGTAGCGGAAATCCTCGACCACAAGGTTGTCGTCATGCACGCTTCTAAGGGGCTAGAACCTGGTACTCACGAACGTCTCTCAACCATTCTGGAGGAAGAAATTCCTGCCGATTTGCGCAGCGACATCGTGGTTGTCTCAGGACCGAGCCATGCCGAAGAAACCATTGTCCGCGATATCACCCTGATTACGGCGGCCTCCAAAGATTTGGAAGCCGCTAAGTATGTTCAAGCAATCTTCAGTAACCATTACTTCCGCCTCTATACCAATCAGGATGTTATCGGTGTGGAAACCGCTGGAGCCCTGAAAAACATCATTGCTGTCGGAGCTGGGGCCCTGCATGGTATGGGCTACGGCGACAATGCCAAGGCTGCCATCATTACTCGTGGCTTAGCTGAGATTACCCGTCTTGGGGTTAAAATGGGAGCCAATCCTCTAACCTACAGCGGTCTGTCTGGAGTTGGGGATCTGATTGTTACCGGAACCTCCGTTCACTCCCGCAACTGGCGGGCTGGGGATGCACTAGGTCGCGGTGAAAAACTGGAAGATGTTGAGCGCAATATGGGTATGGTCATCGAAGGAATTTCAACCACCAAGGTGGCCTATGAACTTGCTCAACAGCTGGGTGTCTACATGCCAATTACTTCAGCCATTTACAAGGCCATCTACGAAGGAGCCGATATCAAGGAATCTATCTTTAATATGATGTCCAATGAACTGCGTTCAGAAAATGAATGGCAGGATAATAAAAAATAAACGGAAGAAAAATAAATAAGAAGGAAACGAAAGATAGTATGACTAAAGTTAGAAAAGCTGTTATCCCAGCAGCTGGATTGGGAACCCGTTTCTTACCAGCAACCAAGGCTCTGGCCAAAGAAATGTTGCCGATTGTGGATAAACCGACTATCCAATTTATCGTTGAGGAAGCCCTTAAGTCAGGAATTGAAGACATCTTGGTCGTGACAGGTAAGGCTAAACGCTCTATCGAAGACCACTTTGACTCCAACTTCGAATTGGAATACAACTTGGAGCAAAAAGGTAAAACTGACCTGCTCAAGCTGGTCAATGATACAACGGCTATCAATCTTCACTTCATCCGCCAAAGCCATCCACGTGGTTTAGGAGATGCGGTTCTGCAAGCCATGGCATTTGTCGGCGATGAACCTTTCGTTGTCATGTTGGGTGATGACCTGATGGATATTACCGATGACAAGGCTGTTCCTTTGACTCAGCAGCTCATCAACGATTACAAGGAAACCCATGCTTCTACTATCGCCGTTATGCCGGTGCCCCACGACGAAGTTTCTGCTTACGGAGTCATTGCACCTCAAGGCCAGGGCCATGACGGACTCTATTCCGTAGAAACCTTTGTCGAAAAACCAAATCCTGAGGATGCCCCAAGTGATTTGGCTATTATCGGCCGCTACCTCCTGACACCGGAAATCTTTGAAATCTTAGAAACCCAAGAACCTGGGGCAGGCAATGAAGTTCAGCTGACCGATGCCATTGACACCCTAAACAAAACGCAAAGGGTCTTTGCCCGTGAATTCACCGGTAAACGCTATGACGTTGGTGATAAGTTCGGCTTCATGAAGACCTCCATCGATTACGCCCTCCAGCACCCTCAAGTCAAGGATGACCTCAAGGATTACATCATTGAGCTTGGTAAGGAACTAGCTGGCAAGGAAGAAAAGTAAGAGGCTATCCCAGTCTCCTAAGTAACTAGTAAGAAAATTGAGCCACCCTCAACATTGGCTTAGGGTGGTTTATTATTGTTCAAATTCAATAAATATCCGGTTAGCCTACTTCTTTGCTACTGATTTCGAGTAAGGAATTTCTTTGCTTATTCAGATTGACCGTTTTGGTCTTAACTCAGCAATCATTTTTATAATCTTTTTGTAATTTTTTAAAAATCTCTTGTTTTCTCCCGCTAAAGCTTGTATAATAGACTTGCAAACGTTTTCATAGTTAATTGGGAGAGAATTGATGAAAAAAATTACCTATTTATTCATAACATTTGTAAGCCTCTTTTGTTTGTCAGTTATTAGTGAATCTGATGTTAGCTCTAATACACTATCCCCAAGTTCTACCCAGTCAACTCGGCATTTCTCTAGTGTAAAAGCGAAACAGGTAAGGAAATCTAAAAAGACAAGAAAGACAAAAAGGACAAGAAAAACGAAGCATAGTTCATCTGAACCCTCTAGTCAACCCCAGCCTGCTCCTCAGGCTCCTGACCAAGAGACCAGTCCTCAAGAACAAGACCCTACCGTCTACGTGGCCCGTGATGGGACGGCTGATGTCTATTGGTACTCAATGGGTAATATGCCGGGCAACACTAACAGGAGTCGTGTCGTTCAAATGAAAGAGAGCGAGGCTATCGCTGCAGGAAAACGCCATACGATGAAAGAACCCTAGTTAAAGTTAAAATAGGTCCCACATTGCTAGTGGGGCCAATTTTTGACTTCCGAAAGTTATTGCTAGATGGAGATTAGAATATTTATTTTCTCTATTAATAACGGAGTTATAATTTCGCAAGATAAGACAAAAGGTCAGAATAATCAACCTTTGAGAAATCACTAACATCAAATTCAAATAGTTGACCTAATTGAAAATGGTTATAATCTCTATTGGTAATAATATCTAAGAATTCCTTTTTAGTAATATGATTGTCTGCGTCTTCACGATTAATCAAGTTATCACCATAATGATAATGGGTCATAATGTGACTTAGATGCCTACTGTTTTCTCGATCACGACGATATCGTCTCTGCCAAAGAACTTCAAAATCGGCTACTAACCTAATCGTAATCACATCATAAGAATAATGGTTTGCTAAATCCGCCAAACTTGGCTTTTGTTTATCAGAAAAAGGATATTCACTAACGATAATCTTCTTCCCCACCATCATATAAGCCTCTAAAGCTTGATAATAGGATTTCCATACAATTTTTTCCAAAGCTGATTTTTCTTCTAAGCAGTTAAACCCCTTGCTATCCGCAATGGAGTCTTTTAGCTCATCAGGACTTATTTTATATAAATCTGGTTGCTCTTCTTCAATTAAGTTAACAAGATAAGATTTCCCCGTTGCGGGTGGGCCAGCAATCAATAGTAAATACTTTTTCATTACTGTCTCCTATTTTAGAGGACTCTCCTCATTCATGAAGAGGCTTAATTTGTGTTTGACAATTTCTTTGACCTTATCGTTACAAGGAATAATATTGTAACGTAAAGACTTATTTACCTCGGTTGCTCCAAATGTTTCCTTAGCCGTTGCTGTCCAACCGACTAAGAGTTCGGTTCCAACATTGAATTTTCTAATACCATTATTGATTAATTCTGGATAATCTTCTTCCTTAACTCCTGTCCCACCGTGGATAACCAGGGGAACGTCAACAAGATTATGAATCTCCTTAAGCAAAGGGATTTGGACATTGGTTTTAGATTTAAATTGACCGTGATTAGTTCCAATTCCAACTGTCAGAGCATCCACACCAGTTTCTGCTAGGAAGCGAACAGCATCATTAGGTCTAGTGTACTCTTTATCATCGTCAGAAACCGAAATACCTTCCTCAGTTCCTCCAATGGTGCCAAGCTCCCCTTCTACAGAAACTCCTCTGGCATGAGCATAGTCTACAACCGCCTTGGTTTTGGCAATATTTTCTTTAAAGGGTAAATTTGAGCCATCAAACATGACACTCGAATAACCAGCCTCGATAGCATCCCTAATGGCATCAAAGTCTCTGGCGTGATCTAAGTGAAGGGCCACATCAACCAAATCATTATTAGCCAGCTGTTTACAGACCGCTACGATAACATCGTAACCAATATATTGGGCCGTTGCCACACTAGTTTGAATCACGATTGGCAGACCAAGTTCCTGTGCCCCCCTTATCATTCCTGGGAGCATTTCCAAATTGTGCATATTGAAGGCACCGACTGTCATATTTAGTTGGTCTGCATAATCTGTAATTTCTTTTAAAGTTTTATACATCGTTATTCCTCCTTAGCTGTTAGAGTCACTTTTTTAGCAATATTTCGCATGTCATCCATTTTTCCCATATAATACTCAATCAACTCATCATCCTGGGACTTAGCTGCTTCCCTCCTTTTTCGATTGTAAAGTGACATCAGTTTCTTATAACCATCTCCCATGGATAATTTAAGAGATAAGCTCTTTTCTAAATGACTGATGGCAGCTTCATCTTGAGATAGTTTGGCGTAGAGTAGACCTATTTTTTCAAAATAAGCAGCTTCTTTCATATGGGCTTCTTTTACATGCAAGAGGGATTCCAATTCCTGTTTAAAGCTTTCTAACTCTTCCTGACTATACTCGGGTAGATCTATTTGATCATCTGAACTAGGTTTAGCCTTTTTCTTTAAAAAATTAAACATAGTTATCCTCCTTTCTTAAGCTGCTAGGTTAACTAAAACATTTTAAAGATTGGGCTTAAAATCCAATAGTAGAGTAGAGCTGCCGTAACCGTATCAACATCAGTCGCTGTTGCATTGACAAAACCTAACGAGCTAAAGGCTGTAACCAAAAGGGCTGGCAGAAGAGTGATAAAGAATCCATGTGCAATTCCTCCAATAATTGCTCCTCTACGTCCACCGACAGCATTACCAAATATTCCAGCAGTACCGCCGGCAAAGAAATTAGTCAACATCCCTGGCAGAATCATGGCCAAGCCAAAGATGGGCAGGATAAACATGGCTACTATAGTACCAATTGTTGTAGTAATAAAAACTAGTATCACAGCATTGGGAGAGTAAGGGAAGAAGACGGGCAATCTAGGGCAGGAATGGCATCTGGAACCAATTTCATGGCGATACCACGAAAAGCGGGAACAATCTCTCCAAGTAAAAGTCGAACGCCAGCCAGCAAGACGTAGATACCAACAACAAATTGAATGGATTGTAGGAAGGCGTACATCAAATAGTTTTGACTACCCGTATCAACAGCTTCCGATCCTGCGAAAGCTGCCGTAATAATATAAAGAGGTACCATAACAACCATTACCGAGAGATAGGTGTCTTGTAAAAATTCAAAGGCCTTAGGCATTTCAATATCTTCCATAGATTTCTTTTTATCTCCGCGTTCTCCAAATATCTTTGCTACACCAGCTTCAAATAGGTAACCGATTGTACAAAAATGGCCAAACTCAGTCCCAATCGCTTTGCCCCGTCTTCTGGCCGATCATGAGCCAAAGCCAGATGAGGGCCAATCACTATATAGGGGCCGTACTTTTCCACATCCTCTATCATCGTTCGGACATAATTTTCGGTAATAATTTCCTTTTTCAATAGGGGCTTTGAGACTTCTTGAATTGCTTCTTGCCATGTAAAATCTCCCTTTTCAAATGAGATATTATCATCAGATAATACATCTTGAATCATAGGCTGTACCTCCTTCTGATTAATTGTTAGCCCATTCTTCCGAAATAGAATTTCTAAATCGTTATAAAAATTTTTAGTCAACTCTCCAAAATTAGCTTCTATTTTCTTTAGCAGCACTTGAAACATTTCCGTATAGTCACTTTTTCTAGCAATCACTCTCTGATATTGACGATTGGTCTCTAAAAAATTATGAACCATTAACTTTGTCTCCTCGTAAAAGATGGTATCCATAATCATAATAGGCTTGACTTGATAGTCTAGCTTGACCGTTGAAAAAACTAGATCAACGTCAAATTTTTCAACCAAGTTAATTTCTCGACTGCTTAGAACCGCTAAAACTTCTATATTGAAGTACTCTTTTAAGTTCTCTGCTAGTAAACGACCTGTTGCTATACCATGATTACAAATTACTATCGCCCGATACCAATATTCATTATTCTGATTGAGTTCACTCAAGGCTGTCGAAAAATGGATGGTTAAAAAAGCAATCTCATCATCGGTGATGGTACCGCCAAGCTTTTCCTGTTCTCTTCTCAAAAATTTTTCAAGGACATCATAAACCAGACCATAGGTCTGTTTGATTTTATCTTTAAGGGGATTTACTAACTGCAGACCATTTTTATACGCTCAACCATACCAACCATATGGCTGTACAAGGCTTCTTGAAATTGAGCCTCCTTTTTGTTGAAGGGTATCCCTGTTTCCTCTTCCATAAACTGAATCAGCTGCATAATCAACAGCTGAAGGTCCAACCAATTGGAGGGGTGGTAGTTTTCTTCTTTACTTAGGGCTATTAAGTAAAAAATAAATGTAATGTTTCTCCTCCATATCTGCCCCAAGCCTAAATTCGTCCAGGACCCTATTGATATAATTGTAAATACAATCATTTTTTTCTTTATAGTTCATGTTTCGAGTGGAAGGAGCACTATAGCTACCACGACTCAGCCGGTCAAGCCAGATATAGGCCAAAAGGTTAAAGTTTATCCGATAGGGACTCACCTCAACCTGAGAAATAACACTGCTATAGATAGCATCTAAATGGTGCAAGCGTTCTTTATCGAGATACTTATAAACAAGCTGTTTTTTCCCTTGATCCTCATCCACTAAGACTGAACTCAAAATTGAAAAAAAGCATGGTTCTGATAAACTGTTCTTTGGCTTGGAACTGGAGGCCTTGCTTAGGTATGCTAAGGACTTCCACCTGATAGTGGGCTAGTTTTTTCCTTACCTGCCTGATGTCTTCATCAATAGAAGATTTTGACACCTGATAACAGTCCTCCTTCTTTTTTAAAAAGACAGGTTTATCCCCAAAGGCTATGTCCAAAATTAAATCCAGTACTCTTTCTTCCCGACTAAGATATTTGAAACCCGAATGATGACTTATAAAGTCCACTAGTTCCTGTCTATCGGTTTTAGATAGATTTACTTGCATTCCCTTAGAACGGATAGAGCTCACTGGAGGTAACTGGCACTGTCTCAAGAGCTCGTTAATGATGCCTATCTCATTACGAATCGTCCTCTCACCAACCTTAAATTTGGTTGAAAGGTACTTTACTGGTAGAGGAATTTCTGAGTCTAACAAGCGGTTTAAGATGTCCTGTGTTCTGTCCTTCATACCATTCTTCCCCCATCTATTTAAATTATAAAACGCTTTCATCATATTAAAAAGTAGACCTTTTTTCAAAGAAAGTTTGCAAAAAACTCCACCCTGCCAAAGGTTGTCGGAATATCTCCCCTTTAGACTAAAACATCAAAAAAGACTTGAGTGCAATGTCTCAAGTCTGTTGATTTGTAATTGTTTAATCATTAAATAACTGGATGAGCGAACCCTGGCTCAGTTGAATTTTATCAGGGGCGGAAACATGCAGAGTCCCAGGCAAGCTTCCCTCACTATCCCCATCAAAGGAAATGGTAATGTGCCCTAGATTGATTAGATTTTTTTCAACCACATCACCAACGGAGGTTATGGGAAAGACTTGCCCGTCAACAACTAAATGACCACCGACTTGGATTGGTCCAGTTAAATCCTTATTATCAATCATGAAACAGTATTCCGCTAAGTCCTGAGGGGCACCTTCTCCAAAGAGGATCATCATATCCGCTCCATCAATCATTTCTTGAGCCTCTGGACCAACTACCAGTACTTTTGTTTCAAATATCTTCGCCATGCAAGCCTCTTTTCTAATTTACTTTCCTTATTGATACAAACCGATGCTGGCAACCCAAGCGACGATAACACGAGGTACACCACTCAAGAATCGAGAATAAAGAACAGATGGTACACCGACTTCAACGGTTTCGACCTCTGCCTCTGAAAGACCCAAGGCTACTGGAATGAAGTCACAACCATTTTGCGTATTGATAGCAAATAGGGCTGGCAGTGCCATTTGAGGAGGAATATGACCCTTCCCAATTTCAACACCAATCAGGGTACCGATAATTTGGGAGATAACGGCACCTGGCCCTAAAAGTGGAGATAAGAATGGGAGTGAACAGATAAAGCCAATTAGGATTAAGCCCCAAATATTACCAGCTAGGGGAATCATCAGCTTGGCAATCCAATTTCCTATTCCGGAACCATTAATGATACCAATCAGGAGTGACACGAAGGCCATGAAGGGGAGAATGGTATTCAACATGGTTTGAATGGCATCACGCGCGGCCTGATTAAAGACAGCCACGACCTTACCAGCTCCCATACCAATCCGGGCAACAAAGCTGGTCTCAGCCCTTTGCTCTGTAATTTTTTTACTGGTATCATAACTGCTGGCTGATTTGCTTTCCGCACTGGCAGAGACAGGTTGACTGGCTTGCCCCACTTCATCAGTAGCAGTGATTTGATCGAGGTCAACAGCTGATACATAGATATCTTCCGTAATGTATTTGGCTAGGGGGCCACTTTTACCAGTTGCCACAATATTGATGGTTGGAATCCCCTTCTTGGGATAAATACCACAGCGCAAGGTTCCACCGCAATCAACAATAGCTAGGGCAATTTCCTCGTCTGGAATCGAAGTCTTAAAGCCATTAACAGCCTCCATTCCAGTCAATTCCACGATTTTATCAACAATGGCTGGCTTTTCACCCCCACCTGTGATATAGATAAATTTATGCTTCTCATCCGTTGGGGTAATGACCAAAGGACCCCCAAAACCACCATTACCTTTAACAACTTTTATACTTTTGTAACTCATAAGAGACCTCTTTCTCGTTCCTACCTATCTTTCAAGGTCTTACTCAAGCTCAGACCTTGTTGCTTACAAACCCAAGCGGTTGTAAAATCAGTAATCCAGCCGGCAAAGAAGTTCATGATCAGCCCTACCAGCAAATAGCGGATGGCTAAGTCCATCTGACTCAATCCCAATGTTTTGATTCCCGAAGCAATCCCTAACCAAACGAAGAGTTCACCTGGATTGATATGGGGAAAAACCCCATTTGAGGTATGGCAGAATTGCATCTGGGAGGCGACATAACTTGGTTTATAGTATTCTGGCATAAAACGCCCCATACTAATGGCCATCGGATTCCCCAGCATAAAGGCTGAAATAAAGGGCAGAATCATATAACGGCTGATGGGGTTGCTGGCAGAAATCGCTGCCAGTTTATTAACCCTCTCCTCACCTAGAAGGGCAATAAGAGCATTCATGGCTACTAAGAGCATGAGGACAACTGGAACGATTCCTGTCATCCAAGACATAAAGGTTTCACCACCCGACTGAAAGAGCTTCATAAAGCCTTCAGCAAATTTTGTAACGTAATTCATAAAAAACTCCTTTTTTATCTTTTGCTTATATAAGCAAGTTTTTAATATTTAGCTTAATACTCGGACTTACTGACTATGCTTTTTCAAATGGCCTAGGAGCAGTCTGGCTCGCAAACCAAGGTCCGAAAATGGACTGGTTCGGGGAGCATCGTGATAGACACCAGCCTCTGTCTTTAAAAAGACATCCCTAGCATCCTCAATAGCCAACTGCAGCAATTTATTCTCTTGACGAACCAAAGGATTGTAATGATCGAAATAGTGGATGTCCTGACCAAGATAGGCTGGCATGGACTTAAACTTAGCCATTACTGTGACCCCTTGCATCTTTTGTCCCTCTAAAACCTTACCCTCTTCGTCAATGGCAAACATAACGATTGTTCCAGCCTTGATCCGACCCGAATTGCGGCCAATTGCTACCCGGCCTTTTTTCCGTAATCTAGCGTAAACTCGGTTAAAATGTTTCAACTGTCGCAGTCCTAAGATAACTTGTACAATGTAGGCAAGTACCACAAAGACCGCAAAAGTGTAGATAAAATTCATTAGAATACTCCTTTACTTTTGGCTAAAGCGAGAAAATCTTCCTGAGTCTGGATCAGTTTTAAGTCCTTCTTGGCAGACTGGTTACCGGCAAGGCGGAAAATATCATCGTAGAGATCTAAAAGCTCTATCTCTGTTTGATTATCTAGCTGCTCAGAAATGGCTACCATGAAGATGAAATCAACAGATTTATCTTCGGCTTGATAGGTCTCCTCTAATAAGCCTAAGATTAAAATTGTTTGCGAACTAGCTTGATTAATGGCGTGAGGAAAGGCAATATCATTCCCAAAAATGGTTGACTGCCTTTGCTCACGGTTTAAAATACGACTTTTAAAAGCACCATCCACCAAGCCTTCATCTTCAAGTAACTGACACATCCTTTCCAGATAGGACAGATAGGATTGACTGGGAGCCAATCTGACAAATCTCAGTTGAACTGTTTCCAGATGGCTCTGATGGTAGGCGTTGACCTTCTGCCACTCATCTCGCAACCACTGGTCATCAAAAAGGTTACTGATTTTAATGACTGGAGATTTCAGCTGTTCCAATTTTAAGGGAATCGTTGTAAAAATAGCAAAGTAGTTGTCATCATTTTGCGGATTAAAACTCTCTTCAGAAAATTGAGTAATCTCTACGTTATTGCCCAAAACACGCCTGAGCTGGCGACTAATCATGGCAGCGGTTCCCCGTCCAGTTGTACAAACCACAGCAATCTGCGGACGGGTGCTACTAGAGTCGTGATTCCGCTCATTCAAAATCAATTCAAAATAAAGAGCTAGGTAGCTGATTTCAGAAGGGGATACCGAATGATGAAGGTAGGTCTGCAACTTTTCAACTGCCACCCGTGATATTTCATAAGCCAGAGGATATTTTAACCGTATCTCCCCATGAAAAATATCACCAGCTTGAGCGTGAAAAATCAAGCGATTGAGCAAGAATTTAAAATGTGTTTGTAAATTTTGGAAGAGTTTTTCTTGATCAAAATCAATATCAAGCTTCTCCTTGACTTCACTAATCATAGCCTGATAAATCCGCTCCAGATTGTCCGAAGGAGAGGGCTTATAAACCAGGCCATCAATAAACTGAAGATTGAGAGGATAACTGAGAAAGTCCTGCTCGTATTGACTCAAGGAGATTTGATAATTCAATTCCACGTGGTAAATCAGCTTCTCCATTAGCTCAGATTCTCTCAGTTCATTAGTGAAATAGGGAATTTCCTCAGATAAAAATCGTTGACGTTTGATGCGAGAAATACCAATGGCTAAAGCTTTTTTAAGCTGTTCCTCGGTTTTCTTTGGCAAAGAATAATTCTCGCGGAGCTGATCTAAAAACAAGAGCGTCTCGTCTTGGAGATGGCTGAGCTCAAAGTAAGCATAAACTTCATCAGTATAAAAAAGTCTATAGTCTAACTCTTTCCCCATCGCCTCCAAGCCTCGATTAGGTGTCCCTGTGATGTTAATCTGATAGTCACTGGCCAGACGTTTAACTTTTTTTAAATCCTTATTGATTGTTG
Organism: Streptococcus sobrinus DSM 20742 = ATCC 33478; assembly: GCF_000686605.1. GTDB lineage: Bacteria > Bacillota > Bacilli > Lactobacillales > Streptococcaceae > Streptococcus > Streptococcus sobrinus. The sequence continues at coordinate 5,154 of NZ_JMLC01000005.1, read as the reverse complement.
AACGACTGACCCCCATATCTTCTGCCAAATCATCAATCAGCAAGGGCTGGTTGGCCTGTAAAAGGCGCTTAATAAGATAAGCAACTCTTTTACTGGAAGAGTTGAAGTCTGTTTCCCTTCTCAACTTTCCCGATAAAATCTCCTCTAAACGGGCATAATCAAGCACATCCAGGTAGAGCATACTATCTTCTTGTCTAATTTGGACATCTCGATCTAAAATATCATTTAATTGCTCAATGCTGTTTTGGAGGGTCTGAGGGCTGACCTCAAGAATTCCCAGCATTTCATCTAGTGAAACATGGTGCTGAGCCACCAAGGTATTTAAGATTTGATACCAGCGATTAACGACTGCCACTTTCTCTCCCCTTTCTATTTACCTATCCACGTGTCTTACCTCCAGCTACATTGGTTGTAATCCCAGTTATATAACTGGAACGATCCGAAATATAATAAGCGACTAAATCAGCTACCTCGCTCAACTTACCACTACGACCGAGTGGGGTAGTGCTTGTTGAAGCATAGCCTGCTCGTATATCATCCACCGTTTTCCCTCTAGTATAACCAAGGGCTTCTTCGTATGCAAGCGTTCTCAAGCCGGTTGCTTCCATGATTCCTGGAGCAATTCCGACAACTCTAACACCATGCTTACCAAGTTCCTTGGCCCAGGAACGTGTATAACTATAGACAGCTGCCTTGGTTGCCGCATAGGCGCTCTGGCCTTCGGATCCTTCCAGACCTGCTTCGGAGGCCATATTGATGATAACCCCTTGTTTTTTAGCAACTAGGAGGCGACCGACGGCTTGGCTGACTAAGAAAACACCTTTTTGATTAATCATGGTAATTTTCTCAAAGATAGCATCATCTAATTCATACTGACCGTGAGGGTCCTTAGGGTCAACTAGAAGACGGGGAACATTTATTCCGGCATTATTGACAACAGCATCAACTGTACCAAAACGCTCAACTACAGCTGCTACACCGGCTTCAACTTCTTGACGGGAAGTGACATCAACTTTTACAAAAAGATAATGTTCATGTTCTAAGTCATTGTTTGCAATATCAAAGTTGACCACATTAACTTCTAAGTCAAGCAATTCTTTAACAATAGCCTGACCAATACCCGATGAAGCCCCTGTCACAATAACAGTTTTTCCTGCGATATTTAACCAATCTTTCATTTGTCTGCTCCTTTGTAATTTTTCTAGTTTTATTATAAAACGCTTACAAAAATAATTAAGACACTTTTTTTAGGAGTCAGAAAAAAAACCGTACACTAATTCTTAACAAAAAAAGCAGGACCTGTTAAGGAACTGCTTGAGTATTATTGAGCATTCATCTTAAAGACGAGCATTTAATTCAGCACCCAAATCTTCAAAGCCTGGTTTACCGAGTAGGGCAAACATGTTCTTCTTGTAGGCTTCAACACCTGGCTGGTTGAACGGATTGACACCATTGAGGTAACCAGATAGACCGATTGCCAATTCAAAGAAGTAAATCGTGTAGCCGAGTGTGTACTCATCTTGCTCTGGGATGGTCAGGAAGGTATTAGGAACACCGCCGTCTGTGTGGGCTAAGAGAACGCCATCAGTCGCTTTTTTATTGACGAAGTCGACATCCTTACCTTGTAGGTAACCAAGACCATCTAAATCTTCAGCCATTTCTGGAACTGTAATATTCTTGCGAGGTTTTTCAACACGAACAACGGTTTCAAAAAGGTTCCGCATTCCTTCTTGAATAAATTGACCCAGTGAATGTAGGTCTGTCGAAAAGTTAGCTGAGGTTGGGTAGATTCCCTTTTGATCCTTACCTTCTGATTCGCCAGCCAACTGTTTCCACCATTCGCTAAAGTATTGCAAAGATGGTTCATAGTTGGCTAAGATTTCAGTCACATAACCCTTTCTATAAAGGATATTGCGAATAACAGCATATTGGTAGGCTTCATTTTCAGCAATTTTATCTGATGAATAGGCCTTCCGAGCTGCATTGGCTCCCTCCATCAACTTAGTGATGTCAGCTCCTGAAGCAGCAATTGGCAAAAGGCCAACTGGTGTCAAGACGGTGAAACGACCACCGACGCTATCTGGAACGACGAAGGTTTCCCAATCATTAGCATCTGCTTCAACCTTGACCGCTCCCTTAGCACGATCTGTTGTTGCATAAATCCGCTTGTTAGCTTCTTCTTGACCATATTTTTTAACCAAGAGCTCTTTAAAAACACGGAAGGCAATAGCCGGCTCAGTTGTTGTCCCAGATTTAGAAATGACATTGACTGAAAAATCTTTGTCAGCAACATAGTCAACCAAATCAGCCAAGTAGTTTGAAGAAATTGAATTTCCAGCATAAAGAATTTGTGGAGCCTTACGCTTATCAGCCGCTTGCAAGTTGACAAAGGAATTATTCAAAAAATCAATAGCTGCACGGGCACCGAGGTAAGAACCTCCAATACCAATAACAACAAGGACCTGGCTGTCAGATTGAATCTTGGCAGCAGCCTTTTGGATACGGGCAAACTCTTCCTTATCGTAGTTCTCTGGCAGATTAAGCCAACCAGTCATTTCACCACCTTGACCTGAACCATCACGTAAAACCTTATCAAGTGCAGTTACTTGTGGCTGCATGTAATCAATTTCATGAGCTGCGATGAACTTATCTAGAACTTTTGAATAATCAAATTTAATATGTCCCATTATGGTACTCCCTTTTTAAACAATATTCCTATACAGTTTACTCTTTTATTAGTGATTTTTCAACCTTTTTAGCGAAAAAAGGAAACCGGTAACAAGGACGAAAAGTAGGGCCACCCCCTCACCAAAGGCCATGGAGGTGACCTCACGAAAAAGCCCTTGCTTACTTAATAGACAAAAGGAACCCCTTCTAGTGCAACATTGCTCTTGTCAGACAAAAAGAAGCTCCTTCTTAGCGAACTTAACCCCATGCCAGGGAAGTCAGGAAACTAGTCCTTGAGGTCCTCGTTTTGCCCAAATTAGGCCAAAATTCTAGGGGCAGTTTTTCAAGATTAAGGGGTGCTTGAAGTTAGCAAATCCTAATAACAATAAATTTGACAAACCTTCCAAACTTCGATAAAATAGACTTGCGAATGAGAATTTCTTGCCTACACATAGGCAACGGAAAAGCCCCCTACATCGTCCACAAAGTAGGAGGCTTTTTTACTTGGTTGCGACTACCAAGTTCCGAGCTAATGGCACTCAATCGTCATCTTTCTTATTTAGCCATTTAGAAAATAGTGCAAGCACTACCCCAACAATAATTGGTGCGACGATATTTATGAAAATTTCTTGCCACATAGGACAACTCACCCCTTTCCAAGGCGGTGTCGTTTGTGTCAAAAAATATTATAGCATATTCACTAAAGAGCTATTATCTCAATTTGAATTTTTTTTCCCCTTTTTCAATATCCGACCTAACAAAAAAACTGTGAAACCTTGATTTCATAGGGTTTATTTTCTATACGCAAAAAGAGCACACAATCCACACTCGCTTAGGGCTGCTGGATTCCTCCCCTGACCCACTTCACGCAGAACTGTTGCTCCACCGCCATTATAACATAAAATGAAAAAGAAGCCAAGCCTTACTTTTCCCTTTTCAAAAAAGTATCATTCGAAAGTGATAATGTCTTAGTTAGGTCGAAGGAGAAAATGTCCCATCTGTTAAACTAGAATGATGAGGAAAAATGAGCTAACCATGACTGAGACTAAGAAATATATCACTATTAAAGCAGTCTGTGACGGAAAGAAAACAAAGAATAGGGCCTGTGTGGAGCTTGGCATATCCAAAAGGCAGGTGAATCGCCTAGTCATTGCCTATCAGAATAAGGGTAAGCAGGCTTTTATCCATGGGAATAGGCAGAAACAGCCAGCCCACACTATGCCTCCAGAAATCAAAGAAAGAATTATTGGGAAATATCGAGACTATGGAGCTATGAGACCTAATGTTGTTCATTTTTGTGAGCTCCTAGCTGAGGAAGACGGCATCTGTTACTCCGATACTACCGTGAGAAAGCTCCTCTATCAAGCTGGGTTTCTCTCACCTAAGACACAACGAAAAACCAAGAAACGCTTAAAAAAAGAGGCTAAGAAACGCAAGCAAGCTAAAGAAGAGCCACTCCTCCCTACTGCTAGCGACTTCTTAGAAGAACCAGAGAAAGCCCATCCTAGTCGGGCTAGAAAAAAATATAGAGGCGAGCTTATCCAAATGGATGCCAGTCAATTCTTTTGGTTTGGACAAGAGGAAACCCATCTTCACGTCGCCATTGATGATGCCTCTGGTGATATTGTCGGGGCTTACTTTGACACCCAAGAAACCCTGAAGGGCTACTACCATGTTTTGGAACAGATTCTTGCAACCCAAGGCATCCCTTTTCAGTTCCTGACCGATAAGCGAACAGTCTTCACTTATGTCTCTAAACAGTCCAAAAAGATGGAAGAGGACACCTTCACGCAATTTGGCTACGCCTGCCATCAGCTGGGCATCGCCATCAAGACCTCATCTATTCCACAAGCCAAGGGGCGAGTCGAAAGGCTCAATCAGACCCTGCAGTCCCGCCTTCCGATTGACCTCCAAAGGCATGGTATCACAAGCATTGACCAAGCCAACCGTTACCTAAAAGGCTGGATCAAGCGGTTTAACAAGCAGTTCGGAGCCAAAGCAAGCTTATCCGTTTTTGAGGAGGCTCCTAAGCCTGCTCAGAGGAATCTACTTCTAGCTAGGGTGAGTGAAAGAGTGATTGATAGTGGGCACCATATTCGTTATCAAAACAAGTTTTACTTACCCACTGAGGGAGACAAGGAAGTCTTCTTTGCCCGAAAAACGAAAGCCTTGGTTATTGAGGCTTTTAACGGTGACATCTACCTCAATATCGCTGACAAGACTTATGCTACTAGGCCTTTACAGGAACACGAACGCCATTCAGATGAATTTGAACCAGCCCAAGAAAAGAAAAAAGAAAGACGCAAGTATATTCCTCCACAATCACACCCGTGGAAACTTGCATCTTTCAAACAATATCTTCATAAGATTGGAAAATCCTATGAAGAATTTCAAGCTGAGAAGAACAAGGCTTCTCGCCTACAATTATAGCAGATTTTTTCTCCTATCAACTTGATTTTGACGGGACAAAGTCATTTTCGATTGACA
>NZ_JMLC01000004.1 GCF_000686605.1 Streptococcus sobrinus DSM 20742 = ATCC 33478 | reverse complement strand
GCTATCCTCTGGTAGAGAATTTAGGAATTTCCTTTTTCTTTGCGGACGCCTATTCATCCTGGCAGAGAGGAAGCAATGAAAACGCAAATGGCTTACTAAGAGAATATTTCCCAAAGAAAACAGATTTAGCCGCTATCTCTGATGAGGTTTTGAATAAGGCTTTATATGATATCAATCACCGACCACGAAAATGTTTAGCTTACAGAACTGCTAGTGAAGCTCTAGAGGATGAGTTCAAGTAAATGTTGCACTTATTCTTGCAATTTATCACCTAAAAAAGAAATAGAAAACGTTCGTCAGTTTAGCTTAAAGCTCAACCATCAGTAAACAGAGTAACTCTCGTCAACCGAACATTGGATAAACACCACAAAAAGCGAAAAACAATCAATGTATAATTACGACGTAAACATATTGATTGTTTTCCCCTTACAGATTCTTTAGATTTCCATAAGTAATGTCATTGCCTCTTTTTCTTTTCCTGAAAGGTTCTTCATTATTTCTGATGCGGCTAATATAAATCGTCTATCTTTTGTATCAGCAACTTTTTGGAATAATTCAATAACTTGTGTCCAACCATTCGCGATCTCAACAAATAATTGGTAAGCATCCCTAATAACTCCATTCTTTGTGATAACATAGGCCTCATTTAGAAAATCACAATAGAGATTTCTAAAGATAGCACCACCAGTACCTGCTCTCTCCATCAAGATTGCAGTTTTTCCAAAATCTTCTGCAGTGGTCTGTGAACCATCAAACCACTTGATGACCTCCTCACTTACTTTTTCAATACCTCTATATTGCATATTCTTGATTGACGGACTTAAATAGTCTACTGCGTTATTCCGTATCGCTTTTACCACAGCCATCTCTAAAGATATCAAGTCCTTTTCTTTTTCAATAGTGTAAAATAAATTCTTAGAGGACATAGGACCTTTCTCGCTTCTTGCCAGCGCCAAACTTTCAAGCGATGTGCTGACTTGGCAACCTTGCTGATCCGTGTCTACTAAAAAAGCATCCTGATTTTCGTAACCAATGATAGCAACATAATGGCCTGCAAAGTGAATAGGATTAGTGAAATAATCCAAATGATAACAATCTAATTTCAGACCGACTGCCTTACCACTATCCAGCAAGCTTTTTACAGATTCCCAAGCTTTAACTTTAGAAGAGGTTTCCTTAACATCAAGTTTTAATCCAAGATTTTTCGTGATGTTTTGCGTCAGACGGTCGGGTTTAATTCTCCCACCTATAAATGGCATATTCGAAGATTTCATCTTCCAAAAAACAAAGCTTAGCCCTTCTCCCAGGCCGAACAAGAGCGGTTCACTTAAAAAGATACCAAGTTGATTCAAAAGGGTTCCTGTAGCAGTCGTCTCACAATGTTGTCCGATAAAAGGTTTTACATCCAATTTCATCCGCTATCTCCTTTGATGATGTATAATGCTTCTATCCTTCCCTTGATTGCAAAATATCAATTTCCTCCTCTAACCAGCCCAACTCTGCTTGGAGCATGGTCATGCCTAAGCCGAATAATTGCTGGGCAGAGCGCGGTGCAAAACCTTCCCTTGCTTCTTGTAATTTCAAGACCTGCAAGTCCTCTTCTAAAACTTTCTTACGTATCTTGAAAGCTTGTAACAAATCCTTTGGTGACATATTTTGACTATTAGCCAAGGCAGTCATGAAATGTGAATTGGCTGGTTGGCGCTCTAGCAAACGCTGTTTGGTTTTTTCTGTCAAAACTGTTAGTCCCAAGTCTGTAATGGCATACTCTTTTTTCTCCTTTCCTTTTGCTGGTGCACTTTTAGCAAGCTCTTTTTTCTCCAGTTTATCAAGGACATAGTATATCGAAGAGAAACCAACCTCGGTCCACCGCCTCATCCCCCTGTCTTCAATTAGCTTTTCAATTTGATAACCATGTCTAGGCTGCTCTGCCAATAGTCCTAGAATCAACTCTTCTGTTAAAGATGTCTTAATGCTCATTTTTTACTTCCTACTTTTTTGATGGGATGACGAATAATTGTTTTTAGCTTATCTGGCGCCACTTTACGGACATCACCAATATAGATTTCATGGTGCATACGTTCATCGGTAATATCCAGTTGATATCCCTCTTCCTCCATGTAAGCATGCATGCGTTCAACTGTTGCAGGCTCGTCATTGTAGGGACCGATATGCAGACATTGAACACACAGACCTTCGTCATAAGTGAAATATTCAACCTTGGAAAAATCCAATTTCTTTTTGATAGTCGTTTGTTTAACTGCCCAGTCAAAATCTTCCTCGCTAACAAAATCAGGCAAGCGAAGAATCGCAATAAAGTGAAAATCCCCTTTGCGATTATAATCTGCACCTATGATTCCCTCTTGCCACCAAAAGCCTTCAAGTGGTGGGACGACAAAATCAAAATATCCTTCCATCTTGTAGTCTGTCTTTTTGCTCATTTTAATGGCATAGGCCAGCGGATAAAGTAAACTGATAGCTTGCTTATATTCACCTCCTTCTTCATTAGGGTCACCCTGTCCTCGAACTGCCAAAAAGTTCATTTTAGGGATCTTGACAATCGTCGGATTAGTCTTTGTCGGATACAACTCCTTCAACTCTTTTTTGAAATCAAATGCCATGACATTTTCCTCCTTTTGGAATATCTTTTTTGATTTGTATATTCTAGCATTAGAATATTATCTATTTATATTCTATCACTAGAATATAATTTGTCAAGCAAAAACAGCAAACCGTGAAGTCTACTGCTCTTACACTATTTTAATTTTTGCTAACCTAAGATTTATTAATCTACCCGACTTCTTTGACGAAAAATAATCCTCCAATTACCATAGATAAAAAACCAGATTAAGCACCTATTTGTTCTCACACCGCTTGTTCGATTCAAGAGGGCATATTACTTAGACATGCCAAATCCGACAGCACTACACAGGTGTAGCCTTCAATTTCGTAAACACTTGTGTTTAAAACTGCTTGTGGGAGCTCTGCTTTTTTCCACCTTTTATCGGAAGCACCAGATTCTTCATACTTAGGATGAAGGACCTCTAAAGATTTACCACTCTGTCGATTTTCTGAATCAAGGTGAAATTATTTATATTCAATTATGATACCCCTCCCACCTTCAAATTTTGTATACTCTGCCTAATATTCCTTGAGTATTCAGTCTTTTGGCATAAAAGCAAAAAAAGCAGCGGACAATCGCTACTTTCTTACTTTTCATCAATAATGATTCTAACCTTTTTGGTCTCAACGGGTACCGAATAGACAATCGACCTTATCGCTGTGATGGTTCGACCTTTTTTGCCGATAATCCGACCAATATCCTGAGGGTCTAAGTCCAGATGGTACTCCAAAAATTCAGGACCGTCCTCAATTTTGATGCTGAAGCTATCTGGTTTTGAAATCAAAGGTTTAACGATAGCGATAATAAGATTTTCAATGGTATCCATAGGTTAAGCTCTTATTTTGAGTATTTAGAATCGTGGAATTTCTTCATAATTCCTTGGCGTGAAAGGATATTACGAACAGTATCAGAAGGTTGAGCTCCCTTAGACATCCAGTCAAGGATACGGTCTTCCTTCAGGGTTACTTGGTTTTCAGCAACCAATGGGTTGTAAGTTCCAACAGTTTCGATGAAACGACCATCACGTGGAGAACGTGAATCGGCAACATTGATACGGTAGAAAGGTTTCTTCTTAGAACCCATACGAGTCAAACGAATTTTTACTGACATGTTTAAGTCTCTTTTCTATAGTAATTCTTGCTTAGCCATAGCTCTCCTACGACTTTACTTAGATAGTATAACAGAATACCCAATATCTGTCAAGAAAAAATCTTGACAGCTCTATTAAAATAATCTGCTCTATTTTTTCAGTTTAATCAACAAACAATAGAAATTTTAATCTTGGGAATAGCTGTTAAAAATCGTTGGGAATAATCGGGGAAAGCGTTTGTTAATGTCACTCTGTCTTAAAGAGAGATAACGATGTCTTCCTTCGATTCTTACATAGATGACACCAGCTTCACGCAGAACTTTATAATGATGCGATAAGTTACTCTTTTTAGCTAAACTGTTAAAATAACTGCAGCTTACTTCTTCTCCTAAATCGAATAATTTAGAAAAGATTTGCAAACGAATGGGATCGCTTAGGGCATATAAAACTTGTGATAAGGATATTTCTTGGGCTTCTGGATGAAATAAATCGGGCATAATTTTGAGTTTATTCAGTCCTTTCTTGAAAAATTTTATTATTATGTTATCATTTAATTGTTCAATGATTATCAAACAACGTAAAGGAGGTTGTTACAATGACCATATTGGATCGCTATTTTACCCTATCTGACCAAGCTGGACAAGATAGAGAAAAGTTTGACGAACTCTGCACACTCTTTGATGAGCAAGCTACCATAGAACCACATAATGGGAAAGCTGTCCATGGGAAGGAGGCCATCATCAATTTTTTCAACGATTTTTTCAGTCGAAATCCTGTTTGCAAACACCTTTGGCATACCAGTCAAATCTCTGAAAACGAGTTTAGAGTGGATTGGGGAGTTGTATCACAACGCTCCGCTAATGACTATTTTACCCTGACTGGCAAAGATTTTGCAACCATCAAGGATAGTAAGATCAGTCATCTTAAAATTGTTGCAAATTAATAGCAGATTTAACTAAATTCATACGCCCTATATAAAGAGAACGGTCGACAGAAATCAACCGTTCTTTTTATATTTATAATTGGCAAATCAAGTATCAAGGGCAGCCAGAGCGGCTGTCGTATCAAAGCCCAAGCTAGCGATTGAGAAATAATCAATATAAAAGCTTGTTAAACTTTTATTGTCCCACAGCCAAAATCATTTCAACAATATATTGAAAGACCTCAGGATTGTTAAGAAGATTGAATCAGCCTGCTTGGCCTCTCAGTACAAACTAGACAGGGTGTATGACCCTCGATATTTCTTCCAGTCTTTACACTCAAAAAGGCGATAGGCTGATTAACACAATTAGCGTTGGATAAATCTTTGTAATAACTTTTCCATAAGCGGAGAAGGCACCAGCTTGGTAAGGCGTATGAGGAAGCGATAGCCTCTGCCAGGATAATGAAGCAATTTATTAGCTCGCAAGGCAGCAAGAGATTCTTTCGCACATTGTTGGGGCGTGATTTCAACCTTTTTCAGAGGATTATTGTCTGCAAAATCCTGAGAAGAGCCAGAACCACCACTGCTGGTCCCAAAATTCGTAGCAACAGGACCAGGCTGAATCTCAGTAACATGTACTCCGGTGCCCTTTAAATCAATGCGAAGGCCCCTGACCAAACCATGGATGAGGTTTTTACTAGCAGAATAGTGGACCAGACTAGGCATAGGATGAGTGGCAGCCCCTGCTCCCATAAAGAGGATATTCCCCTGATTACGAACGATGGCAGGTAAGAAAGCCTGAGTGAGCAGAGTCGGAGCCAAAGCATTAGCAACTGTAGCCTTCTCAACAGTATCTAGATCTAAACTATCAGCCAAGCCGCTGACTCCATAGCCGACATTATTTACCAAGCTATCAATATTAAGATGTAACGCTTCAACTTGCTTAATAGCCTGGAAAATTCCCTCAACAGTTGATAAATCAGCACTGATAGTGAAGACTTCAAGGCTAGGATTTAGGGCCTCCAGGGCAGTCTTAGCTTGGGAAAGCTTGACCTGATTCCGAGCAAGGAGGACAATCTCTGCTGCTTCTCCAGCAAGTAGTTTTGCCAATTCTAACCCGATGCCAGAACTTCCGCCTGTCACAATAATCGTTTTTGGTTGTCTGTTGTACTTTCGCATAAGAACCCTCCATTCTTATAGCTCTGAATAAGTCATCTGCTCTACAAGTAGCTAGCTACTGGCATTAATTTCTAACCTTCACAGTCTTATCCTGACGGTTGGTAAGAATCTTTTCTGCAATATACTGAATAACTTCCGGGTTACTTGGCAAATCCGAATGACCAGCCTCGTCGCCCGATACCGTTACCTGCGTATAGTGCTTGGCCGTCTTTTGGAAGATATATTTACCAGTCTCAACACTGGCAAAAGGAACTATTTTGTCACCGTCATAAGACTCTGTCCCAGCGAGATTGTAGACACTCAAGCTTGCCGGAATTTTATCCTTAGCAGCCATTAAATCTTTTAGCATCTGAGTTTTGTTAGACATATTGGTTTCCTCAAAATTGTAGGGTGTCCCAATCGTCAGCAGATTTTGCATATCAAAATCATCTGCATCATAATATTTTTCCAAAAAGATAGTCCAGTTGAGACCACCGTTGGAGTGACCAATAGCATTAAAACGTTTAAACTTGTACTTTTCCTGCAGGGTTGTCATGGTCATATCAAGCCACTCCGCTTGCTTCTTGATATTAGCATAACCATCCTGGTTATTTTCAAAGGCAATCACAATAAACGGTTGGCGATCCTTGTTATTAACCTTACCAGAATAGCTGATACTATCATCCTTATGGACCGTTAGTTTGAGAACGCTATGGTTTTTTTCTCGACTATTTAAATCTGCTATCAAATCATTAAAGCGCTCCTGATTAGCATCTGAACCAGGTACCAAAATAGTTGGGGTCATTTGTGAATTATAAATTTTTGCCTTGTGGGCCGTCATCTGATTAATATAAGACTTTCCAAGGAAGGTCATGACGATTAAAACTAGTCCTACGAGAATCAAGTAGAGCCACTCAATGCGTTTTTTCATGGGCAACCTCCTTAGACAGGGCAATTTTTACAAATGGCAAATAAATCAGAACAGATAGGACCAAAATTACCAGGGTCACTAAGAGATAACGCCAGTCACCGTTGGATGCCAGAAAGCCAAATAAGAGACTAGGTGTCCCGTTGGGAACCGTGTAGACGGAAGGGCCTAACCAACCCAGCTGTAGGCAAAGAGCTCCCAATCCTTCTGCAATAAGGGTAGTCACAACCATTGGCAGCAAAAGAATCGGCTGCAAAATGACCGGAAGACCCAATAGGAAAGGAAGATTTTGGTCGAAGATAATTGGAATCATCGTCCAAAGAGCCAAGCGTCTATAGGGGGGATACGACCGTCGCCGACTCTCAATGAAGACAGCGATAGCTAAGGCTAAAATAAGCCCAACACCTCCAAACATGGCAAAGCTGTCCTTAACTGTATAAAGTGTGAATAAATGAGGAATTTTATCAATACTTTGGTTGAGAGCTGCACTTAAATTATCCCCTACTACTGTCAGTTCTGTGTATGGATGAAGAAGAACGTTTGGAATAACAAAACCAAAAATGAGAAGAAAAATGGCTAACAAAGACCAAAGGAGCACTTGCCACAAATGACTGGGACCGTTCCCCATCCAATCTGAAAAACTCATTTGCAGAAGATACTCCGGTTTAAAGCTCGGAAAATGTTTGAGAAAATTAGAAATAAGATAAATGGAAATCAAAATGATTCCTAAGCCTGAATATGCTAAAGCTTGAGACTGCCATCGCCATAAACGAACAACCAAGATAATAGCTAAGCTTATAAAAATCAACAGCAGCCAGGAAGGTTGGCTAAGGGGAGTACCATCAGCCCCTTGAGCAGACTTTGATACTGTCAGCCAGACGGCTAAAAAGCCTAGAAGACTGGGAAGGTAGGAGTCTGCCTTTGAATGCTCCAAGTCACGCTTAATAAAACTAGCCACAAAAAAGGCTGACATGAAGTAGGTCAAAAATCGCAAGACATTAGAAAGGCTTTGGGAAATAAACAGCCACCAGCCTTGCAAGTAAAAGTCCCACTGGCTGGTTTCTGCCAGAAAGGAATTTTCTGAAATTAGAAGATTATAACAGATGGCCAACCAAGCGTAAATCATCGCAAATGGGAAGACATCGCTAAAACTCTGATAAAGCTGGTATCGAAATTTTAAGAAATACTTGAAATAAGAATGCTTCATGAAACTGCCTTTTACTGAATAAGCTGTTGAATCGTAAGACCATTATAACATTTATGAGGTAGGAGAAGAAAAGATAAAATGATAGCCAACTATAAAAACGGTTTATCAGAAAGTCATTACAAAAACGGCTGATAATCTATCAATCCATTTCTTCCTAGCAGTGTTTGAAAAAGAATAATCTTAGAAAAATTAAAGTTGCTTCATCGCAAATAGCCCTTGTTTTATTGATACTCCATTAAAATCAAAAGTTAACTTTTTGATAGTTATCACAGAAGGGATATGAAATCCTTGTCAATAGATAGTGGGAAATGAGCTTTTAAAAACGAAATAACTTATAAATCTTATATTTGAAAATACCATTTCCTATACACTTTCAGTATCGGCAGGATTAATGATGAGATACTATTGCTAGGTGCAGAGTAAAAAAGAAAACGACCTCACAGAGATCGTTTCAATACTATTTTTATAAAACATTCGATTATTCATAACGCAGAGCTTCAATCGGATCCAGCTTACTGGCCTTATTTGCCGGCAGAATACCAAAGACAATACCAACAAGGACCGAGAAGAATAGACTAATTAAGATGGTACCGAAGGAAATACTTGGCCTTCCTAACTGCGCCAAAAGTCCCTCTGACTTAGCTAAGAGACCAACAATTCCTCTAGCCAACAACAATCCAATCGCACCCCCTATTAGAGTTAGGAGGACTGACTCAATCAAAAATTGCATCAGGATATTTGAACGAGTCGCTCCCAATGCCTTCCGTAAGCCAATTTCTCTGGTGCGCTCTGTAACTGATACCAGCATAATATTCATAACACCGATACCACCAACAATCAGAGTTGTTGCTCCGATCAGGCCAATAAAGAGAGAAATACCAGAAACTTGCGCTTTATATTGAGCAATCGCTTCTGTTAAATCGTAAGTCTTAAATTTTCCACTACTTGCCCCAGACAGTTTGGTCAGCTCTTTTGCTGCTGCCCTTCCCGAATCTAATGACTTATCAACATCAGGGACATGGACGTAAATAGCACTGATTTCATCCAAATTAAATTCAGAAGCCAACATACTATTTGTAAAAATAGCATTTCCTGACGCCATACTGTATGAGGTATCAGCCTCGTTGGGATCTTTATAAACACCAACAACTCGGAACTGTTTGCCACCTATCTCAACGATTTGATTGAGAGCCTCATCATAGCTTGAAAAAAGCTTATCCGCCAATTTTCTATCAATCATGGTATAACGGGATAGCTGGGTATAGTCCGATTCTTCCAAACGGCGACCAGCTAGAATTTTAAGACTGCGAACTTTAAAATAGCTTTGACTAACTCCCGTTAGAGTAACCTGTTTCACTTTTTTCTTGGTCGAAGCAACATTTGCGGTTGTCGTATTAGTAATATAATAGCCAGAAATTCCATCAACGTTCTTAACGATGGTCTCTAACCAAGCCTCTTGAACTTTAGGGGCACCTTTAGGCATTTGACCACTAGCCAAAGCTTCATTCTCATCTTCTGTACTACCAGATGATGAGACATAATAGACTTGAACATCATGTTGGGCCTTACTGATGGTATCAGCCATCTTGACCTTAAAGCCATTCCCCAAAGCTAAGACAAAAGACACCGATGCTACACCGATAATAATTCCCAACATAGTCAAGAAAGATCGCATCTTGTGCCCCATGATTGACCCTAGGGCGAATTTCCAATTTTGCATTATAAACCTCCCCTAGTCAATCCGGACACTTTCGGTCGTATCCTGAGTAATCTCACCATCACGAATGACAATCTTACGCTTGGCGTAATCAGCAATCTCTGGCTCGTGAGTAACCATAATAATAGTCTTCCCCTCTTCATTGAGCTGGGTCAAGAGTTTCAAAATCTGGTTACTGGTCTTAGTATCCAAGGCTCCTGTTGGCTCATCAGCCAAGATAATGGAGGGATTATTGACCAAGGCACGTGCGATAGCCACCCGCTGCTTTTGTCCACCTGATAGTTCCGAAGGCAAGTGCTTGCTGCGGTCGGACAATTCAACCTTTTCCAAATACTGCTGAGCCAACTTATGCCTCTGGGATCCACCAACTCCAGCATAAATCAGGGGCAATTCAACATTATCTTGAGCATTGAGTTTGGAGAGCAGGAAGAACTGCTGGAAAACAAACCCTAACTCCTCATTACGAACACGAGCCTGTTCCTTGGACGTCAATCGCTCAACAGCCTGTCCAGCCAGTGTGTACTCCCCTGAGGTTGGCTTATCTAAGAGCCCAATAATATTCATCAAAGTTGATTTCCCAGAACCAGAAGGCCCCATAATCGCTAAGAACTCCCCTTCATGAACAGTCAGGTCGATACCTTTGAGCACCTGCAATTCCTGGTCACCATTTTGATAGGACTTGGTGATACCCTTTAGCTCCATTAAAACTTTTTCAGCCATAGTCCTCACCCCTTATCAGATGATGCTATTTCTGATTGTGACAACTTTTGACCATCCTTGAAGTCCTTACTTGGATTAGTAATAACGGTTTTACCCTCATCAAGGCCAGCAACGATTTGTTGGTTCTTGGCATCTGCATTGCCTAGTGTAACTTGAGTCTTAGAGATGGTACCTGTCTTGCTGTCATAAACCCAGACATAGGAACGATCTCCAGAGGTTGTCACAGCCTTGACCGGAACCAAGATACTTTCAGTACCACTCTTAACCTCAATTGAAGTTGAGAAGCCTTGCTTGAGGTCACCAATATCACTAGTGATATCTACCTTGTAATTGTAAGACGAACCTGATGAAGAAGAAGTCGAGCTATTAGATTGGCTTGACCCATTGGTCGTATCATTTTTCTCATTAGGATAGTTGGAAATGTAGCTAATTTTACCAGTCCATTCCTTACCAGGGTAGACCTTGGATTTAATGGTAACTTCTTGACCAACCTTAACATTAGCTAGGTCGTATTCGGTCAGAGTCCCCTGAATTTGCAACTGGCCTTCGCTAGCCACATGAACCAATGTTTGGCTGGTCTGACTAGAAGGGTTGACACTGTCAGCTACTTCAACTACCGTTCCCGAAACATCACTGAGCACAGTTGTCGAATTGAGGGCCAATTGAGCCTTTGTTACCACGCCCTGTGCATCCGCATAGGCATCATTAAGAGACTGCAACTGGCTATTATATTCAGTTGTCCCTGCAATCGAAGCGTTGGCTGTCTTAAAATTTTGAATATCAGATGCTGCCTTGTTGAGGGCACGAACAGCACTATCGTAATCAGCCTGAGCAGAAGTTGCATCATACTGAACCAAGGCTTGACCAGCAGAAACCTGATCCCCTACATGGACTTGAATATTAGGGGTACTTCCCTTGTTTGGCTCATAATAAACATACTGCTCAGATACCGACTTAACCTTCCCAGACAAAATGGTTGAGGAAGCTAGGTTGCCCTTGTTTGCCTTAGCAGTCTTATAGAGGTTTCCGGAACCACCAGCCCCCATAAAGGCTTTGACAATCAAAAAAGCAAGTACTAGGGCAGCAAAAACTGAAATTCCAATCAGAGACCACTTCTTCCTTTTAGACATGGCCTTCTTCTTGCGTGTACGTGTCATCTTCTTACTCCTTTTCTAAGGCTGATGGAACAGCCCAACTTACCCTTTTAGTTTACCAATAATCCAAGTTGATTCACTTACAAATTTGTAAGTTTTTCAATTGTATTACTTTCATAGTATAGTTTAAATTATAAACTTAAAAAAGTCAATAGGTAATCGGTATTAAATGCAATAAAATAGGATTTAAAAAATTTGATTATCAAACCTTAATTGTATTAGTAATCATAAAAAAGATAAGCTAGAGATTATATAATACAACCCCTCTTTTAGTATACCTAAAATTCTAGTCTAATAACCAGTAAAGTCGTGAAAGGGCCAAATAAAGTCGTCAACCGGCATTTTTGAGGGAATCTTCGCTATAAATACCTCTCATCAGACCTTCTGCATACAAAAAAGAGGCCCTTGCCTCTCCTTTTGCTATTAACCAACCTCGTTAAGCTGTTTAGCTTTGAGGTAGGTAAAGACGATAAGAACCACTTGGACTAAATAAAGGACTGTGCTAAACCAACTAAAGCCAGACAATACTTGATTGATGATTGGCAAAATGATGAAAGCCAGGCTCAAATAGTAAGGCCAGTAACTAATATAGTCCTTATTCTTGACAGCCCGATGATTCCTAAAAAGCAAATAAACCAGAATAGCATTGACGACTAAGGCTAGCAGAATACTGATTAATACCCAAGGAGTCATACTATTACGGAGCTGTTCAATCTGCTGGCTAGTCATTCCCGACTTTTCATAATTTTCAGGATGCTTCAAGATGGCCATATTCATGTAGTAACCGGCAATCCCAAAAACATCCATAACCAGACTGAGAATCTTCCAGATAAAGAGGGTCATATTAAGAGATTTGAGAGTGCCCTCTAGTTTTTCAATAGAAATCATAAGTGCTCCTTCCACTTTTAAGAGATGAACTAGTAATTTTCTCATTGTAGCCTAAAAAGGTTATGTATAGGATAAGACCGCAAATGAAATAGATGCTAGGACCACTAGAGCTTACAAATCCAAAATTGCGATAGAGAAATGTAATTAGAAAATTAATCAAACAGACGAGGGACCAGAGATAAAAAGGCAGGAGACTCATTGTTTGATCTTTTCGGATTCGCCCAAGTTGAGACTGCCTCTGATAAAACTCAAGAAGGTTAAGCAATCGCACCCAGATAACAGAGCAAAGTCAAACTAAAGATAGTACTGCTCACAACATAGTTAATCTACTTCTCATTTCATATATCCAACTTTCATAAGAAAATTGCTTCTAATCCCATATGCAGAGATACAACCAGTTTCATCCCTACTATACCACATTTTCAAGAACTTACTTCCCATTTGTCATGAAATGGTCAAAATTTGTCGTGAACGGGAGATTTTGATAAAGAGGAGGTGAGGCAAAAATTGTTAAGTTAAATAATCAACTTGTCCTACTCCAACTCCTAAAGCAATCTTTTAGTAACCATACCTAATATTGGACAGTTTCCTAATGGCAGCTAGATCTTTCTTGGACCTATCCGTCAAATCGGCTTTGCCTTCTCTAAGTAGCCTCGAAAGCTCAAAATTAAAGCGACTGAGGATAGTGGGAATCGGTGCCTTCCCTTCTTCCAGCTCTTTGCGATAGGACAGGCAAAATTCTTCCAAGACCTGATTGTTGTTTTCATCTCTCACTTCTGCTATCAATCTATCAAATAACTCAAGGGCGGCGGATTGTCTTTCATTACCACCGGAAAACCATTTTAATTGAGACATGCTACTCCTCCATCTTCAAATTAGTGAGAATCTTATTAGAAATTGTGACCAAAGATGACCAAACCTCTACCTAGTTCCTTATCCTGAAGGGAATGGTTGACCAGCTCTTTATAAAGCGATTTAAGAGGGGCAGTTAAATTAGATTTGATAGCTAAAGGTCGCAATTCAGTTTCCAGATCCTTGACGATTCTAGGCAGGTATTCTTTCTTTTCTAGTCTTTGCTTAGCTTTTTCCCGCGCTTGTCTTTCAGCTGGAGAAATTTCTTCGTTCAAGCTGGTTGCGATTAAATTCAATAATCGGGATTCCTTAGCTTGTCTTCTTTTCATGTTTTCTTTACCTATCTTCTTGCTAACTATTGAATAATCGTGACCTGCATCCCAAATAGACTGACTGACCAATATTGTCTTCGTCTCAAACGAAGGGACTAGGTGACTGCTACAAGTAGCTGCTAGTCTTCTTTCTCAAATTCTGCTTTTTCCAATTTCCTACGCTTCAACTCTTTATAAAGCTCGACACCATTCCAAATCATTATCAAAATGAGAAGAACAAAGAGAATCCAATGGACTGTATTGACATCACTATCTCGGCTGATAATAATTTTGTACGACAAAACAAGCAGACAAAAAGCCAAAGCGATTAGAATACCAAGGATTTGTTGAAAATTGTTAAAAGCCATGATTGGCTCAGAACGTGCTTCTATTTCTTTCTTTACTAGGTAGGATAAACTTGTAGCTATCAATAATACCACTAAAGCTGACAACCAGAAAATCAATGATTTTCCATAGGAAAGCCAGTTATAGGTTGCCAATCCGGCTATAAAGGCTAGAGACGTCAACATTAGATAGGTCCAACGGAGAACCTTGGTTGAAAGTTTTGTCAAAATAGTCATATCTAACCTCTATTGGTAAAGCTAATTTCTGTGTCTAGAATAGATAGGCTGGTTCATTATGCAGGATTGAATTCGGAAGGGCCACCTAAAGATCTATTACTTTCTGCCCTTATTAATATACTTGAGGCCCCAAATTAGGAGGCCTGTTAAGATAAAACTGATGACACCAACTACAAGGGCGAAAACAAACTGGTAGAACTCCGACACCACACAGGCTCGAAAAAATGCATAGATAGTTAAGGAGGAAAAAGCCAAGATAGATAAATACTGGGCCAAGTTAGAATTTTCATTGAAGATTTTCCCTCTTTTCTCCATATAACTAGCATTGAGCAAAGCAGTTAAGAGAAAGAGGACAACTAGACCAGCTTTCAGCTCAAGAGGCCACTCCAAAAATTCATCACTAACAAGAAGCTTCAGAAGAATTAAGGCCATCAGTAGTGATATAACCATCCGAAGCTCTGTGCTATAAAATAACTCTTTTACTTTTTTCATTTGACATCCTAGAAATCTAATTGTGGTGAACTAAGTGATTTTGAATGCGAGCGACATTTTTCAAGTTCATCTACAGAATACCAAAATTTGCCATCTGTGCACGTTTATGTCGTGAAAGGGTCAAAATTTGTTGTGAACGGGCTTCGATTCAAATTAGTAATACTTCTAGCCATCCTATTCACGAAAAATGCAGCCTCATATCGAATTTTTGTTAGAAAAATCATACCCCCCCCCGTCAAACGAGTGGTTTGCACAGGGGCTATAAGCCCCAAAAGCTAGCCAGCGCCTAAAGACGCTGGCTTTCACTTTGTTCAAGCCTCACTGCTCTTGACGCGTCACTTGCCTCTTAAAGAGGCATTCGTATTACTTGCCATCACCCCTAAAGGGGTCTTCATATTCTTTGACGCTCAATTTATCTAGAGCTATGTCATGTTTTTCTTGGTCTTGGATATATTTCTTTATTGTGGCTTCGTTGAGTCCAACCGTACTCACATAATAGCCCTCTGCCCAGAAATGCCGATTCCCAAATTTATAGTTGAGGTTGGCGTGTTTGTCAAACATCATGAGAGCACTTTTACCTTTCAAATAACCCATGAAACTTGAGATACATATCCTTGGTGGGATGCTTACTAACATATGAACATGATCTGGCATCAGATGACCTTCGATAATGTCTACACCTTTATAATCACATGGCCTATGAAATATCTCTCCGAGACTACTCTTGTATTGATTATAGATGACTTTTCGTCTATACTTAGGGGTAAAGACGATGTGGTACTTACACATCCACTTTGTATGTGATAAACTATGTGCTTTTTTGGCCCCTCAACTTTTTTATTTCAAGGCTTCGGCAAAAATCATCCTCTGGATAATTTTTCTTCTCCTCCCGTTTTACAATCGGCTTGAACACCTTTATTGTAGCTCGTTTGGAGTTTTTTGTGTATAATTATTGATGCACACCCGCATGGCGGGTGGTTTAGTTGTTTCGCACCTACGGAGCGAAACTGACTAAAGTCGCTAATTAAAAAAGATGTTCAAATTGAACATCTTTTCGAGTGGGATGCGGTTTAAACTCCAAACTTGACTAAAAGTCTGCCGATAAGGGATACAACCTTATTGATAACCTTGGTCAACGTTTTTGTGTCCAATTTTTCTGATTCAGACTTTACTTCTGCTTTTGTCTGACTTTGGTCATTTGTGTCCTTCGTGGCAGTTGAAGGCTGTTCTGTCGCTTGATTAGCTTCTGTCTTTGTTGCTTGTTCAGCCGTATTTCCACTAGCTGCTTGGCTTCCTTGATTAGTCGCAGTTCCCTCGGAAGGACTTGTTGTGGTATTTTCTGACTTAAAGACTTTATCATATAGCTCTTGAGCAGTACCGCCACTTCCTAATTGACCAGAAACAATCTGTCCCTTCTCCAGATGAAGAACTGTCGGTGTACCGAAAGCTCCAATTTTAGTTCTCAAAAACTCTTTAGCTACCGAACTGAAATCGGCACTGTCTGTATTATAATAATAGACTTGACCAGCTGAAAGGGTGTTAAAGTCCTTGATAACTGGAGAAAACTTACGACAGTAAATGCAGGTCGGACGGCCAAGATAGAGAGTATAACTACCATCTTGATCATCAAACATGTGGTAAACATCTGCCATGGTCACCTGTTGAAGGTCGGCGACATTCGCTTCATATTCCTCTGTCGAGATATCAGAGTTGTCTTGTCCCTCTTGACTGTCACTTTCGGTTACCGAAGCAGTTTCAGTCTCAGACTCAGTAGCCTGTTGGTTCTGATTAACTACTTCTTCGGTAGTTTGAGTGGAGGCCACTTGATTGTTAGAATCAGGTGCTTCTTCTTGTTTAGCTGTAGTTTCTTGTACCTGGGCAGTCTCTTGGGAAGTTGTTTGAGACTGTCCTGTTTGATTAGATTCAGTCTGACTACTCTCTTGATTGGTTACAGCTGGTTGATTTGCTTGACTATCAGCTTGGGACACTACTGCAGCTGGTTGCTCTTGGGTAGAGATTTGACTGACTTCATCAGCTGAAACCGCACCACCAACTAGGAGCAGGGCAGTTGCTGAAAATAATAGAAATGATTTATAACGATTCATGAATAACTTTTCCTTTCACATAATTAAAAATATTTACTATAACTAACTTTTATCTTTTTCTAAGTAGTTTAATTAAATACAAGAGGTTCCAAATTATCGTTAAAATTAGTAGAATACTGACAATAATTAAAGCAATACGTTCTGTCATATCAGGGTCAGTGATTGCTCTATAAACACAAATAAGTAGGATAAGAAAACCTATTATTACTAAGGTAACAATCGTCTGAGTAGGACTAAACTGTTGTTCCGCTACTGGACGATCCTTTAATTCTTTATAAGAGATGTAAGCTAAAGAGAAAGAGCCCAAGGTCAGAATTCCTAGGCAAACACTCAACCAAACTGGGCCTTTGTTACCAATTAAGATTAAAACAAAATTAGCAACAATAAAACCCAGTAGAACGCCTCCAAGTCTTATAAATTGAAGAGCTTTTGAACTAAGTTTTGATGGTTTCATACAATCACATGTATTTATATTGGGTTCACTTCTTTTGATACCAATTCCAGCCAATAGGCATACTAGTCCCAACCATAGTATAAAGAAAGTCTTGCCACCAGTCACCACCTTTGACAGCTGATAACTCTTTCCTAGAAAATTTTTCGTAATTATCAAAATTG
Organism: Streptococcus sobrinus DSM 20742 = ATCC 33478; assembly: GCF_000686605.1. Taxonomy (GTDB): domain Bacteria; phylum Bacillota; class Bacilli; order Lactobacillales; family Streptococcaceae; genus Streptococcus; species Streptococcus sobrinus. The sequence continues at coordinate 117,917 of NZ_JMLC01000004.1, read as the reverse complement.
AATTTCATGTCTAATTTTCCTTTTCTATATTTTTTCCTAGGCGTTTAGTTCCAAGAATATAGTTCTATCACTGAACATTATTTTTTAGAATCTTTATCTTTTCTCCACTTAAGTTCTTTATAAATCTCCACACCTTTCCATATCATTGTTAGTATGGTAAAGATAAAAAGTAACCAATAGACCATGTCGACATCACTATCTCTACTGATAAATAATTTGTAAAACAAAACAATTAGACAAATAGATAAAGCGATTAAAACACCAAAAATCTGCTGAAGTGTGTTAAAACTCAAGATAGACTCAGCACGTGCCTCCAATTGCTTTTTCACCAGATAAGCCAAAGAGGAAGCCACTAATACTAACAAAGCAGTTGGTAACCAAAATATTAATGTTTTCCCATAGGAAAACCAGCTAAAAAATGCTAATCCACCTATAAAAGCAAGGGTTGTTAAAGTCAAATAGGACCAACGCAAGTGCCTTGTAGAAATACGTTTTAATTTTTTCATTTGAGGACTTCCTATTCTTAGAGTATTGTTCTTATCTAGATTTTTAAAGTTAAATACAGTCAATTATTAAAATGCCTATTGAATATAAAATAGACAATGTCTTGTACTTCTCAGATTTTGAAAACTGGATATACTTAGACATTGTCCATCTTCATATCAATTCAGTGTAGGAAGGCGACATAACCAATCGCTCCGACTCCAAGTACATATGGATACCATACAGCATTGGAGCTCTCTCGACTAGTCCTGATAAGACTCCTATGAGAGTGACAGTTTCAGTAGAATTCTTCATGGCATATACTATACCCTGAATTTAGATACTTTTTATTATCAATTAAATTTTTAGATAAAATCACTTTTTATCTTTTTTCCAAAGTGTCATTCCTAAACCTACTAAACACAGTAATGCCTAGATACATAAGTATCAATATACACAAAACTTTACCTGTTGTATTTCTCATATTTACATCACTTTTTATCCGAAAAATAAACTAAAATATTTGCTATTATAATCATTATAAATCCAAGAACTGCAACAATTTTCGAGATAGGCCACAATAACCATACAAAAACAAATGAAAGCGGTAATAGACCTAATGCAACAAGCTTATTATTTCTCATTTTTCTAACCTAACTATGTTTAGAAACATCAGTGTGTACAATAATAATAGTTTGCACCTGCAGCAAAAGCTTGTGCTCCCAGATACAATGCAGCTGCGGGCAAGACAGATGATCCGACTGCTGCAGCTCCAAGCCCTATTGCAGTTGCAGCTGATGCTAAACAAGCCCCTGTCCCTCCACCTTCAACGGTAGATAAAGCTTCAGTATCCATAACGTCAAATTTTTCAATCGCTTGAGTTTTCATCATAATACCTCCATTCCTGTTAAGAGAAGTTAAAAACTTCTATGGATTTAGTTGACGGAAAGTTTGCTGGCTGATCAGTTCCAGCTAACTTTCGTTATTTGTCTCTCACGAGGACAATTATAGGATACCCAAAATTTTCGTCTGTGCACGTTTATGTCATGAAACGGCCAAAATATGTCGTGAACGGGCGTTGCCACTAACTAGAGAAAAATTCGACTTCCTGTTCATGACTCAAAAAGCTCCTTTCACGACATGGATGAAATTTTCCTGTCTTTTTATGCCATAATAACTCTGATTAAGCTTTTAAAGGAGTTTTTATGAATTTTTACAAATTTGTTCCTCAGATTGATGCCAGAGACTGTGGAGTTGCTGCTCTCGCTTCTATCGCCCGTCATTACGGAGCAAACTATTCTTTAGCCCATTTGCGTGAACTGGCCAAGACGGATAAGGAGGGGACAACAGCTTTGGGTATCGTGGAAGCTGCCCAGACCATGGGCTTTGAGACTCGGGCTGTCCGAGCTGATATGAGCCTTTTTGAAGAAGAGGAGATTCCCTATCCCTTTATCGCTCATATCAATAAAAAGGGCAGACTACAGCACTATTATGTGGTTTACAAGGCTAAGAAAAATCATCTGATTATCGGCGATCCCGATCCAAGTGTCAAAGTAACCAAGATGAGTAAAGAAAGGTTTGAACAAGAATGGGATGGTATTTCCATTTTCCTAGCTCCAGAGCCAGCCTACAAACCCCATAAGGATAAGAAAAATGGTCTATTGAGTTTCATCCCAATCATTCTCAAGCAAAAGGGGCTTATCTTCCAGATTAGTTTGGCCAGCCTTTTAATGACCTTGATTGATATCTTGGGCTCCTACTACTTACAAGGGATTCTAGATAGTTATATTCCCAATCAAATGACTTCAACCTTGACCATTGTCTCGCTCGGTCTGGTCATTACCTATGTTATTCAGCAAATTATGGCCTTCTCACGGGACTATCTCTTAACAGTTCTCAGTCAGAGGCTCAGTATTGATGTGATCCTGGCTTATATCCGTCATATCTTTTCCTTGCCCATGTCTTTCTTTGCGACAAGGCGAACGGGGGAGATTACCTCACGTTTTTCAGATGCCAATTCTATCATTGATGCTCTGGCCTCAACTATTTTGTCCATCTTCTTAGATTGTTTTATTTTAATTATTATCGGAGCTGTTCTGCTTCTGCAAAACGCCAACCTCTTCCTCCTAACTTTGCTGTCTATCCCAATCTACACAATTATCATCCTTGTCTTTATGAAACCCTTTGAAAAAATGAACCAAGATGTCATGGAAGCCAACAGTATGGTTAGCTCTGCTATCATTGAAGATATCAACGGGATGGAAACCATCAAGTCGCTGACTAGTGAGGATACTCGCTACCGCAATGTTGATAATGAGTTTGTTGATTATCTAGATAAGTCCTTTAAACGCCACAAGTACGAAATTTTACAAACTTCCCTTAAAAAGGGAGCCCAGCTGATTTTAAATGTCGCCATCCTCTGGTTTGGCTCAACACTGGTTATGGTCAATAAGATCTCCATTGGTCAACTCGTTGCCTATAATTCTCTCTTAACCTACTTTACCAATCCGCTGGAAAACATCATCAACTTACAAACCAAGCTGCAATCGGCCAAAGTAGCCAATAATCGGCTCAATGAAGTTTACCTTGTTTCCTCGGAATTCGACCAGAAAACTACGAAAGTTAATCAGGAGGCTCTGCCTGGAGATATTGTCTTTTCTGATGTCTCCTACAAATACGGGTTCGGTCGAGATACCCTGACCGACATTAACCTTAAAATTGCCAAAGGTTCGAAAATCAGCTTGGTCGGTATCAGTGGCTCTGGGAAAACGACGCTGGCTAAACTGATTGTCAACTTTTTCCAACCCTACAAGGGAGAAATCACTATTAAGAGCCTAAATACCAACCTTTTGGATAAAAGGCTTCTTCGCAAATATATCAACTACCTACCTCAGCAACCTTATGTCTTTTCCGGAAGCATCTTAGAAAATTTGACTTTAGGTGCCGACGAGTCTGTCAGTCAAGAGGACATCATGAAAGCCTGTGAGATGGCTGAAATCAGAAGAGATATCGAGCAAATGCCACTGGGTTATCAAACTGAGCTATCCGATGGGGCGGGACTCTCAGGTGGTCAAAAACAAAGGATAGCTCTGGCACGTGCCCTCCTGACAAAGTCACCGATTATGGTCTTAGACGAAGCGACTAGCGGGCTAGACGTCTTAACAGAAAAAAAGGTCATTGACAACCTGATGAAGATGACCGAGAAAACCATTATTTTTGTGGCCCACCGACTCAGCATTTCTGAGCGGACTGACAAAATTGTTGTTCTTGACCAGAGAAGAATTATTGAAACAGGTCCCCATCAGGATTTGCTTAAAAAGCAAGGCTTCTACTACCAACTTTTTAATAAATAAGCGGAGGTTACCATGGATAAAAAATTACTGAGCAGTTCTGAATTTTACCGCAGGCGCTACCAAAATTTTGCGACCTTGTCGGTTATCCCAATAGCTTTACTGGTGATTTATCTTATTGTCTTTTCGATGTATGCGACCAAAGAAATTGTCGTTACCAGCACGGGTGAGTTGACACCAGCTTCAAATGTTACTTCTATCCAATCTATCAGTGATAATGCTATCACAACCAATAATTTACGAAACAATAAAACCGTCAAAAAAGGCGACACCTTACTCAAATACGAAAAAACAAAATTAGATAGCCAAACCCAGCTCTACCTTGAAGAAACTGGCCAGGCTATTCAAGAGGAAAAAGCTCCAGAAGTCAAGGCGACACAAGACGGCATCCTACATTTAGAAAAAGATTATAGCGGTCAAAAAGCTATCCCAAACGACACGACTATCGGGGAAATTTATCCTAATCTTCAAAAGGAGAAAGCTATCAATCTCACTTACTATGTCAACTCAAACTATATTGCTAGTATTAAGACTGGACAGTTGGCTAGAGTTAGCTTAAAAGGCGATAATAATAAAAATCTCCTTCTCAAGGGAAAAGTGATTGCAATTGATAAAACAGCAACAATGACAAAAGAGGGCAATGTCTTTAAAGTAAGGGCTAGAATAGACCTCGAAAAGCAAGAGAAAAAATATCTCAAATTCGGCCTCCAGGGCAAGGTGACTAGTATTGTTGCTAGGAAGACCTACTTTGATTACTATAAGGAAAAGCTCCTAGCCTCATTCAACTAATAAGAGACATAAAAGCTCCCAGATCCAGCAGATTTGGGAGCTTTTGGTCTTTTACTACTCTTTGAAATCAAAAGGAGGCAAGTTCCTACTTTTGACTCTTATTGGGAAAGTGATGTCTCATTCCTGCACCTCCAAATGTTGAGTAAAGAGGCCGTTCTGGTTGCTAGTGTTGAGTCTAACATTGGGATAAGTTGAGAGGATTTTCTTGACGATAGCCAGACCCACGCCCCTGTCTTTACCCTTGGAAGAGACGCCCGTTTGGAAGAGCTGAGCGATATTGTCAGTTTTTTCTTTGGTGCTATTGGCCAGGATAAAAACATAGGTATCGTCATGTTTAAAATAGGAAATCAAGAGTTGCTCATCCTCGGATTCATTGGCCGCCTCGATAGCATTGTCCAAGAGATTGGAAACCAGCCGAATAAAGTCTAGACTGGAGAAACTGACGGGAAGTCCAATGGGGTTGAGAATTTCCACTTTGATATCCAGTCCCAAGTCAATAGCCTTGGATAATTTGGACGAAAAAATACTCTTCAAAGCATCGTCTTTGAGATTAGCCAGATTAGCAATCTCGAATTCCTTGGTACCCAGAATTTGGTCGGATTCCCGAGTAATCTCATCCAGAGTCTGACGAACACTAGCCAAGTCATCATGGTCAGCACTATAACGGAGGCTGGTTAGGATATTACTATAGTCATGCCGGAAGGAGCGAATCTTAGCGTAGAGATTTTCAATCTGGTGGCTATAATCAGTGATATTTTTGAGCTCACTTTCTTTTTGAGAGACTAAGCGTTCCTCATAGATTGTCGCAACTTTAAAATTTAGCATCGAAATGAAGGATAAAAAGACCAACATAAACAGCGTACTAGTATTAATCCGGAAGTTTGCTGCCTCTGTTGCATTAATCAAACCAAAAGGAGTGACGAGAACATAAGTCAACCAGAGAACTAGAAAATATGCCAAGAAAAAGATGTTATGGAATAGGATAACCGATTGAATACTTTTATCCTCTACGACTTCATTTACCCTCAGAAAATCCATTTTGAAATAGCGAATAATGACTTCATTTCCAAAAAGGGTCAGCAAAACCTGCAAAATTATAGAAACAATTGGTAGTTTTTGTACCGCAAAATGCGGAAACAAAGGGACGACAATTACAAAAAGTGTAAACCTAGCTATGATATCAACTCCTAATTTGACATAGAAGGCAAAGAAGAGTTTTAACCAAGTGTTTGTCACCTTTTTACTGAATTTAAAAATCAGTAAACAAATTAGAGCGAATTCAAAGAACTGATTAGTGTAAAAGAACTCGGTCAGCCAGAGGTAGGGTAAACTGCTGACGACTAGAAAGGCCAGTTGATAGGCCCAAGGTATGCGAATTTTCAGTGAGCGTCTAATAATGAATAACTCAACAAAGGACCAGAGCAGCATCTGGAAGGTCCGATTTAGATAGACTAAAGAAAGCATGATTACCTCCTATGTAATTTCTTCAAAGCATTGGCTAAGGGGCGCATCTTGGTTTTGGCGATAATGCAAGTTTCACCATTTGGAAAGTAAGCCAGACGTTGGCTCTTATCAACCTTAGCCACATTAGCTGGATTAAGACTGATTGATCGATGGACCCGGATAAAGCGATCTGTTGCTTTATCAACCTCTGCTAGGGTACCGTAAAATTCCATATAATCCTTGCGCCCATGCAAAATGATTTTGTGGGGACTGGAGGATGCCTCAATAAAATAAATTTCATTGTAGGGCATCTGAATACGAAACTGCTCATTTTCAAAGAGAAAGGAATCCTCAGCTAGATTCTTGCCAAGATTATCCTGAGCATGCCGTAAAATATTAGCCAATCTCTGCCTGAATTCTTCTTCTGGCAATTCCTTATCAATGAAATCCAGAGCAGAAACCTGATACTGGAAGGTTAGAGGCATGAAATTGGAATGGTGGGTTACAAAAACAATCAGCGCCTGAGCATCCCTAGCTCGGATTTCTCTGGCAACCTCAAACCCTTTCTGCTTCTGACCGTTCAAATCAATATCAAGAAAGAAAACATACTGGCTACCCTTGCCTTCTAGGCTTTCCATCAATTGATCAGGCCTTCCAGAAACCGAGAGCTCGTAGTCCATAGTTTCTGCTGTCGCAATTGCCTGAATAGCACTTTCAATCCTAGCTTGCTGTTTAAAATCGTCTTCTAAGGCATAGATATATAACAAAGATAACTCTCCTTTTTTCGTCAAAAGCCCTAATTTAAATCATTATACAAAAAAAGACAAGCGAGAGCTTGTCTTTGTCATGAAATGGCCATAATTTGTCGTGAACTGGTCATTCAGAGGAGGATTAACAAAAAAGAGCCAGCCAAAAGTCCAAGCAGATAGCCTACAATGACATCCTTAGGGTAATGCATGCCTCCCAAAATCCGACAGAAGCCTAATAAAACCGACAAGACCAAGCAGAAGACTGCCAGCACCGGACTAACCTGCCAAAGACTAAGACTAATCATACTGGCTGAAAAGACATGGCGACTGGGAAAGGAAGTTCCCTTGGCTGTCTTATGAATCAAGGGGGCAATCGACCAGCTTTCATAGGGCCTAGGGTAATCTAACCTTCTCCTGAAGGCACTGAGAGCTAAAAAGGCACAGGCTGTAATAAAGATAGTCAGTCCTAAGTCCGTAAAACGCTTTTGCCAAAGTAGGTAAAGTAAAAGCATGGGGTATAAGACAGCCATAATTTTGGTCAAAAAACCATTGGTGACTTTTAAAAGTTGGATAGACCAAGGATGCCGTCGCAAGGGGGCCGTTAAACGCTCATAAAATTCAGCATAGTCCTTCATGCTTGTTGCTGCTCCTTTCTCATTTCATTGGGAGTGAAAGTCGTCAATTTTCCCTTGCTTTCTGAGTTTTAAGGCTTTACTAGAGGAATTTCAGCAGTCACTATCTTGCAAACTACTGCCCTTCCTTACTAAGGTTTCCTTTCAGGCTATCATCGTGTTTGCAAGATCCCTGTCGCGGGCTGTCCAGTCCGCCAGACTCCCCTTACTTCTCTACTTTTGAGCTCAGGCCACTCTACTCCAGAAATTGAAACGCTACTCCTACCTCGCACAGTTAACTCGGTTTTCTCCAACAGTCTCCCAGACTATTGACCAATCCGTTGTATAACAGGGATAAGGACTTTACCGTCGCTTCATTGGCTTGTTTTGCATTAAAAATTAACACGAAGCAGAGGTAAAGCCATTGACCTTCTAGTTTTGCCCTAATAATTGAGGTGTGGCTAAACAAGCACAACAGTGCTTGTAGCTAGTCATCGGCTACTTTTATTAGCCAGATGACTTTGCCACACCATGCTGTCGCTTCGCTGGTATATGATGGACTAAATGTTGAAGCATCAAGCTCACCGTCACCAATCGGCTACCGCATCAAAATTTATTATGCATACAAAGTATAGTACCTAACGATTATTGTCTCAGACTCATAGCAAGTCCAGATTGACAATTGTAGACTCGCTTTGTCCATTATATTCTTTTGCTTTCCCAAGAATATTAATCTTTTGCTAAGCCTTCTATCACTTCCGCCTGAGCCAAAGAGACTAAGACCTCTGCTGGCAGGAGCAGTTTAGAAGTGACTAGTCCTCCGCCAATGACAAGCTTCTCTTGTTCAAGCAGGCTGCTATCAACTAAGATTTTCCAATCATCGGGAAGTCCAAGGGGCGTGATGCTGCCAAACTCCATGCCTGTCACCTCCAAAACAACTTCTAAATCCACAAAATGAATCTTGCTTGCATCTAAGGGTCTCTTGACGGTCGCATTGGTCTTGGCTCTCTTTCCATAGGGAACTAAGAGGGCAGCGTATTTTTTATCCTCTCCTCTACTTCCTTCAACGACTAGGCAGTTGACTTCCATTTGTAGGGAATGTCGTATTCCTTACTGAGTAACTCACCATCGGCAAAATCAGGATTATTAATTCGGGCAACTTTAACAGTCTGGCTCAGTCCTTGCTTTTGCACGAATTCAGCAACAGTTGGAGCGACTAAGTATTCACGCCCTTCAAGAGGTTGAAATTCTAAATTCATTTGCTATCCCTAACCTTTCAATAAGTTAAGAAAATAGGCCAGAAAATGGCTCTATTTCCTACGGCAACCACTATGGTGGCTTGCCTAAACTTCTCACTAAGTCAGATAAGCGACCATTATCGGCTCAATTTTCTGACTGTCGCTAAATTGAGCAAGGCCTTGGTATTGTTTGAAAAAATATCTGCCTTATCAACCGGACTGATTGGCAAGGCCTCAATAGCCTGGTTGATTTCTTCAGTCGCACCTGCCGGTAAAATTCCCAGAGGGGCGTCCGTTCCAAAGAGGACCTTGTCCAGACCAAAATAATCCAGACAGAGTTCTAAAGCCTTGGTATTGCCCAAGAGAGCCGTAGCCACATAGAACTTTTTGAAATCAGCAGCCTGGTCCGCTGGTAAAATCCGCTCAATTCGTCCAGCAAAGTAAGGAGCCATGACACCTGCGTGATGGACAATAACCTTCAGGTCAGGAAAGTCTTGGAAATAACCGGCCTGTACCAATTGCAACATGGCCTGAGTCTGCTCGTATTCCCAGGAGAAAATAATATTATTATCGGGCTTGCGACTGTCAAAGACCGGATGAAGCCAGACCGGCAGATCAAATTTAGCCAAAGCTTCAAAAATAGGACGGAACTCTTGGTCAGCCAGAGACTTGCCCAAGCGGCGAGTGAACAGCTGAACGCCAAGAATCTCCGAATTGGCCTGCACAAAATTTTCAATGATATCCAGAGCTTCTGGAATATTATTCATGGGTAACATGGCCACCCCACCAGCAAAAATATCCGAATTTTCCCTAACTGTCGACAGCAGCTCGGCGTTAGCTTCCCTGACCAATTGAGCAGCCACTTCTGCTTCCAGATAGTCTTCAGGATTGGGGTTGACATAACTGATGATTTGCTTGGTGTCGGCTGGCATGGTCCGTCGCCGTTCCGCCATATTCATCAAGACTGGGTTCTTGATAAAGGGCATCTTCTTAGGCAGGTCTCCGTCAATTTCCAGCATCTTCCGATAAAAATCTGGTAGGAGCACATGGGCAAAGACATCTATTTTAGTCATAACTATCTTCTTCATAAGATACGACAGAGCAAAGTCATCTAGTTACTAAAGTAACTGATGACTAACAGCAACTGCCCTGGCAGTTGCTTAGCTCTCTCATTAACTTTCGATAAAGCAGTAGTCTGACTGCTTTATCTCCGCGTCGCAGAGCCGTTAAACACCACACAGGAAACTTCTTCTTTTTCCACAGTGGTGTAGGCGAGTTCATTTTAAATAAGCCTTTAATTTGGGCATGATTTTTTGGGTATCCGTCAGGCCTATATTGTAAATCTCATCAAATTTTTCGGGATTGGTTTCCAGTCGCCCAATGTCCAAATCCTTTTCTGGACGAACGACAAAGATTTCTCCTGCCTTCTCTAGCTTGATGACCTCTTCTACCTGACGATTATAAGTCTTCCAGCGTTGACTAGCCACCTTGACAAAGTTAGGGTACTTACGGTAAAAAAGCTGATAAATCCGGCCCTTGGAAGGCTGCTTGCGATAATCCTTGGGACGAGTCAGGACGACAATCAATTTATCAAAGCCCAGACTTCTAGCAAATTCAACAGGAATGGAATCCGAAAGACCGCCATCCAAATACTTCTTCCCCTGCCATTCAACGATTTTAGAAGCAAGAGGCAGGGCTGAGCTGGCTCGAAAGATTTCCATTTCTTTGAAAACATTCTTGACCGGCAGGTAATCGGGCTTGCCGGTTTCAACATTAGTTGCCACAGCGTAGAAATCAGCACCAGATTCCTCAAAAGTCTGCTCATCAAATACATCCAACTCCAGAGGCACCTTGTAGTAGGTGAAATCCTTATTGACAAAATTCCCCGTCGTCAACCAGGACCAAAGGCTCATATAATTTTTCTGACCGATAAAGCGTTTATTGTAGCGAAGGCCACGCCCCCTCTGCTTGGAAAGGAGATTGACACCGAAAAGAGCGCCAGCGGAGACCCCAACGAGTCCATCCACCTTGATACCGGCATCTAAAAAGGCATCGATGACACCCTGACTGTAGAGCCCTCGCATGCCTCCACCTTCCAAAACTAGTCCTATACGCATGACTGTCGCCTCCTTAATAAGTATTATTATAGCAGAATTCCTGGCAAGCAAGCACTTCTCCCGCTTGTTTTCAAATGGTAGGTAAAAATTAGTAGGAGGTATAGGTGAACTGCAACTGCGGCTAACCTTGCAATCAAGACTTCTCAAATCTTAGATAGGCTTATCTGTCGGACTTTTTTGTGGAAAACTATTATTCTCCTTTCAATAAGATACCACGGAGCAAAGCCACCTTCTTGTTCATACAAGAGCTGGCTAAGGGAAATCACTAGTCTGATTGACTAGCTCCCTGATTAACTTCAACCAGCCAGTATTTTCAACTGGCTGGTTTTCGTATCGCCAAGCCGTTAAACAACTCACAAAATTAGGGAAATCAACGAAGGTGCTTACACCCAGTTGATTTCATCTAAATTCACAGAGTTGTAGGCGTGTTCAATTCAATAAGTTAAGGGAATGGGGCATTAAAATGCCTCTATTCCCTACGGCAACCACTATGGTGGATTGCCTAAACTTCTTACTAAGTTGGATAAGCGACCATTATCGGCTCTCTTATCCAACTGTCGCAATCGTTAAGGAAATCGGCCAGAAAATGGCTCTATTTCCTACGAGTCTGGGGCAAAAGTCCTCACCTCGTTACTTTTTCAACATCAAACAGTTTGACGCAGTGGTTGATTTGTGGGGTGACAAAGTTATGTAGCTGATGACTAACGGCAAGAACCATCCTGCTTGCCTAGCCACCTCACTAGCTTGGACATGCCAGTGAATCGATAATACTAGCCAAAAAGAGATAGTAAGGGAGGTAAATCGATTTCCTTGAAATCACGATTTTGGTCTCACTCCCTAAACTTCTTACTAAGCCAGATATTCGAACATTATCGATTCTCTTATCTGGCTGTCGCTAAGCAAAAGAAAAAGGCTGAGGCATTCTCTCAACCCTTCTTAGACAAATAACTATCTATTAGAAAAAGGCAAGCAATACCAAAAGCGTAGGCTAGCAGGTCTGCCCATTGGAAACCTTGGCCCAAGAGCAGGTAGCCAAGGGTGGTTAAGCGAAAGCTGACCAGCCAGTGCCATCGGATTAACTGGGAAAATTCATCCAGAAGACTGACGACTAAAGCTAAGAGGGCGATTTTCTTGAGGGCTGTCTTAGGCCAGCAAAATCGCAGAGCTAAATAGAGGACGGCAGCCCAGAGACTGTCCTCCGATCCAAAGAGGAAAGCCTGCGACTTTTCTCGATAAAAGCCCCAAAAGTCCTACTAACAGTAAAACTATGCCAATCCTAAATCTCTTTTCCATTTCTTTCTTCCTTACAAATAAAGCTTGAGAGCTTGAGCCAATTTGGCATAGCCAGCCTGAGTCAGATGCAAACCCTCCTGAGTGTATTCTTCTGCTAATTGACCCTGTTTATCTAGCAAGGCAGTGAAAACATCCGCAAACTCTATGCCTGGCAGAGCCTCTAATTGCCGATTTAATTCTTCAATCTTGTTATTTCGCCTGATTTTTACCTTGGCCTGATACTTAGGAGCCTCATTAACCGGCAGAACTGAAATCAGAGTCAAGCGACTACCATAACTGAAACTGCGTAAACGATTAGAAATAGCCTCTATACAAGTAACGATTTCCTCGGTCTCATAGCCCATTCCAATATCATTGGTGCCGATCAGGAGGAAAATTTGCTCTGGCTGAGCTCCAGCCAAGACCTGGTCAACATGGTCACACATCCAGTGGGCAGAGGTCCCAGCTATCCCATGATTGACAAGGTTCAGGTCATAACCCAAGAATTTCTTGAGCGAGAAAAATTCCACAATTGAATCCCCCATAAAAAGGATTGAAGCTGGTTTAGTTGACTCCGACGCAAAAAATTGGCAGCGCTCTTCTTGATGACTAAGGAAGCTTGGGTCTTTTCTAGGTTCTGCTTGCATAGCCTTAGTCTAGCGAAAATTAAAGGAAAATGCTATCGGTCAAAACAACAAAGATGCTTAATTCCGTCAAAACCAGCTATCACTGCAGAATTTAAAACATTTCTTTCATGCACCTACATTCCACCAAAAAGAGGCCGGAAACAATATCCAGACCTCTTTTCTGTTAAAGCCGATAGGGGCTATTGGCTAATTACTTGTCATCATTTTTGATGCCAGCACCATAACCATATTTACTACTAAGATTGTAGGTTTTACCATCGTCACTAGACTTGAACTCAAGCCGAACTGATCTGGCATGCGAGTCATCAGCGTCATAATCTGAGTATACAATATTTAAAGATTTTTCAACTTCACCTTTAGTGAACATAGAAACTGAGTAATAGGCTTCACTTGGTTTAGAGTGTTTACTCTTGACATCACTCCAGCTAGTTCCGCCACTACCAGTCTCATCATCCCCGACCTTTAAGGCATCAAAATCGGACTTGCTCCAGTCTGCCTTGTAGGAAGAATCGGTTGTGATGTCGTCAGCCTTGAAATCACCACTAACATAAGAAAGAACCCAGGTTCCATCGTATTGCTTTTTAAAAGCAACCCTAACTTGTTGTTGGGTACCGCCATCATCAGATTTTGAACTATCTTTGTAGGTAAGTGTCAAATTATCACCGGAAATTTCAGCTTCAGATGCCTTACCATGTTCCTTAATAACATCAGACACCTTGTCACTATCAATCTTCATGTCGGAGAGATCACCTTGTTTCCACTCAAATTTATAATTTTTATCTGTGTAGTCGCTGACATCGGTACTGTTATCCTTAACCTTAGTACCGTTATCCTTCTTCTTACTGCTGCTTACAGTTGAAGAATTATCGGATTTGCCAGATGATTGACGCGAGTTATTGACAAGCAGACCACCAACACTAACAATAACTGCAAGCAGAGCAACACCACTTGCAATAATGGACAGTAATTTCTTGCCCTTGAGGTTGAGCAATAAAAGCACTCCAGCAAAGATTAAGCCAAGGACAGCCAAAATCAGAAAAACAACTGCTGCTGGTGTAAATGATAAACCTGCGAACAAAACAGAAAGTACCAAAGAAATAATCGGTAAAACCAGTCCCAAAATCAACTCAGAAGTGTTGGATTTTTGAGTTGGCACCCCTGGAAAACCAGACTGTTGGAAGGGCTGATTGAAGGCCGATTGCATATTTGGATTTGGTTGCTGAGAGGCCTGACCTTGCTGAGAAGCTTGTCCTGGCAATGGCATTTGACCTTGGCCGCCTACAGATGCTCCTTGGGCTGGACCCGCAACTCCTGCCTGAGCCTTTGGTTGGTTACCTTCTTGGCCAGCTACCTGGTTAACTTCAGGTTGGCCCTGATTGGCTTGAGGAGCTGGATTTACAGGCTTAGCTGGATTAACTTGAGGGACAGAATTTGCCTGATTAGCACCAACCATTTCCGCTAATTTATTAAGGTCAAAATTATCTTTCTTTCCCTTAACAAACTCGTTTGCAGTCGGTTTACGACCAGTCAGAGCTTCAAACTGCTTGACCCATTCTTCATTATTATTCATGATGGACTCCTTTTGATTTATAGTACCATAGTTGGTCACTTGTCTATTTTAGCATAATTTAAGCTTATGTAAAGGCTTGATGGCAAATTTTTCAAACCTTTTTGTTAGAACTGGTACCTCAAGTTTTTTATTAGAAAAAAAGAGGTCATGTCCCCCTTTTTACTTATTTCACTTTTTCTTCCTGGTAGTCACAATCGCTGTTGCTACAGATGACCTGTTTGCCACCACCACGAACCTTCTTTTCGACCAGATAGTGGTCGCATTTAGGACAGTTGCGGCCAACTGGCAGATCCCAAGAGGTAAATTCGCAGTCAGGATAACGGTCACAGCCGTAGAAAATTCGATTGCGTTTAGTCTTGCGTTCAATAACTTGGCCCTTACCACAGGTTGGACAGGTCACGCCAATTTCCTTGGTGATAGCCTTAGTATTGCGGCATTCTGGAAAATTACTGCAGGCATAGAACTTACCGTAACGCCCCAGTTTGATGACCATAGGATGGCCACAGAGGTCACAATCAAAGCCAGCGGGCTCATCTTTAATTTGAATCTTCTCAATACCTTCTTCGGCCTTCTCCAATTCCTTCTCGAATGGTTTGTAGAATTGGTCGATAACCTTCTGCCACTGCTCTTTCCCGATTTCGACAGCATCCAGTTTGTCTTCCATCTCAGCCGTAAAGGCCACATCGACGATGTCAGGGAAGAATTCGACAATCAGATTGTTGACAATTTCTCCCAGTTCAGTCGGTTCAAAGCGTTTGGCCACCAGTCGGACATAGTAACGTTTTTGGATGGTTTCCAGAGTTGGGGCATAGGTTGACGGTCGACCAACACCATTTTCTTCCAGAGTTTTAATCAAGGTCGCTTCAGAATAGCGAGCAGGTGGTTGGGTAAAGTGCTGTTCAGGATTGGCGGAAACCTTCTTAACCGTGTCTCCTTGAACCATATCGGGTAGCATCTTGTTCTTGTCAGAGTCATTGTAAACGGCCAGATAACCATCAAACTTGACCTGACTGCCGTTAGCCGTGAAGATGACACCATTTTGACCAAGAGTCACCTTCATGGTGTCAAAGACAGCTGCGGTCATCTGACTAGCCACAAAACGGTTCCAAATCAGGGTATAGAGCTTGAGCTGGTCCTTGTTGAGGTATTTAGCAATGGACTCAGGTGTATTGAAAACGCTGGAAGGGCGGATAGCTTCGTGGGCATCCTGGGCACTGGAGCTATTACGAACCTTGCTACCATGCTTAGAATACTTGGCTCCAAAGCGGTCGGTGATAAAGTTAGCCGCATCATTTTGGGCAACGGGACTAATCCGTGTCGAGTCGGTCCGCATATAGGTGATGAGACCCTGTTGGCCTCCCCGCCCCAGACTGATTCCTTCATAGAGCTGTTGGGCCACCATCATGGTCTTGCGGGTTCTAAAATTGATTTTATTAGCCGCATCCTGTTGCATGGATGAAGTCGTATAAGGAAGGGGAGCATTGCGACGCCGTTCCTTCTTTTCTACCTTATCAACATTGAAGTCATCGCTAGTAATCTTAGCCAGAACCTTCTTGACATCATCGTTGGTTTCCAGCTTAAGCTTCTTGCCATCTAGGCCATAAAAGCTGGCCTGGAACTTCTTATTTCCCTTCTTGAAGGCACCGTCAATAGTCCAGTATTCTTGAGGTTTAAAGGCCTTGATTTCATTTTCACGGTCAATAATCAGCTTGAGAGCAACCGATTGAACCCGACCAGCGGACAGGCCCTTTTTGACCTTCTTCCAGAGAAGAGGAGAGATTGAATAACCGACAATACGGTCCAAGACCCGACGAGCCTGTTGAGCATCAACCAGATCCATATCAATGGCTCTGGGTTCGACAAAGGCGTTTTTAACGGCATCCTTGGTGATTTCATTGAAAACGACCCGATTCTTGCCCTTTTCGTCCAAGTCGAGAATATGGGACAGATGCCAGGAAATGGCTTCTCCTTCCCGGTCCGGGTCACTCGCTAGGTAGACTTGCTTGGCCTTCTTGGCTTCTTTTTTCAAGTCATTAATGAGCGGACCCTTACCACGAATGTTGATGTACTGGGGCTCATAATTATTGTCAAAATCAATGGACATGGAGGACTTCTTCAAATCACGAATATGCCCAACTGAGGCAACAACCTTATAACTCCGTCCTAAATATTTTTCAATCGTTTTGGCCTTGGCTGGCGACTCAACGATGACCAAGTTTTTCTTGAGGGTTGCTCGCTTCTTACCCTTGGTTGTGGTCTTTTTAGTGCTTGTTTTCTTGCTAGTTTTAGCCTTGGTTGCTACTGCCATTAGCATCACTCCCTCAATCTTTGAAATAAACTTCTAGCATGATAACCTACTTTTTTTGGACTGTCAATAAAAAACTTTCTCCTATAGGAAAAAGCAAAAATATAAAAGTTTTAAAAATCCGCTTAGAAGTCTTTATCTTAGGTATTTTAGAGGATTTGCTAAATGATTTATTCTGTATTTGAAAAATTTCTAAGACCCGCTGAATCTGTCAGGTTCATTGTTAAAGACGAGAATTTCTCGAAGACGATTGCTAAAGATTGTCAGGTTTCTAAAGAAGAGAAAATTTTCGGAACTCATTTATCACAATCGTCAGAGGTCCAAGTATAAAATTCTTTAGGCAAGTCGAGCAAGCTTGGTAGGCCTTCAAGTTTAAGAAGAGCAATCTTTCCAGCTTTCAGTAAGTTAAGGAAATAAGTCGTTCAAATGTCTCTATTTCCTATGAGGCTGGGACAAAAGTCCTCACCTCATTACTTTTTCAACATCAACCTTTGACGCAGTGGTTGATTTGCAATGTGACAAAATCATCTAGCTACTCAAAGTAGCTGATGACTAACAGCAAGCACCATCGTGCTTGCTTAGCCACCTCACTAGCTACGACAAAACTATATGGTCGATAGTTTTGTCTCTGCGTTGTGTCCAAGACATGCCAGTGAAACGGCGGTAAAGTCCTTATCCCTTGTTACACAAGTGATAGGTTCAACAGTCCAGGAGACTGTTGAAGAAAACCAAGTCAACTGTGCGGAGGTGGGAAATAAAAGGGTGCAGTGTACCTTTTTATCCTGAACCTAGAAATGTAAACTAGTACTTGTCGTAAGCCTCCCTTAAACCTAAAAACGGGAGAGTGAGGTGAATCGATTTGATGAAATCACGATTTTGGTCCCACTCCTTAAACTTCTCACTAAGTTAGATAATTGAGCATTATCGGCCCACTTATCTGACTGTCGCAATTCAAAAAAAATCAGGTCTCAACCCGACTCTTACTCATATTCTGCCAGAATATCCTGGCCCGTCATGATGCACTTGGCTCCCTCTTGAATGAGATGATGACAGCCGTCTGATTGACCGTCAATGATGTTTCCGGGAACCGCAAAGACATCCCGTCCTTCCTCCATAGCCCGCTCGCAGGTAATCAGACTGCCCGAGCGTTGCTTGGCTTGGACCACGACTGTTCCTCTTGAGAGACCCGCGATGATGCGATTGCGTTCGGGAAAATGAAATTTGAGCGGGTCTTGTCCTGGCTCGTATTCAGACAAAACTAGGTGGTGCTTGGCCAAATAATCCTGCAGATCGCGGTTTTCTTTTGGGTAGTAAACATCCAAACCGGTCCCGACAACAGCAATGGTTTTACCGCCATTTTTTAGACAGGCAATGTGGGCTGCAGTATCAATTCCTCTTGCCAGTCCAGAAACGATGACAAAGCGATTTTCTAGGTTGCGGATAATTTTCTGAACTGACTTGGTTCCCATTTGTGTACAATTTCTGGAACCTACTAGGGAAAGTTTTGGGGCATCCAGAAGCGTTAAATCCCCCTGATAAAAGAGGAGAACGGGAGGATTGTAGATTTGAGCTAAATCCTCGGGATATTCCTTATCCAAAATAGAAAGAGAAGGAAAACGATTAAATTGCTGACGCAAGTCCTTGAGATCCAGGTGCTTGTAAGTCTCCATAAAATGACCGGCCTTGCTGGTCTGGGAAACTACGGCCATATCCCGCAGGGACAGGGACTTACCAATCTCCTTCCGGTAGTCCAAGATATTAAGAATCTGCAGGTTGGTCAAGCCCGCCTGTTTGAGCTTGAAGAGTTCAAAATTATTCATAGAATCACCTCTACCTATCTATCCGAAAAGCCCCGCAAAAATGCAGGGCTAATTCAATATAATCTTGGATTAACGAATGACGTGCGACCCCGAGCAAATGCGACTTGGGGAAATGGAGCAGCGGCCTAGCTGAACTCGGACAAGCTTGATCATAGAAAATACCAGGGCAGCGTTTATCTTGGAAGCTGAATCCCAGCGGTCAAGACCATTACTTCCGACTAGTCATCAAGTAGAGGTAGGCCCCGATGAGGTTGGCCTTATTACCATTTTTAGCTCCCTCAATTTCCAATTGTTCAAAATGCTGGAAGGCCAGAACGCTGGCGAAGAGCTTGTCATACTGCTCTCCGATAGCTTTGACCAAAAGGGGCTGGGCGGAAATACCACCACCGATAGCCAAATTTTCCACCTTAAGGAAGGTCTGAAGATTGAGAATCAGAAAGGCAATGTCTCGACAGTAGGTCTCAAAGAGCTCTTGCAATTCTTCTGAAGGCTCATTTTCTAGAGCTTGGAAGACCTTCTGACCATCAGCTTCTTTTAGGTTCAGAAGCTGACTGGCATCAGCAATAAATTTAACGGCAGAGCCGGCATTAGAGAAGAGACTCTCAATCCCGATACGGTTGAGCTCCAGGCTGTGGCTAATTTGTCGCCAGACAGATTCATCATTAGTCCTTAAATCTTGGAGACTTGGTCGCAAATCTCTCGAAGGGAAAGTAACCAGACGATTTTCTGAGACCACTCCTAGACCAACGCCAGTTCCCAAGACCAGAATAGCACCGCAATGGCTGTCCTTGAGCACGCCCGACTTGGTCTCAGCCAGGGCCGCAGCGTTGGCATCATTGAGAACAGAGACCGGCATGGAAAATTGTTCGGACAATTGCTTCGCTAGGGGAACATTCTTCAAATAAGGGATGAGGCCGCCACGAAAGACCCGACCGTTTTTGCTGATTTCACCTGGACAAGAAATCGCAATAGCTTTGATTTTCTCCTGGTATTCCTCAACAATGGCTGTCAAACTAGACCAGAATTCTTCCAGACTGGCTGGAGTCGGCACTTGATTTTCCTCGGTCACGACCAAGCGTTCATCAATCAGACCATACTTAATGGCACTCCCGCCAATATCAATGGTCAGACAACTGGTTTCCGTCAGGTCCTTAATCATGCGAGCCGGATTTCCAGCCAGAACGACATTGTCGCCAAAGGACTTGGTAACCACCGAGCCAGCACCGACAACCACATTGTCGCCCAGATTTACCCCAGGCAAAATAGTTGCACCAGCACCACACCAAACATTATCGCCAATGGTAATAGGACTGCCATACTCCTTGCCCCTGATTCTCTCCTCAGCATCCAGGGGATGGAGGGCTGTCAAGAGCTGACAATTAGGACCGAACATGGCATTATCACCAATCCGAATCTCACAGACATCCAAGAAAGTACAGTCATAGTTGGCATAGAAATTTTCACCAACATAGATATTGCTACCGTAATCGCAGACAAAGCGAGGATGAACAGTAATATTCTGTCCTGTCTTACCAAAGAAGGTCTTGAGGAGGGCCTGAGCCTGATCCTCGTCTTCTTCGGCATTGAACATCCGCGTAATGACCCTAGCCTGCTGGCGAAGATCGACTAATTCTGAGTCAGAGGCATCATAGAGACGGCCTGCCAACATTTTTTCACGTTCTGTTACTTTTCCCATAGCACTTCCATTCTATTATGGGGCTACTTGCCCCATTACTTTAATCTTCGACTTCAATTCTTTTAATCATTCGATCTGGCACACCGCCAACAACGGTATTAGCTGGAACATCGCGATTGACGACCGCTCCTGAAGCAATCACCGCTCCCTGGCCGATAGTAACCCCTTGGGTCACGGTCACATTGGAGCCAATCCAAACATCCTTGCCGATTGTGATGGGAGCCAGATAGAGATCCCCCCGCCGATTTGGTTGCAAGTCATGGTTTAGCGTGGCCAAGACCACATTGTGCCCAATCAAACAATTGTCGCCAATGCTAACACCCGCCTGGTCCTGAAAGCGGCAACCAGAATTGATAAAAACAGCCTGGCCAAACTTGATATTGATCCCACAATCGGTCGAAAAGGGCGGAAAAATCCGCAAATTATCTGAAACTTCTTGGCCAGTCAATTCCCGCATCAGCTGGACAATTTCTTCCGGACTTTTATAGGAGCCATTGATTTGGCTGGTAATTTTCAGAGCCCTCTGACTGTAGGCATGAAATTCTTGGGCTAGTTCAGACCCTGCTGGGATGACTGAACTGGCATTTAAGGCCCGACGAAAGTCTTCTATCTTCATGACCATGTGCTTCCTCCAAAATCTAAGAACCATCTGCCAAATTTATAACTCGACCATAGACTTGACCGGTTCAAAACTGCGACGGTGGATAGGGCAGACACCCAATTTTTTCAGGCCCTCAAGATGAGACTTGGTACCATAGCCAGCATTGTGGGCAAGATCATAACCAGGATATTGCTTATCGTAATCCGCCATCAGACGGTCCCTAGTCACCTTGGCCACAATTGAAGCCGCTGCGATGGAGAGACTATTGGCATCTCCCTTGATGATTGACGTCTGAGAAATCTCCAAGTCCAGCTCCATGGCATCAATCAAGAGATGCTGGGGTTGCTGATCCAACTTGGCAACTGCTTCTTTCATGGCCAGCTTGGTCGCCTGGTAGATATTGACCTGGTCGATGATCTCATTGGACTGAAAGCCAAGACCGACAGCCGTGGCTTGCTCCATGACTTGCTGGTAAATCTGCCCGTGCTTTTTCTTGGGAATTTTCTTGCTATCATTGAGACCTTTGATTTTACAATTCTTGGGGAGAATGACAGCTGCAGCTACCACAGGTCCTGCTAAGGGGCCACGCCCAACCTCATCAATGCCAGCAATCAACTCCAGACCAGTGGCGTAGAGTTCCCTTTCATAGGTTAGCATGGTTTCCAGCCGCTTGTCCTCTGCCAAATCAGCCTGAATTTCTCTCTGGCGTTTCTTGATAGCAGCTTGGACGCCTGAACGTTCATCAGCCGCCAATTCCTTAAAAATTGGGCTTGCTAGGTCTGTCACTCCAGCCAAGAGGTCCTTGATTTCCTTAATCGTCGCCATCTAAGTCACTGACCTTATCTAGCGTATAGCGACCCAGCTTGCCATCGCGAACCTCCTTGACAAAAAGACTGTAAAAACGGTCGTAGTCATCACGAAAGCCCAATTTCTGAGTCAAATCCATAATCATCTCAGGAGCTTCTTGCCGCAAATCAAGGCCCTGGAAACGCTCCTGCAGACGCTCTGGATAATTTTCCTTAAAATAGTTGAGGCCAAAAATGGTAACTTCATCCATAGGCAACAAATTGTCCTTAATGGCACCAGTCAGGGCTAATTTCAAGCCGACCAGCTGGTCCTCAAACTTGGGCCAGAGAATCCCAGGCGTATCTAAGATTTCCAAGTCCTTGTTAGATTTAAGCCACTGCTGCCCCTTGGTCACGCCCGGCTTATTGCCGACCACAGCGATTTTCTTACCCGCCAACCGATTCATAAGAGTTGACTTACCAGCATTAGGAATACCGATAATCATGGTTCGTAGGGTCTCTTTTTTAATGCCCTTTTCTCGCAAGCGAGCTAATTTATCTGCCATCAAGCTCTTGGCTGCCTCGGTCAATTTCTTGACTGTCGCCTGTTCCTTGGCATTGATCAGCAAGGTCTTAATGCCCTGACCTTGGAAATAGGCCTGCCATTCCTTGACAATTTGTGGATCGGCCAAGTCCGCCTTGTTTAAAATCAAAAGCTTGGGCTTGTCACCCACAATCTTATTAAGCATGGGATTTTGACTGGACAAGGGCAGACGGGCATCCACCAGAACCGTCACAAAATCTACAAACTTGAGATTTTCCTGCACCTGCCGTCTAGCCTTGGACATGTGGCCAGGAAACCATTGAATACTTGCCATGACACTCCTTAAAAATTTCAAATAGTAGTAATATTATACCATGGAATTCCTGCAAAAAGCCTGAGCGACAACTTTAAAATCCTGTTAAAAAAAGAAGTGATTTCTGAAACAATCACTTCTACTAGATTTTCTCAATTCTCCCAAGCCTTTTTAAACATGGCAACAAAGCGGGTATGGTAGTAAATAAAGTAAACAATCACGATGGAAAGCACCGCTGCGAAGGTATCAAAGGGCAATTTCATCAGAGCCGTTGGCAGATTGGCATAGAGGAAAGACCGCCCCAGAAAGTAACCGATGAGATTAAGGATGGCACCCAAGACCAGAGCCGTAAAAAATCGGCTTTTAGACAGGCTCTCATAGGCCTGCTTTACCAAAAGACTAATGGCCAAGACCTGCAGGCTATGACTAACTAGGGTAACAAACATGGGAGCTGGATAAAAGAGAAAATCCCCAATGAAGGAACCAATCCCTGCCACAATGACACTCTCGGTTGGTGGAAAAAGCAGACCGACCAAGCAAATGAGAATACCATTGACATAAAAATGGCCACCAGGGACAGGCACGGACAGATAGGAGGAGCTCAAAATAATGACCAAGGCCATAAAGAGAGCTGCAAGTGTAATTCTTTTCGTTGACATCAGCATCACCTCATTAAGTAAAGGTTCCTCGTTGGGACCTTTTGATGCTTCCCATTGTATGCCAAGCCCAATTAAGTTACAATAGTTTTATCAATAAACTGTATGGGGACAGATTATGCCTAGTAAATTTCAGACCATAAGTCAGAGCCTGACTAAGGCCATCCGAAGCGGTCAACTCAAAAAGGGAGATAAGGTCCCTTCCGTCCGCCAGCTCAGTCAAGATTACAATTGTAGCAAGGATACGGCCCAGCGAGCCCTGCTTGAGCTCAAATATCAAAATCTAATTTACGCCGTGCCCAAGAGTGGCTATTACGTTCTAGAGGGCCAGGAACAGGAAAAGGAGAATCTGGCCATCAGTCTAGAAGCCTACAACAGACTGGCCTATGATGATTTCAAAACCTGCCTATCAGAAACCCTGGTGGGACGGGAAAACTACCTCTTCAACTACTACCAGCAACAAGAAGGCTTGGCCAAACTCCTGGACTCTCTGCAGAGCCATCTCTTTGACCAAAATATCTACAGCAAGGTGGAAAATTTGGTGGTCACTTCAGGAACCCAGCAGGCCCTCTATATTCTCTCCCAGATGGCTTTTCCCAACGGAAAATCGACCATCCTGCTGGAGCAGCCCACCTACCACAGGATGAATAGTCTGGTCAGCCAGCAAGGGCTTTCCTACCTAACCATCGAAAGGGACTTTACTGGACTTGACTTAGACCAGCTTGAAGAGCTCTTTAAGAAACAGCCTATCAAGTTTTTCTATACCATTCCTAGAATTTCTAACCCCTTGGGACTTTCTTACAACTCCCAGGAAAAACAGGCCCTAGTTGATTTAGCTCAGCAATACGATGTCTATATCATTGAGGATGACTACATGGGGGATTTCGCCAGCTCAGACAACCTCCCCCTGCACTATTATGATACTCAGGAAAGAGTTATCTACCTTAAATCCTTCTCCACCACCCTCTTCCCCGCTCTCAGACTAGGCCTCTCCCTGCTTCCCCAGACCTTGGTTTCGGCTTTTTTGACCTATAAAAAAATGATGGATTACGATACTAGCCTGATTATGCAGCAGGCCCTATCTTTGTATTTGGATAATGGCATGTTCAAGAAGAACCTTACCCAACTCAAGCACTTCTTCAACCAACGTCAAGAAAGTGCTAAAGAGCTCTGTTATAGGCTTCCCAAACAGTTGGTCTATCAAAGCGGGCCTAAGCAAATTAGTATTAAACTACCAAGTGACCTTAAACTAGGCCCCTTCAAAGAAAGAGGGCTAACTAGCCTGGATCCGGCTACTAGGATGGACCAAAAAGAATCAGCTTACCTCTACCTAGCCAATGACCAGACTCTAGCAAAAACGCTAAAGAAAGTGACAAAAATCGCTAAGGGTTATAAGTAGAAAAACCTCAGATGCTACTTCTGCACACTGACATCATGGGTAAGGAAGACCCAAGTTGCCCAGCCCGCCAGTGATATACTGAAAAAAGTTTAGAATAGCGAATGACTAAGAAATCGTATGCAGCTAGCCTCCTTCCTGTGCCCTTGTTTGAGATGGCTCAAGTGACTAGACATTGAGAAAAAGCTAAGCTAAGCTAAACTAAGTAAATACCACCTAGATCCAAAGCGGGCCGATGCCTGATAATCCTGTCCACTCCCCGGGTCATTTTGACACGGCATAGACCTAAAAAGACCAGCGAGAGCAATCGCTGGTCTTTAACTTATTTCAATTTTTCAAAACGCAGATGAACAGCAATCTGGTCCCCATAGCCATTGCGTTCCAAATCCCTTTGCAAACGGTAGGCAATATAGTGCTCAGCAATGTTGATATAACCCGCATCCATGAGACGATTTTCAACCTGAGACTGAACCATGGAAATGGTTGGCCGATCAGCATGGGCTTCCTCAAGGTCAATAACGACCTTCTTAGTGACTTCTGCTAGTTCCTGACGAAGCTTGTCATCAAGAACAAAGACAGACTGGGCCGCCTTGAGAATGGCCTGATAAATTTTATCGGGATCAAATTCAACAACCTGACCACTACGTTTGGTAATTTGCATGAAACCGCCTCTTTTCTCTATTGCTAGCTAAGTTTAATTGACTAAAGAAATCTAATGAAGCAAACAACCGGTTCCACTTCTCTCCAGTCAACGTGACTTAGACAAATATTTGTAATTTCTATCTTCATTATCCTTGGCTGTCAGACTTTTGTCAAGCCAAGTGTCTGCCAATCGCCGAGTTAATAACTTAATAGTCTGGCCGCACAACACCGGTCACGGTTTGACGTGTAGCTTCGATATCTTCTTCCAAAACCACCTTGATAATGCGCTTTTCTTCTTCTGGCGTGCAGGCAACCAATGGCAGACGCAGAGGGCCGACTTCAAAGCCAAGGTGGTTGAGAACAGCCTTGACTGGAGCTGGACTTGGAACAGAGAAGAGGGCATTAACCTTAGGAATGAACTTGCGTTGGATGCTGGCTGCCTTCTTGATGTCGCTGTCTTCAATGGCCTGCAACATCTGATGCATCTCTTCCCCGTTGGAATGACTGGCAACAGAAATCACCCCGTCAGCCCCGATATTCATGGCATGGAAGGCTTCCCCATCCTCACCCGTATAAACCAAGAAATCATTCGGTTTGTGCTCAATCAAATAGGCCATATTGTCTAGGCTGGTACATTCCTTGACCCCGATGATGTTAGGATGTTCGGCCAAACGCAAGAGGGTATCGGGAGCCATTTCAACCACGACCCGACCAGGAATATTATAAATAATAATTGGCAGGTCACTAGCATCGGCAATAGCCTTGAAATGTTGATACATGCCTTCTTGGGAAGGTTTATTGTAGTAAGGCACAATCGCCAAACCAGCCGCAAAACCACCAAAGGCAGCGACTTCCTTAGCAAAGTCAACCGAGTCCCTAGTATCATTGGTACCCACACCAGCAATCAAGGGTACCCGACCTTTGACAATCTTCTGAACAGCTTTGAAGAGCTCCAATTCCTCGTCATGGGTCAGAGTTGGACTTTCTGCCGTCGTACCAGCCAGAAGCAGACCCTGGGTGTGGTGACTTAAGAGATGTTCCACTAAATCAGGCAGAGCATCAAAATTGATAGAGCCATCAGGCTTGAAGGGCGTAATCATGGCTGTGATAATTTTAGCCTGACGTAGTTGTTGGATAGATTCTTGAGCAGTCATAATAACCTCCTAATACTCAATATATATCAAAAGTAAATTTTGATATTTTCTTGGGTAGTGCGGACGGAAGCAAACTCCTGAGGGAGTTTCATTCCTAATATTTGAGCCTAAAGTCTCAAACATTCCGTTATAAGTGACATCAACTGTGTCACTTATAATACCACTACGGCGAAAATATCAGATTAAGCTCACCTCTTTTACAATCGAATACAAAAGAGTGATCTATTTTGCTTATATAAATCGGTAGTTTTGATTTTAACTCAATATAAAATGTTGACGCCAGAGAGCAAGCTAGCCCCTGACAAAAAAGAAGTCTGGAGACTCCTGTCCCAGACTCCTAGTCGTAATCCCTTATTTCAATTCAAATTTTAATCCTTTGGTTGGACGAACCAGACCTTTTTCATGAAGGCTTTCTGCGATTTGGACAGAGTTCCAAGCAGCACCTTTGAGAAGGTTGTCTGAAACGACCCACATGTGAATTCCCTTTTCAGCATCCAAGTCCTTGCGAATCCGACCAACGAAGGTTTCCCGCTTACCGACAGCATTGACAGCTTGTGGGTAAACTTGGTGGGCCACATCGTCCTCAAGAACCGCACCTGGGAAGTTGGCAATGGCTGCCTTAACTTCTTCAATTGGAGCAACTTCCTTGGTTTCGATATAGACCGATTCAGAGTGGGCTAAAAGAACAGGAATCCGTACACAGGTTGCAGAGACAGCAATGGCATCATCTTCCATGATTTTCTTGGTCTCATTGGTCATCTTCATTTCTTCATAGGTATAATCGTTATCGGTGAAGACATCAATTTGAGCCAAGGCATTGAAAGCAATTGGATAATGCTTCTTGTCACCACCAGCTGGCAGAATTTCAGCCTTGACATCCTTAGGATCCTTACCATCATTGAGGACTTCCTTGAGTTCCCGCTCAGTTTCATTGATGGCAGATTGACCAGCACCAGAGACCGCTTGATAGGTCGAAACGATAATCCGTTCCAAGCCCCATTTTTGGCGGACAGGTTCCAAAGCTACCATCATCTGAATGGTAGAACAGTTAGGACAAGAGACGATCCCATTGTGAGCTTCTAAAGCATGGGCATTGACCTCCGGAACAACCAAAGGCACATCAGGATTTTGCCGGAAGTAAGAGGTATTATCCACGACAACTGCTCCTGCCTTAACCGCATAAGGGGCAAATTTAGCTGAGACAGAACTACCTGCAGAAAAGAGGGCAATATCAACGCCAGCAAAAGAGTCCTCAGTGGTCAATTCAACTGTCACATCCTGACCCTTGTACTTAAGAACCTTGCCAGCTGACCGACTGGACGACAAGAGGCGAATCTTGTCAATCGGTAGATTGGACTGTTCCAATTGTTGAATCATGCGAGTTCCGACGGCACCAGTGGCACCAACAACAGCTACTGTGTATCCCATAGTTTAGACCTTCCTCAATAGATTGTTCGTCAAAATTTTCTAAAAATTTATAATAGGTACATTATACACTTTTTATAGAGGAATGAAAAGGTGAAATGAAAAGTTTTAATATTTAAGAATACCCTAGCAGCTTGATGATCCCTGTCTCGAGAATTCGGATTTCCAATCAAAATCCTATTTTTATTTTACACATTACGGAATGGCATACATAAGAAATGAATCATCATTTTTCCTTTATCTATTACGAGTTTAATATCTTCATCTTGAAATATGTAAGATTTCAAATAGTTGTATATTTTCTTGTTTCTGAGGTTTGTCAGCATAGAAAGTGAAAATGTTCTTTTTCCACTTATCGGGATTGTAACTAATGACTTTTCCTAACTCCTCTTCTTGGATTTTTTCATGAAGAGGAAAAGACTCTAAACTTTCTGTGGATGCTATGTCAATAACTTCTAAAGTTACAAATTTGCTGGCTTCAAAATTTTCTTTTAAAACGACTGAGGCGGTTACACCAATTTCGATAGGTCGCCAACCAAAGTCTCTTAGGATATTGTCGAAATAGCCATTAAAGATAAAATCAGTCATCCCCTTATCATCTTGCCAGACATAGAGGGGACAGTAACTATTGTGCTGCTCACCTTGTGCCTTTTCGCCGATTAAAAAAGCTTTAAAGAGCAGGCCGGGAAAGCTATCCATTAGATGGCCGGTTTGACCCACCCTTTGCCTGATAATCACCATATCATAATCAGATGGCAGAGTGATGTGATATTGCATCGCTTGCATCAGTTGTCCTCCTAAAAATTTGATATACCCATAGTAACCTCTGGAAAGAATTTTGCATAGTACCAATTTATGATATACTTATCAAAAAAAGTGATAAGGGGTGGCGCATGAATCTTAATGACTTAAGTATATTTATCAATATTTATGAGACTGGTTCTTTAAATCAAAGCGCTAAAGCCTTGGGATATGCGCAATCCAATATCAGTGCCAGACTACAAGCTATCGAGAGGGAAATGGGCGTACAACTTTTTTCAAGAAAGTATACCGGTGTCGTGCCAACAGTAAATGGTCGAGAATTTTATCGATTTGCTACAGCAACACTCACGAATTTGAAGGCTCTTCAAGCCAATATGCAGCCAACCAAAAAATCTGTGCTGATTTCAGAGCTTCTACTGGACTGGGATATTCACTATAAAAAAAGAGTGGACATAGGCAATGATGATATTGATATTTGCAAGAGTTCCGATATTTTTACTAGACTGCGAGAAAAAGAATTTGATAAAATTTTCTGCTATCAAGCCCTAACTAATTTAACAAATTATAGAGTTCAATCAAATAAAATTGTAGCCTCCTATCTATCCTTGGAAGAACCAGGATCTCAAGAGGAATTACCCCTGATTGTCAGTAAGGATAAGTCCTGTCCATTTAGGAAAAAATCTTTGATTGACTATCCAAGCTCAAAACAAATTATCGAACTGGACTCTTTTAAAAATATTATGAACTTAGTCGAGCAAGGGAGTGGTTTCGCTCTACTTCCTGAATGGATGGGGCAGACAAAGAATTTTAAGCGTTTCAATGACCAGATAATTGGAATCCCTTTTTATTTTTACGAAAAACTTTAAATCAAGAGATGAATAACAGTATGTCTGACCGTCCTCATCAATATCTATAAATCGTTGTCAAACAATAAAACTACAATAAAACTACAATAAAACTACTAAGTCAGTTAGTAGTTTTATTGTTTTTTTACGAAGAAAATTTTCTTGAAGCTATGTTAAAAAGCCTAGGTTTCCACCTAGGCTCAAGGGCACTTATAAAGTGTGATAGAAAGGTTCACACAGACTATCAAGGTCCGCTCCTGCGTTAATGACCTCCCAGCGAAAATGGTCTTAAAGACCAAATCGACTCATCGCATGCAATCATTCTAACATATAATCAGATTTAAAGCAAAGGAGCGACGGCCTTTACTACTGCTCCAATTGCTTTTTCTGAGAAAGGCAATTTCTTGAGGGTTTCTGGAGTAACCTGACGGCATTCTTCAAGGGTCGCCTGGAAATCCCGCTCAATCTTAGGAATTTCCGAAGAATGATAGAGATAAGTGGCACATTCAAAATGGTGATAAAGACTGCGATAATCCAAATTGATAGTACCGACAACGGCCCGACTATCATCAGCCACAAAGACCTTGGCATGAACAAAGCCAGGACTGTATTCGTAAATCTTGACACCAGATGCCAAGAGAGGCCTGTAATAGGTCTTGGCCAAGAAGTAAGGAACTTGCTTATCAGGAATTCCTGGCATAATGATTCTCACATCCACGCCCCGCTCAGCCGCAAACCTGAGAGCGTGCTCCATTTCACTATCCAAAATCAAATAAGGGGTCATGATATGGACATAATCACGGGCGTGATTAAGAATATCAATGTAGACGTTCTCTCCGACCTTTTCATTATCCAAGGGAGAATCCCCGTAAGGAATAACAAAGCCGTCAGTTGTCAATTTGTTTTCATGGTGACTCAGGTAGGCTTGAACTTCCTTGTGCTCATCCTTAATAGTCCCCCACATTTGCATGAAGAGAATCAAGAAGGTATCGACCGCCCGGCCACGCACCATGATGGCCGTATCCTTCCAATGACCAAAGCGTTCAATCTCGTTGATGTATTCATCCGCCAGATTAACACCACCAGTAAAGGCCACCTCACCATCAATGACCACAATCTTACGGTGGTCCCGATAGTTATAATAGGTTGATAGGAAGGGGGACAGAGGTGCGAAAGCCTTGGACTTAATCCCCAATCTTTCCAGCCGTTTGCTGTAATCAAAACTCAAGGTTGTCATCTCAATCATGCCATCATACATGACCCGAACCTCAAGCCCTTGCGCCACCTTTTCTTCTAAAATATTAAGAATTTCGCCCCACATCAAGCCTTCATCAATGATGAAGTATTCCATAAAAATATAGTGTTTGGCCTGACGCAATTGCTTTTTAAGCTCGGCAAACTTGGCTTCGCCAGATGGAAAATAGGTAACCTGACTATTCTTATAGACCGGAAAATGATTATCACCAAAGCTAAGATACTTGGCCAAATTAAAGGCTGTGCTGTGGGAAGTCTTTAGTTCGGCTAGAACGGAATCATTTTGATGGAGTAAAGGTGACGTTTTTTCGACATTGCCCATAGTTTGCCGCTTCATCCCATTGTAGCCCCAGTCAATTTTAGTGTAAAGTAAGAAGAGACCTCCCAAGATAGGCATGGGAAGAACCACCAACATCCAAGTCAATTTGGCGGTACTATCCATATCACTATTAATCAAATAAAGGACCGAGGCAATTGCGATAATTAAACCAACAATTTGAATATGAATTTGGTATTGTTGAAACCAGATATAACCAGCCGCAATCACATAAAGCTGCAGGATCAACAGCAAGACGATAACCGTCGTCCGACTAAAAATTCCCCGCAATAAGCTCCGCCGCCCTCTTTTTAAGAGCCGCCTTGTTTTTGTTTCTTCGTCTATGATAATCTCCCCTCTCAGGTTAAATATATGCTCCTAATTATAACATAGAATCGTGACAAAAAAAGACGGAGAAAAATATTTTTTCCCTCAATAAAAAAATGGCTCAAAACTAAAAATAGAGACTCACCAAAAAGTGAACCTCTATTTTTTGAGCTGAAACTAGCTTTGTTTCAAACTCATCTTTTTTAAAAATTAAAAATATCATTAAGATTCTCAGCCATGGTCGGATGTGTAAAAATTTGCTGTTGAAAGTAAGTATAAGGAATACCATTATCCATAGCCAAAGTAATGAGATTAATCAGTTCATGCGCCTCTTGACCAAAGAGAGTTGCCCCTAAAATCTGCTGACTGTCTACATCAATAACCACCTTAAAAATACCGCGTAAGTCTCCATTGACATGTCCTCTTGGCATACCAGCAACCGGTAGGCTATTGGCCTTGTAATTGAGTCCCTGTTTCTTGGCAGTTGCTTCATCAATTCCTACACGCGCCAGCGGCGGATTGATAAATGTCGTGTTTGGAACATGGTGGCGATTAGCTGCAGAATAAGATCGATCGCCATTAAGGTAATTCCAGACAATACGGAAGTCATCCAATGAGACATAGGTAAATTGAAGACCGCCATTAACATCACCAACGGCAAAGATATTTTCAACGCTGGTTTGACAAAAATCATCTACCTTTATAGCACCGCGGTCAGTAAGTGCAATGTCAGTATTTTCAAGACCAAGACTATCTGTATTTGCTCGCCGTCCAGTCGCATGAAGTACTGCATCAAACGAATAATCGCCATTCTGTGTGGTGATAATAACAGAGTCATCCTTATTAGATATTCGAGAGATATTAGAGTTAAGCTCAAAAGCCACCCCTGCTTCTTCCATGTATTCTTTGGCAAGTAAGGAGATTTCCTCTTCTTCACGTACAAAAATCCGAGACATAGGATCAAAGACAGTCACCTCTGAACCGAGTTTTGCGTAGAGACTAGCAAATTCTAAACCAATATTACCACCGCCAATAATGCCCAGACGTTTTGGCTGTTGCTCCAAATTTTGAATCTCTGTGCTATCGTAGACATGCTTGCTGTCTTTCAATCCAAGGATTGGCAATCTATTTGAAACTGCACCAGTATTGATGATAATAACTTGGGCTGATAACTGTTTGCTCTCACCGTTCGAAGTAATTTCAACTACTTTATTGGAAACAAATCTGGCAGTAGCATTGTATACATCAGCCGTTGGAGCCTTGTCTAGCATAGCAAAGTTTTTAGCACGCAGGCGCTCCGTTACTTTTTTACGCTCGGCCATTGCTTCTGAAAAGTTATGACCAGTTTCGGCTGAATGTATCAAGACTTTTGTAGGAATACAGCCAACATTTATACAAGTTCCACCGTACATATTAGCATCTTTCTCAATCATGGCCACCTTTTTACCCTGCGCTGCAGATTTTGCTGCGAAAGTTTTTCCAGCCTTGCCAAAACCGATAACAATAATATCATATAGTTCCATAAGAATCCCCTTTTTATTGATGTTCCAATTGTATCAAAGGATCAATAGTTGCGTCAATTAATTGCTATGAAGCCACTTCTCTGGCCAATGGATAATGATAACTAGCACTCCTCTACCTGTATCAATAGCTTTTTAGGTGTTGCCCATTCATCAATCTTGTCGGGAATTTCATTTTCCCATTTCGGTATTATACTCGATGAAAATCAAAAATAGAAAGGAGCAAAGACCGCAACCACTAAAGTGGCAGTGCTCTAACGAGGCTGGGACAAAAGTCCTCACTTCATTACTTTTTCAACATCAACCACTTTGACCCAGTGGTCGATTTGTAATGAGTGACTTGATACTTCAGTGTTTAGTCACTCACATGCCAGTGAAACGGCGGTAAGGTCCTTATCTCCCTTGTTAAACCAGTGATAGCGGTCATCCTAATCAACTGTGCGGGGGTGAGAAAGAAATAGTCTGGGAATAGACTATTTCTTATCGAATCTAAAAAATCAGAGAGTGAGGAAAATCGATTTGACGAAATCACGATTGTCTCACTCCCTAGCTCCCTTACTACCTTCACAACGTTAGTGAAATCGACCAACTTTATTCAGTATCGCCGAGCCGAAAGAGCATAAACAGCGCTTGGATAACTAGGCTAAAGTCAGCAAAGTGTGCTCATTGGATATTAGACTTCTTTCCTGCATAGCTGCGTGGGATAAACCAGAACAGAAGATACTCAGGCATAATTTCATGACATTATAAAAAGCCAATCAAAGTTGGCTTTTTAAGTGATGATGTAGTATAACGCACTTTTGAAGATTAGAACAATCCAAGAGCCGTACCGTCTTCAGCAACATCCATCTTGAGGGCGGCCGGCTGCTTGGGCAGGCCAGGCATGGTCATGACATTGCCAGTCAGGGCAACGATGAAGCCAGCCCCTGTCTTAGGAACTAATTCACGGATGGTAATGGTGAAATCTTCTGGAGCCCCCAGCAAGTTTTGGTTGTCTGAAAAAGAATACTGGGTCTTGGCCATGCAGACCGGTAGCTTATCCCAGCCATTGGCCTGGAACTGCTTGATTTGCGTCTTGGCTTTGGCTGCAAACTCGACACCCTTACCACCGTAAATTCCTGTGACAATGGTCCTAATCTTATCTTCCAAACTTGCTTCATTATCATAGAGACGAGTATAATGGCTATCTTGGCCTTCAACCAAGTTGACCAAGCTTTTAGCTAGGTCTTGACCACCGTCGGCTCCATGGGCCCAGACACTTGCTAGTTCAACTGGCACATCAATGTCAGCACAGAGTTCCTTGAGGGCTTGAATTTCTGCTGGTGTATCTGAGACAAACTCATTGATAGCCACGATAGCGGGAAGACCAAATTTCCGAACGTTTTCCACATGGCGTTTGAGGTTGGCAAAGCCGTCCTTGACTGCCTGAACATTTTCTTCAGTCAGGTCTGACTTGGCAACCCCACCGTGCATCTTGAGGGCCCGCAAGGTTGCTACAATAACTACTGCATCCGGTGCCTTGGGCAGATTTGGGGTCTTGATGTCAAGGAATTTCTCTGCTCCCAGATCCGCTCCGAATCCAGCCTCGGTAACAGTATAATCCGCTAAACCAAGAGCCGTCGCCGTCGCTAGAACCGAATTACAGCCATGGGCAATATTAGCGAAAGGACCACCATGAACCAGGGCCGGCGTACCGTAGATAGTCTGAACCAAATTTGGCTTAATGGCATCCTTGAGAATTAGAGTCAGGGCACCTTCAACCTTGAGGTCACGCACATAAACGGGACTTCTATCATAGTGATAGCCAATAACAATTGAAGCCAGACGTTCCTTAAGGTCCTTGAGATCTGTTGCCAGACAGAGAATCGCCATAATTTCTGAAGCAACGGTGATGTCAAAGCCATCTTCGCGCGGAATCCCATTGACAGGGCTACCCAGACCAATGGTCACATGCCGCAAAGCCCGGTCATTGAGATCAAGGACCCGCTTCCAGATAATCCGGCGTTGATCAATCCCCAGCTCATTTCCTTGGTGAAGGTGGTTATCAATCAAAGCTGACAAGGCATTATTGGCCGTTGTGATAGCGTGCATGTCGCCAGTAAAATGGAGGTTGATGTCTTCCATAGGCAGGACTTGAGCATAACCTCCACCGGCTGCACCACCCTTGATTCCCATGACAGGGCCTAGAGAAGGTTCCCGCAGGGCAATCATGGTCTTTTTGCCCAGCTGATTGAGGGCATCAGCCAAACCGATGGTGACAGTCGATTTACCTTCACCGGCTGGTGTCGGATTGATAGCGGTCACTAAAATAAGCTTCCCAGTCTTTTTGGCCTTGCTTGCCTTGATTTTATCAAGGGAAATCTTAGCTTTATACTTACCATAGAGCTCCAAATCCTCTGCCTCGATGCCAACCTTCTCGGCAATCTGGCTGATGGGTTGAAGCTCAACTTCTTGTGCAATTTCAATATCAGACTTCATGACATACCTCATTTTTAATAGGATAAATCCATTATAGCAGATATGATAAAAATACGCATATTTTCTTTGTTTTAAATTTATTTGTTCGGATTTTACTCGTTTCCCTTGCTCTTTCTTCACCTTATTCTTCCTTATCAAATCATTTACTAAGACTGAACTTTTTAGTATAATCAACCTATGAAAATCCTAATTACATCAGGCGGAACATCCGAAAAAATTGATCAGGTTCGCTCGATTACCAACCATGCTTCAGGAAACCTTGGCAAAATCATTGCCGAGCTCTTTTTGCAAAAGGGCCACCAGGTCACTCTGGTAACAACCAAATCAGCAGTCAAACCTCAAGCCCAAGCAGGTCTGGACATTAACATCGTGACTGACGTGGCTAGTCTGGCAGAAACTTTAGAGCCCCTGGTCAAGACTCACCAAGTGCTGTTCCACTCCATGGCGGTTTCTGACTACACGCCAGTCTACATGACTGACCTAGCGGAGCTCCAAGCAAGTGACGATGTATCCCAATTCTTTAGTAAGAAGAATAGCGAGGCAAAGATTTCCTCAGCTGCTGATAATCAGGTCCTCTTTCTCAAGAAGACCCCAAAGATTATCAGCCTGGTTAAGCAATGGAACCCAGCTATTCGCCTGATTGGCTTTAAGCTCCTAGTCCAAGTTCCCAAGGAAGAACTTTTTGCGGTTGCTAGGACCAGCCTAAAAAATAATCAAGCTGAGCTGATTGTGGCCAATGATTTGGCTGATATTCATGACCAGCAACATCTGGCCTATCTAGTTGATGGAAGCAGCCAAGAGCTTGCCAAAACTAAGACTGAAATCGCTCAAAAAATTTATGAAAGGGTCACAAAAGATGACTAAAACTATTTTACTTGCGGTCACCGGTTCAATCTCGGCCTACAAGGCTGCAGACTTGACCAGCCAATTGAAAAAGCTGGGTTATAAGATTCAGGTCATCATGTCTCAAGCGGCAACCGACTTCATCACTCCTCTAACCCTCCAGGTCCTATCCAAGAATCCCGTCTATCTGGATGTCATGACGGAAGACCAGCCGGGCCGTATCAATCATATTGATTTAGCTAAGGAAGCTGACCTCTTTTTGGTCGCTCCTGTTTCCGCCAACACCTTGGCTAAGTTAGCCCATGGTATGGCTGATAATCTGGTGACAGCCACAGCCCTGGCCCTACCAAGCGAGACACCCAAGCTTGTGGCACCTGCTATGAACACCAAGATGTACGATAATCCCCTGACCCAGAGAAATTTAAAGGCCTTAAAAGAGGTTGGCTTCAGAGAGATTGAACCTCGCTCTAGTAAGCTTGCTTGTGGCGATATCGGTCGCGGTGCCCTAGCCGACCTGCCCACCATTATTCAAACGATTGAGGAGACCCTAAATGAATCAAAGAAATAAGTCCCGTCAGGTAGCTCAAATTGCCTTGCTTCTAGCGACCATGGTCGTTATCGAATTTGTCAGCCAAATGATTTTTGCGATCTTTGTCTTTCCCATCAAACCGACCCTGACCATGATACCAGTTATAGTAGCTTCCATCATCTATGGCCCCAAAATCGGGGCCGGTCTCGGCGGCTTTATGGGAGTCATGAGCATTATTAGGAACACGATTGTCCTTCTGCCAACCAGCTACCTCTTCTCTCCCTTTGCTCCAAACGGTTCTTGGCGTTCCCTCCTGATTGCCCTCATTCCTCGGATTTTGATCGGGGTCTTCCCCTATTTCATCTACAAAATTATGACCAATAAAATAGGTCTGATACTTTCGGGAGTTATCGGTTCGCTCACCAATACTATCTTTGTATTCTTGGGAATTTACCTCCTCTTTTCAGGAGTCTACACCGGGAATGTCCAGCACCTGCTAGCCCTAGTCTTTACTAATAATGCTATTGCAGAAATGATTATCTCCGGGATTGTTATTCTAGCCCTCATCCCTGCCTTGGAGCGAATAAAAAATTAATCCCTAAAATTATTTTATAAGAACAAGGAGCCCTGAACTCTAGCAGTTTAGGGTTCCTTGTTGTCTAATTTACACTCATTTAAAATCAAAACTATCAACCTATATAAGCCAATCTATCACTTATCAAAGGGCATTTATTCTGATATTCTCGCCGTAGTATTGTAAGCGACAGTCCCGATGTCGCTTATAACGGAAGATTGAGATTGTGACTGAGACTGAGGCTCAATCTTATCACGGAGCAAAGGCCTCAGCTCCTAAAGAGGCGAGGACCTAACATTATTCTCCATTGAGATTAGCTAGCTCCCTGATTAACTCAGTTAGGCCAATAAAATCGACTGCGTTAACTTCGTGTCGCAATGAAACTCCTTGGATTTCAAGACATCATCCACTGGATAATTTCTTCATCCTTCCGCACTGCCTACTAAATAGTCCAGTAGACTATTTTAGATTGCGACACAGAACAAGTAAACTCGATAATAATTTACTTGTGAAGTTAGTGAGGAAAATAGGAAATTTGCAATTGTAATTTCCGTAGATTTCCCTCAAGCCTAGAAATTTAAAAGCGAAGAAAATAACAAAATGCAACTTTTGATTTTTATTGATTATTCACCCTCGGTCAAATCTTGAAGCTGTCTTAATGATATGGTATAATGAAAGCGGTTAAAATATAGAGGAGGCAACTATGACTTATACTGAAAACTATCAAAAATGGCTCAATTATAAGGATCTTCCTGACTATCTTCACGATGAACTTGTCAAGATGGATGAAGCCACTAAGGAAGACGCTTTTTATACTAATCTAGAATTCGGAACCGCTGGTATGCGGGGAATTATTGGTGCTGGTACGAACCGAATCAATATCTATGTCGTCCGTCAAGCAACCGAAGGCCTAGCAAAACTCTTTGAAACAAAAGACCAAGCGACCAAAGACAGAGGGGTTGCTATCGCCTACGACTCTCGTCACTTCTCATCTGAATTCGCCTTCGAATCGGCACAAGTCTTGGCCCAACACGGCATTAAATCTTATGTCTTTGAAAGCCTGCGGCCAACGCCTGAGCTTTCTTTTGCCGTTCGTCACTTGGGGGCCTTTGCTGGTATCATGGTAACCGCCAGCCATAACCCTAAACAATTTAATGGTTATAAGGTCTACGGCGAAGATGGAGGACAAATGCCACCTCACGACGCTGATGCACTGACTGAATTTATCCGTGCCATTGATAATCCATTTGAAATTGCTCTTGCTGATTTGGATCAAGCTAAAGCTTCTGGTCTGATTACTGTCATCGGTGAAGACGTTGATAAGGAATACCTCAAAGAAGTTAAAGAGGTCAATATCAACCAAAAATTAATTGATGACTATGGTAAGGACATGAAGATTGTCTATACCCCTCTTCATGGTACCGGTGAAATGTTGGCCCGTCGGGCTTTAGCTCAAGCTGGCTTTGATTCTGTCCAAGTCGTAGAAGCTCAAGCTGTTGCTGACCCTGATTTCTCAACCGTCAAATCACCAAACCCAGAAAATCAGTCAGCCTTTGCTCTTTCTGAAGAATTAGGACGGCAAGTCGATGCCGATGTTCTGGTGGCTACCGACCCTGATGCTGACCGCCTTGGTGTTGAAATTCGCCAACCAGATGGTTCCTACCTCAATCTTTCCGGTAACCAAATTGGTGCCTTGATTGCCAAGTATATCTTGGAAGCCCACAAGACAGCAGGTACCCTACCTAGCAATGCTGCCCTTTGTAAATCAATCGTTTCAACTGAATTGGTAACCAAGATTGCCCAAAGTTACGGGGCTACCATGTTCAACGTTCTGACTGGTTTCAAATTCATCGCTGAAAAGATTCAAGAATTTGAAGACAAGGGCAACCACACTTATCTCTTTGGTTTTGAAGAAAGCTTTGGCTACCTCATCAAACCATTTGTTCGTGATAAGGATGCTGTTCAAGCTGTTCTAATTGTTGCCGAAATTGCAGCCTACTATCGCTCTCGCGGCATGACCTTGGCCGATGGCATCGCTGAAATCTATAAGGAATACGGCTACTATGCTGAAAAGACTATTTCTGTCACCCTGTCTGGTGTTGATGGAGCTTCCGAAATCAAGAAGATTATGGACAAGTTCCGCAACAATGGTCCAAAGGATTTCAACGATACAGCTACTGTTAAAACTGAAGACTTCCTAGAATTAACTGCAACTAGCCAAGATGGCAGCAT
This sequence comes from Streptococcus sobrinus DSM 20742 = ATCC 33478, assembly GCF_000686605.1. Taxonomy (GTDB): domain Bacteria; phylum Bacillota; class Bacilli; order Lactobacillales; family Streptococcaceae; genus Streptococcus; species Streptococcus sobrinus. Next base: position 78,631 of record NZ_JMLC01000004.1, on the reverse strand, counting down.
TGAGAAATTGACGACACCGCCAAGCAACGTTCTCAAATATCACCTCAGCGATGACTCTTGGATTGCCGTTCGCCCTTCTGGAACCGAACCAAAAATCAAGTTCTACATTGCAACTGTCGGTTCATCCCAAGACGATGCTAAGGCTAAGATCGCAACCATTGAAGCCCAAATTAACGATTTTGTGAAATAATCTTGTCTGACAAAACTCACCGATTGAATCTTCATCGGTGAGTTTTTATCTGGCGATTCAAAATTATGGAGGATCTATGAAAGTTGTTGCCAAATGCTTAGCATGGTTGCTGGGCTACCTGTTCCTTCAAGCATTAACAAGTCTTTTTCTACCTTTTATTTATCTAACATTGACTTCAGGAGACTTTGCTGACCTGAGCACAAGGCTCATCCTGATTTCATCCCCCCTAGCAAATCTCACCTTTCTGTTTTTGGTCTACCTTACTAGTCATTCTAAAAATGAAAAGAATTTAAATATAAGAAGTTCTAGCAATATCGGTTGGATAACTACTTGTCTCACCAGTTTTTTAGGAAGTTATCTCTTTACCCAGCTTTGTCCAAATCAATCGGCAATTCAAGAAGTCGCACTAAGCCAGAGTCAAATTTTTTTGGTTCATTCGGTTTCCCTCTGCTGATATTATCAGTGCTAATAATTTCACCTATTACTGAAGAAGTCCTTTTTCGTTATCTTATATTTAAAAATTTATATAAGATCTATGGCTTAACTCCAGCTCTCCTAGTTTCCAGTTTGAGCTTTGGACTCATCCATCTCCAATTTGGACTAGGCCAAAGCTTGGCAGCAATTACACTGGGGTTATTTCTGGCCTACCTCTATCAAAAGACGGACTCACTACTATTTATCATCACAATTCATCTAACTGCTAACCTTGCCAATTTCTTTCCCGACTTACCTTATAGTGCTAGGAAAATTGGGTTGACGATTCTAGGTCTGTGCTTTTGCTTCAGTCTTTTTAAAGTTTTAAAATCCAATTGAACTTTTAACTCCAAAAAAATCAGCTCTTTCATGAGGAGCTGATTTTTTATCACTTCTTTAAATCTATAAGGACAATTGGTTATAAGGGCGATTAAAGGCATCAATCATCTTCTGAGAAGCCTTATCATAGGAGACCTCATCTTTGTAGTTGGCTGATACGATAATCCGATGGCTGGCCTCCGCATCATCACAGGTAACCAGAGTTAGGGTCTTAGCTCCAGGTGTATCATCAATTACAGCAACATCAGAAGGATTGACAGTCTTGACTTCAGAAATGGTATAAGTATATATCTTATTTTTGTCAGTCAAGTAAATTTCCATACCATTTTTAGCATTGTCCAAAGGAGAAAAGAGCATCTTAGAAGCGCCGTTAACCCCAAAAACATGGTGACTGGCTAAGGCGTAGTTATTAGTGCCTCCCATGACTTGATTTTCTTTCATGGTACCAGCACCATAAGAAAGCTCCGTATTACCTAATCCCTTAAAAATAGGCAGGTTGAGTTCCAAATCAGGAATGGCAATCCCGCCAATAACCGGTAAATCTTGAGCATCCATCTGGGAGCTGATAACCGATTGTGCTGACACCGACTTAACAGAATCAAAGTCATAGTTAACCTTAGCCTTCTTGTTTTTGGTCAAGGTCTTTTTATCAACTTTTGAAACTTGGTACTTATTGGTGTTCCAAGCAATCACTGAATTACGAATCGAGCGATTAAAGACCAGAGCAAGTCCGACCAACAAAAGCAGAAAAACCAAAATCGTTCTAAACCAATGATGCTTTTTCTTTGAAGAATCTTTCCTCGTACGGAAATCCGACTGTCGAGATTTAGCTTTCTTCATTAACCTCTTTCTCCTTCTCTTCTTCATCATTCTCTTCAGTTTCAATAAGGGCAAGGGTCACAATTTTAGCATTTTCGTCCAAGCGCATGACTTTAACACCTATAGTTGAACGACCTGTTTGTGAGATATTAGAGATACCTGTCCGGATAATAACACCAGTATCAGTCATAATCATAATATCTTCATGGCCATTAACAGTTACAAGACCAGCTAACGGACCATTCTTGCTAGTGATATTCGCAGTCTTAATCCCTTTACCGCCGCGACCCTTGGTTGGATATTCACTTGCTAAAGTACGTTTACCATAGCCTTTTTCGGTAATGACAAGCACCTCTTGGTCATCAGTAATAACAGAGGCACCAATGACTTGATCGCCATCACGTAAGGTAATCCCCTTGACACCGGTAGCACCACGGCCCATATTACGAACTACTTCTTCCCTGAAACGAATCGAATAACCGAATTGAGTACCAATAATGATATCATCATGACCCGTCGTCAGAAGGACATTGATAAGCTCGTCACCTTCTTTGAGGTTAAGAGCCCGCAAACCATTTTGACGAATGTTGGCAAATTCAGAAATGCTGGTGCGTTTAACTACCCCTTGCCTGGTGGTAAAGAAGAGAGACTTTTCATTAATTTCTTTTTGATTAAGGCTGATGATGGTTTGAATAGTTTCCCCTTCTGTTAACTTAAGGAGATTGACAACTGGCAGTCCCTTGGCTGTCCGACCGTATTCAGGAATCTCATACCCCTTGAGACGATAAACTCGACCTTGGTTGGTAAAGAAGAGAACCACATCATGGGTACTGGTTGAAACTAAGTCCTTTACAAAATCATCATCATTGACCCCGGTACCTTGTACACCACGACCACCACGTTTTTGAGCCCGAAACTCATCTTGATCCAAACGCTTAATATAGCCCTTATTAGAAAGGGTAATCAGAACATTTTCTTCCTCAATCAGATCTTCATCTTCCAAGGAAAGCACTTCACCAACCATAAGCTCAGTTCGACGAGGATCAGCGTATTTGCGTTTGATTTCGTCCATCTCATCCTTGATGATTGCCACAACTCTTTCTGGCTTGGCCAAAATATCTGCCAAATCAGCAATCAGAGCTAAGAGATCATTATATTCATTTTGAATCTTATCGCGTTCCAAACCGGTCAAACGGCGTAGACGCATATCCAAGATAGCTTGACTTTGACGTTCAGACAGGTCAAAGCGAGACATGAGTTGGGTCTGAGCTTCTGCATCGGTCTGACTGCCACGGATAATAGCAATAACCTCATCCAAGTGGTCCAAGGCAATCAGCAAACCTTCTAAAATGTGAGCTCTAGTCTCAGCCTTTTCTTTATCGAAACGAGTCCGACGGACAATGACTTCCTTTTGGTGCTCAATATAATTGTCAATGATTTGTCGCAGAGACAGAATCTTTGGCACACCCTTTTCAATGGCCAGCATGTTGAAACTAAAATTAGTTTGCAGGCTGGTCAATTTGAAAAGGTTGTTGAGAATAACATTAGCCGATGCATCTCTGCGAACTTCGATGATAAAACGAACCCCTTCTCGACTGGACTCATCTCGAACTGCGATAATACCTTCTACCCGCTTCTCTTGAGCCAGACGAACGATATGCTCATGAACCTTAGTCTTATTAACCCCATATGGGAATTCCGTCACAACAATGCGTTCACGACCAGACTTGGTTGTTTCAATCTCGGTTCTGGAACGTAGAACGATGGAGCCCTTCCCCGTTTCATAAGCACGGTGAATACCTGATTTCCCCATAACTAAAGCCCCAGTTGGAAAATCTGGCCCAGGCATGACTTCCATAATTTCCTTGGTGGTTGCCTCTGGCTTATCCATCACCAGTTTGACAGCGTCAATGGCCTCGCCTAGATTATGAGGAGGGATGTTGGTCGCCATCCCAACAGCAATCCCAGTCGCCCCATTAACCAAAAGATTGGGGAAGCGAGATGGGAGTACCAAGGGTTCCTTCTCGCTTCCATCATAGTTATCTTGGAAGTCAACCGTATTTTTATTGATGTCCCGTAGCATCTCCAAGGCAATCTTGGACATGCGGGCTTCGGTATAACGTTGTGCCGCTGCCCCATCACCGTCCATGGAACCAAAATTTCCGTGACCATCAACTAGCATATGACGGTAGGACCACCATTGAGCCATCCGAACCATGGCTTCGTAGATTGAGGAGTCACCATGGGGGTGATACTTACCCATGACATCCCCTGTAATCCGCGCCGACTTCTTGTGAGGCTTGTCTGGCGTTACCCCCAATTCATTCATACCATAGAGAATACGACGGTGAACTGGTTTGAGACCGTCTCTGACGTCTGGTAGGGCCCGAGCGACAATGACACTCATGGCATAGTCAATGAAGCTGGTCTTCATTTCACTAGTCAGATTCACATTTACGAGATTTCTGTCTTGCATTAAATCTATCTCTTTCTTGTTTAAATATACCTTATTATTATAGCATATTGACGGGGGTTTTTCAGCATATTCGCCCGTGAAACCAAGCTTTCATTGATTTGCAAATCTTGCTTTTCCCTTGATTTATTAGTGACAATTCTATCAAAAGGTGGTAAGATAATACTGTATGGGCTTAGGCCTAAAAAAATTAAGGAGATGTTTAGACATGACTGCAACTAAACAACATAAGAAAGTCATCCTCGTTGGTGACGGTGCCGTAGGTTCATCTTACGCATTCTCACTTGTTAACCAAGGAATCGCTCAAGAACTTGGTATTATTGAAATTCCACAATTATTTGAAAAGGCTGTCGGTGATGCTCTTGACCTCAGCCACGCCCTTGCATTCACTTCTCCTAAGAAGATTTATGCCGCTAAATACGAAGACTGTGCGGATGCTGACCTCGTTGTTATCACTGCTGGTGCTCCTCAAAAACCAGGTGAAACTCGTTTGGACTTGGTTGGTAAAAACCTTGCCATCAACAAATCAATCGTCACTGAAGTTATTAAATCTGGCTTCAATGGTATCTTCTTGGTTGCGGCTAACCCAGTTGATGTCTTGACTTACGCTACTTGGAAATTCTCAGGCTTCCCTAAAGAACGTGTTATCGGTTCCGGTACTTCTCTGGACTCAGCTCGTTTCCGTCAAGCCCTGGCTGAAAAACTTGATGTCGATGCTCGTTCTGTCCACGCCTACATCATGGGTGAACACGGTGACTCAGAATTTGCTGTTTGGTCACACGCTAACGTAGCTGGTGTTAACCTTGAACAATACTTGGAAGAAAACCAAGGCCTCCAAGGTGACGAATTGGTTAGCTTGTTTGAAGGTGTTCGTGACGCTGCTTACACCATCATCAACAAGAAGGGTGCTACCTTCTATGGTATCGCTGCTGCCCTTGCTCGTATCACTAAGGCAATCTTGGATGATGAAAATGCTGTTCTGCCATTGTCAGTATTCCAAGAAGGTCAATACGAAGGCGTGACAGATTGCTACATCGGTCAACCTGCCATTGTCGGTGCTCATGGTATTGTTCGTCCTGTTAACATTCCTTTGAATGATGCGGAATTGCAAAAGATGCAGGCTTCTGCAACTGAATTGAAGGGAATCATTGACGAAGCCTTCAAGAACCCTGAATTCCAAGCTGCTTCTAAAAACTAAGCCACAAGCCACCGATAAACTAGTTAAAAGAGACTGGGACAGACATCCATGATGGCTGTCCCAGCCTCTTTTCGTTTCTCACAGAAACTCATCCCCCTTAAATCAGAAAATTTCATAGTTACCAGTTTGCTTGACATTTTAGAGAAATAGCGAACGAAGTGAGCTTGATCTAATAGTTTCGCCCTACCGATTACCGTAGTTTATCAGTGATTAAAATCACTGATAAAGGGGATTTCATTGAGTATTAATGCTTTACTTCCATTTCATCCTCTCGGTTCTATTAAGGAAAGAGCAAACTCCCAAAAGCAGCTAACACATTTATTAGCTGCTTTTGTACTTTTTATTTCTCTGCTCCAAGAGCTGCCATGGTAATGTAATTGTAGGGTTTATTAAAATGAGGCAGGAAGAAGATATCCATCAAGGCTAATCTATCAATAGTAACACCTTCTTGAATAGCTAAGGAAAACATGTGAATTCCCATAGAGATATTTTCTTTAGATGCCATCTGAGCTCCCAGAACTCGACGATTGTCCTTATCATAGACAACCTTAAGTGTTACAGGCTCATTCTGTGTCTCCATAAATTCAGGTTTTTGCAAATCGGTAATTTCTGTCACATCGGCATTAAAGCCCAAGCGCCGTGCTTTTTCCAAAGTCAATCCTGTCGAAACCATATTAAGTCCATAAATAGAAATGCCATTAGAACCCTGTACCCCAATTCCTTCTAATTCATGACCAGCGGCATTATGAGCTGCAACAATACCGGTCCGAAGAGCGTTAGAGGCCAAAGCAATATAATTCGTCTCTCCAGTAGCATTATCATAGATAGTCGAACAATCACCGATAGCATAGACATCTTTTATATTGGTCTCTTGTTTCTTGTCAACAATCCAGGCCCCATTGCGAAAAGTTTTGAGTTTGCCTTCACCCAAGGCTGTATTAGGCCGAAAACCAACTGCCATAAGAACCATATCCACATCAAATTCGGCCTTATCAGTAATAATTTTTTCAACCTTACTCTGACCGGAAATTTCCTTAACTGTCTGGCCAAAGGCTAATTCAATACCATGTTCTGAAAGATTTCTAGACATCAAGTCCGTTAGATCCTTATCATAATAGCCTGCCATACAGGTATCAGCTACATCAATAAGGACAACCTCTTTCCCTTTACGTTGGAAGGCTTCAGCTAATTCAACCCCTATATAACCAGCTCCCACAACAGCTACGCGATTAATATTTTTATCTTTAAGTCTTTCAATAATATCCTTAGCATTTTGATAAAGCTTTATAAATTGAAGATTATCCAGAGTTGATTCAAACTCTCTTGAGCCCTCTTTAATAGCAGCCCCTTTGATAGGAGGAAGAATAGGCTGAGACCCAGTAGCCAAAATCAATTTATCATAGGACTCCTGATGTTCCTTGCCATCAACAATGGCAGTGACAACCTTTTTGTCATAGTCAATATGAGTCACAGGTGAATTCATATAAACCTTAGCACCAAGGCTTTCGAGTTCTTCCTTGCTTGAATAAAATAGACCATCACCAGTTGAGATTTGGTTACCAATCCACAGGGCCATACCGCAGCCCAAGAATGAAATATTTGAGTTCTGATCAAAAGTAACAACTTCATTTTCAGAACCATAATGACTCAGAATCGTTTTAACAGCTGCTGTACCAGCATGATTGGTTCCGACAACAACAACTTTTGACATAGCTTATCCAACTTTCTATTAGTGTTACACTTGGAGTCTATCACAAAGTGCAAACGATTACAAAATATTTGCTCAAAGCCTTACACAAAGTAATGAAAAAAGTTTAAAAAATAGATCTTATAGATAAATAAGTTAATGACATCCGATATTTTTACGACTTGCTTCCCCAATCTTTTACAACTGGACTAATCCAGACAGGTATAAACCAAATAACCCTTCCCCTATTTCACAGGCTTCCCTACTACAAGTTACAATAGAGAGACAACGCCAAGAAGCAAGCCAAGAGCTGTTTATCCAGCTAAGTATGGACAGAAGCTCCTTTAGGTTCTAACAATCTTTGAATAAATCCCAAAGCTAAATCTGAAACGACAGCCATCAAAGCCGTTGGCAAAGACCCTGCTAAAATGATCGCTCCGCCATTTGTGGCATTTGTTCCTCGAACAATAATATCTCCCAAACCGCCACCGCCTACAAAGGCACCAATAGCAGTTATGCCTACTGCAATAACCAGTGCATTTCGGATACCTGCCATAATAACGGAAAGCGATAATGGGATTTCTACCATGAATAATCTTTGTAACTTTGTCATTCCCATACCTCTCGCTGCATCAACGAGATCATCGTTAACACTCCTGATACCAGAATAAGTATTGCCAATGATAGGCAGTAAAGAGTATAAGAATACAGTTGCAACAACGGTTTTCATACCCAAGCCCAATCCCAACATAAGAATTGAAATCATAGCCAAGGACGGAATGGTCTGCAGAACATTGGCTATTCCCATAACAACACTTCTTAATCTGCTTCTTCGTGCGATCAAAATTCCCAAAGGAATACCGACAATTGCTGCTAACAGGACACCATATATGGAAATTAGAAAATGTCTAATAAATTGAGTAAAGACGTAATCGCCATTGTGACTGAAATAATAGAAAAACTGCTCCCACATAGTCATATCTTTCATTTAATCACCTGCCTCCCTAAAATAATTATGTTCCCTTAAAAAGTTATGGGCCACAACAGAAGGTTCCAATAATTTATCATCTACCTGATAGTTTAATTGCTGCATCATTTTCAAGTTAATCTTGCCATCTAGACGGTGTAAGACCTTCTTTAACTTGGGGTATTTTCTCAAGAGATTATTGTTAACAACCATTGAAGCTTCATAAGGAGGGAAGAAACGTTTATCATCCTCCAATATCGTTAAGTCATAGCTAGAAATGCGCCCATCAGTTGAATACCCCAGAACTGTCTGCATTTTATCGCTTTCCACTGCGTCATAAACCAGACCAATTTGCATAGGATAGATGCTTTTAAAATTAAAACCATAGGCTTTAGCAAAATCACGGTAGCCATCGCCCTCACGGTTCATCCAAGTGCTGTCCACTCCTACTTTTGCACTTGATTGAACTTTTTTTAAATCAGAAACAGTCTGGAGATTATATTTTTTTGCGTAATCCGATGTTACCATAAAGGCATAGGTATCAGAAAAACCATAAGTCGGGAACCAAGTTTGATCAAATCGCTTTTGAAACTCTTTTTTGACTGTCCTAGAAGCTTTTTGCGGATCCTTTTCCGCCGGCAATGATAAAGTTCCTGTTAAATCTGTCCCTGTATAGCGTATAGAAGCGATATCTGCATCTCCTCTCAAGAGAGCTTGATGCTGAACATTGGCAGAACCCAAGTTTGTAATCAAGGTAGTCTGATAGCCTAATTCATGATTAATTAACTCAGAAATCATATTAGCCATGATACTAGATTCCGTTGATGTCATAGAGGTTATTTTTATATCAACCCCTTGAGATTTTCTCATTGTCTTGTAGCCAACAAAAGACAGCAAAGGAACTAAGATGATAAGGACTAGGCCAATCAGTCGCCAAAACGTCTTTTTTCTTTTCATCACTGCAATGCCTTCCTTTCTTGTCTGGGAACAATATATTTCTCTAACAATCCCAATAAATAATCTGAAACAAGAGATAATAGGATAACTGGTATTGTCCCACCAATAATCAGTTTAGGCTGAAAGAGATTTAAACCGCTGAAAATCAAATCTCCTAAACCTCCAGCACCTATATAAGAAGCCAAAGTTGCCCAAGCAATAACATAAATCGCTGACAGTCTAATCCCTGTCATGATAACCGGCATAGCCAAGGGCAATTCAACTTGAAGGATAGATTGAAGCGGAGCCATCCCCATTCCTTTGGCACTGTCCGTCAAACTAGGATCAACATTCTGAAGGCCGACATAGGTGTTTCTCAAAATAGGTAATAAAGAATAGATAAATAAAGCGGCAACAGCAGGAGCTTTTCCGACTCCAAAAAGAGGAATCATCATAGCCAAAAGTGCTAAGCTAGGAATTGTTTGCAACATTCCAGTGATACCGATAACTATTTTGGCTGTTTTCGGAAATCGTGTCAGAACTGTTCCTAAGGGAATGGCAATAAGAATCCCAAAGGCAAGCGCTAAGGCAGAAATATAAATCTGCTCCCAAGTTTTCACCAGTAATTGATGACCGTATTGCGCAAAAAAGTCATTCATCATTCCACCTCCGTCTCTTCTTCCTGAGTTCCCCAAATAATGTCATACAGCATATCTACCAGAGATGATCGTGTGACAATCCCTTTTAAATGATTTTCTGAATCAACAACCGGAGCGTAATCATGTCCACGTTTCAAGATTTTCTCAGCCGTATCACGAAGAAGATCATCTTCCTTAACATAAAAATTGATTGTAGAAATGACATCGGAAATAAGTAAGTTTTTCTGATAATGCTGCCCTAATGTTTCAATATCAATCCACCCCACCAACTTGTCATCTTCAGTGACCAATAGTGAGTCTACACGCTTTCGCCTCATCAATGCAATTGCTTCAGCAAATGTCTTATCAGGTGTAATAGAAACAGGATTTTTTAGCATCACGGATTTCACAGGAGTGATATCTGCTTGAGCATGCATCAGTCGCTCCTCACCAATCATTTTCTCGACAAATGATGTAGCTGGATGACGCAATAAGCCAGTTGGAGTATCTTTTTGGATCATTTTCCCTTCATTCATGACAACTATTCTGGTAGCCAATTTTAAGGCTTCATCCATATCGTGCGTCACTAGGACAATTGTTTTCCCCATTTTTTCCTGAAGCGATTTCACTAAATCCTGAATCCCTTCACGAGTGATCGGATCAAGAGCACCAAAAGGTTCATCCATTAAAATAATATCCTGATCAGCAGCAAGGGCCCTGATTACCCCGATACGCTGCTGCTGCCCTCCAGACAATTCAGACGGATAGCGTTCTAAAAATTCTTCAGGCAACTCTACCAGTTCAAGAAGTTCTTTAGCTTTAGCCCTTTTAGCTTTTTCGGACCACTTTAAAAGTTTGGGGACCAGTGTAATATTTTCGTAGATTGTCATATGAGGCATGAGGCCAATATTTTGAATGACATAACCAATCTTGCGTCTTAATTCAACGGGATTGAAGTGGCTAATGTCTTCTCCTTTAAAGAAGATAGTTCCATTAGTGGGTCTTAACATACGGTTAATCATTCTCATCAAGGTCGTCTTCCCTGAACCACTTGTACCAATAAAGCAGATAAAATCACCCGGCATAACTTTTAGACTGACATTATCTACAGCTGTATTTCCACTGTAGACTTTACTAACATTTTGAAACTCAATAATAGGTGTATTGTCCATAGCTTCTCCTCATGCTTGAAAATTGAAAACTTGCAATATGCATATATTTTATATTAACATTTCTTCATTGCGTCAAAATGTCATCATTAAAAAAATGTATCATCTTTGTAACACAGACGATACACTGCTTCTATATCTTTCTGTTATGTAAACTTCTATATGATTTGCTAACCGTGTAAAAGTCCCACGAAATTGGTAAAGACAAACAATATAATAGCTGCTATCCTATCGTCTGAAAGATTATGAAGACGCTGTAGGAGTAAAACTTTAAACGCCACCATAAAATTATAGTAAGGACGGTCAATCGTCTTTTACTTGAAGCTTCAAAGTATTCGAGAAGATAGCCGTCAGGATTGGTTCGAATTGTAATATTATTCAAAAATCAGATAGTCTATAATTACCAGTTTGCTAGACATTTTAGAGGGGGAGCGAACGAAAGTAAGCTTGAAGTGATAGTTTCGCCGTAGGGATACGATTAGCAATCACTGTGCGGTTGCTAATCACGGAATTTTCGAGCCCCTATTAAGGGGCTCATCATCAGCAAGGGAGCAAAGACATCAGCTACTAAAGCAGCAAATGTCGCAGTAGTTGACTGCTGTCTTGACACCACTTCAAGGTGCAGCGAAACAAGCTAGTCGCCCTTGCTGGGGTAATCAAATAGTTCGGTGGACTATTTTAGCCCGACACCTTGAAATTGGAAAGTGAGGGACCATGAAGGTTTTGACGACTGTCAAAGCTTTTTCTGTCTGACTCCCTAACGCCAATCTCTATAACGATGGGCTAGCTCCCTCCCTCACTAACTCAATTAGGCCAGTAAAATTGGCTGTCCTAACTTCGTGTCGCCATGAAACGCCTTTGGATTTAACAACCCCTTCCTCAAACGGTTTGTTCTTGCGTCCGCACGACTAACGCCATGGTGTTTTCAAAAACGATGCTCTATTTGAAAATGGAAGAGTCAGGCAGTTAGGTAAGTCTCCCTAGTGCTTACCGTAGCGTATCAGTGATTAAAAATCACTGATAAACTTGCTACGTTAGGAACTATCAAATTTTGAATTTGGTTAAGTATAAATGGTTTGTAAATACAGATTTCAAAAAACTTTGGCACTTTTGAAATCAAGATACTGCCTGCCTTGAACACTAAAAAAGAGAGAATCCATCCGATTCTCTCAACTATATTCTCTTATCACCCACTGTGTAGCTTACAAAGAGCCAATGTGTTTTCATCCCCGCTATACTATGAAAAAGCCCTTCAAATGTTTAGTCTTTGTATAAAGTCTTAATAATCTTACCTTTCCATATATAAGTAAAATTTGTAATGATGGGATTGACGCTTTAACATTGCGCTTACCAACCACCATAAAAAGTGGAAACAAAGTTGAACTCCCAGTACTGTAAGTGACAGTTCCAACAGTCTTCCGGACTGTTAGGAAAAGTGACAAAATTAACCGTACAGAAATAAGACCGTAAAAATGACAATCTTGTCATCCCCATTGTCTCCAACTCTTCAAATGCTAAGCTTTTCAACCCACTACTTTTTTAGTTCCCAAATTTCCTTGGCATACTGCACAATGGTATCATCAGCCGTAAACTTATGAGATTTGGCAATATTTTTCAGTGTAATTTGAGCCCACTCTGCCTTATTACGATAAAGTCGATCAATTTTTTCCTGAGCTTCAATATAAGAATGGAAATCTTCTAATAGGAAGTATTCATCATTGTGTTGGATAAGAGCCTCATAAATCTCCATACCCTCACTTTGAATATTGGGTATCGTACCATTAACAAAACTATCAATCACTCGGTGAATCAGCGGATCATTATCATACAAATCACGTGAATGGTAGTCATTTAATCGGTAATGGTTATAAACAGCATCCTTATCCATACCAAAGATTACAATATTGTCATCACCGACTTCATCCTTAATTTCAATGTTAGCACCATCCAGTGTTGCTAGAGTGATGGCACCAGTCATCATAAACTTCATGTTTGATGTACCCGATGCTTCCTTAGAAGCCAAGGAGATTTGCTCAGATACATCTGCTGCTGGAATAATCAATTCAGCCAGACTAACATTATAGTTTTCTAAGAAGAAGACATGGAGCTTACCTTCTAGGCCTTCATCATTATTGATGAGACTAGCCAGTTCATTGATAATCTTAATAACCGACTTGGCAAAATGATAACCGGGAGCTGCCTTAGCACCAAAAATAAAGACACGCGGTACCATATCCTTATCAGGATTGTCTTTCAAATCCAAATAGAGTTTAATAATATGGAGGACGTTGAGTAGCTGCCGTTTATAAGCATGGAGCCTTTTGACTTGAACATCAAAAATTGCATCCGTTGAAACTTGAAAACCTGTCGTTTCCTTAATATAATTTGCCAGACGTTCCTTAGCGTCCTTCTTTACCTGATAGAAGGTTCCCAGCGCTTCTTGATCATCTAAATAGGTTGAAAGACCCTCTAATTCGTGAATATCAGTCCGCCAACCATTGCCAATAAACTGGTCAATGGCGCTGGACAGTTCAGGTGCTGCAATCTGCGTCCACCGACGGGTTACAATACCGTTTGTCTTATTATTGAATTTTTCTGGATAAAGCTTATAAAAACTCTTGAGGGTATCTTCTTTCAGAAGTTCCGTGTGTAATTTGGCGACACCATTGACAGAATGACCGCCAATGATGGCGAGGTTAGCCATGTGAATTTGGTCATCCTTGACAATACGAGTATTGTTGACAACATCGGCATCATAGCCAGCTTTACCTAGTTCCGCAACAAAACGGTTATCAATTTCTAGGATAATTTGGTAAACCCGTGGAAGAACCTTCTTAAAGAGCTCAGCATCCCATTTTTCTAAGGCCTCTGACATGATGGTATGGTTAGTGTAGCTCATGGTGTTAACGGTTGCCTTCCAGGCCTGGTCCCACTCAAGTCCATAGTCATCAACTAAGAGGCGCATGAACTCAGCAGGTGCCACGGCAGGATGGGTATCATTAATATGGACTGATACTTTCTTGTAAATATCTTCCAGAGGAGTTCCCTGCTTGAGGTAATGCTTAATGATAGTTTGCAGGCCAGCGCTGGTCATGAAGTATTCTTGAATCAAGCGCAATTGCTTTCCTTCAAGAGTCGAATCATCAGGATAAAGGATAGCAGTGATATCTTGGATAGCTCGGCGAGACTCTAAACTTGGATAGAGGCTTTCTTGATCTTCAGGAATTTCCACATCCCAGAGGCGCAGATTATTAACGACATCATTTTGGAAACCAATTTGAGGGACATCATAGGGAACCGCCCGAAGGACCTGACTATTTTGATAGGTTGGCACTAGATTTCCTTCTTGATTTTGCTCTAGGTAGACATCCCCAAAGAGACGAACATCAACAGCATCATGGTCCTTACGGATTTCCCAGACATTCCCTAAGCTGCCAAACCAATCATCCGGCAATTCGACCTGATAACCATCAATAATTTTTTGCTTAAAAAGCCCGTAACGATAACGTAGACCGTTACCAAAACCAGGATAACCAGTCGTTGCAAGAGAATCCATAAAGGCAGCAGCCAAGCGACCAAGGCCACCGTTACCGAGGGCCATGTCGTGCTCTGCATTTTTTACATTTTCAAAATCGACACCTAGTTCAGCAAAGCCCTCTTTTACGACATCAAGAATTCCAAGGTTGAGCAGGTTGGTCTCCAACATACGACCTGGTAGAAATTCAATAGAGAAATAATAGGCTATTTTCTCCTTATTGGCGGTTAAAGCACGATTACGCTCCAACCAAAGAGGAGTATAATACTTACGGATGACTTTAGCCAAGACGGCAAAGAGCTCTCTTGGTGTTGCATCAGGAACCTTAATCAATTGCTCTTCGTGAAGAGTATCTTTAAAATCGCGAATAAATTGGTCTTTACTTAGTGTCATTATTAAATGCCTTCTTATCTAAAATTACTAGGGAGCCGGCAATCTTTATAGAGATTACCAGCTCTTAGTTAGTCCAGTAATATTGACTGTCCTAACTATGTGTCGGAATCTAATTCATGGTAGAGGTCAACATAAGCCTGACTAGCTGTATCCCATGAAAAATCTTGTGACATAGCATGTTCTTGGAGCAACTTCCAGTCATCTTGACGATCAAAGTATGTCTCTAAGGCATATTTTAAGGTCTTGGTCATTAAATAACCTGAAAAACCATGGAAAGAAAAACCAGTTCCGCTTTGGTCAAATTCGTTGTAAGGAATGACCGTATCTTTCAGGCCGCCAACTTCGTGAACCAGAGGTAGGCTACCATATCTCATGGCCATCATTTGTGACAGACCACAAGGCTCAAAGGCTGATGGCATGAGGAAGAGGTCACTTGCCCCATAAATCTGTTGAGCCAGGCCCAAATCAAATGTAATATTGGCCGACAACTTGTCAGGGTATTGGCTAGCAAACCATGAGAAGCTATTTTCATAGTCAGCATAGCCAGTTCCCAAAACAACAATCTGCAAATCAAATTGAAGGATATGCTGGAGCTCGCTAACAACCAGTGAGAAACCCTTTTGGTCAGTCAAACGAGAAACAATCCCAATCAGAGGGACATCATCTCTCACGGGTAGTCCTAGGTGTTCCTGCAACTTGGCCTTATTAACTGCTTTTCCAGATAAATCATCAACAGAGAAAGGGGTAGCCAAATACTGGTCGGTCTCTGGATTAAAGAGGTCCGCATCAATTCCATTGACAATACCAGAAATCTTGCCAGATTCCATTCGCATGATTTGATCCAGTCCCTTACCAAACTCAGGCGTCATAATTTCTTGGGCATAAGATGGCGAAACTGTTGTCACTCGGTCGGCATAAAGCACGGCAGCCTTCATCCAGTTAAGACAGTCATTCCAGCGCAAGGTACCATCAGCATAACGCTCAAAGCCAACTCCAAAGAGTTCCCAGAGCATACCAGCATCAAATTGGCCTTGGAATTCAATATTATGAATGGTGAAGACAGTGCGAATATTCTTATAAGCATTAATCCAATGATACTTTTCCTTAAGTAGAAAAGGAATCATCGCCGTATGGTAGTCATGGACATGGAGGATATCAGGGATAAAGTCAATCTTTTCCATCAGTTCAAGGGCTGCCAATTGGAAGAAGGCAAAGCGTTCACCATCATCCCAATCACCATAAATATGACCGCGGAAGAAATAAGATTGATTGTCTAGAAAATAGAAACTGACACCATCCTGAACTAACTTCTTGACACCAACATACTGGTGGCGCCAGCCGACATTGGTGAAATAATACATGACATCTTCGACCTGATCACCAAACTTACTGTCTACAACATCATAGTAAGGTAAAACTACAGCAACTTCATGTCCCTTTTTAACGAGTGATTTGGGCAGGGCGCCAATAACATCGCCCAGACCGCCAGTTTTAGCAAAAGGAGCCCCTTCCGCTGCTACAAACATGATTTTCATTGAATAATATCTCCAGTAATTTCTTGTCCTTTACCAATAACTAAAGGATTTTCTGCACTGCCTCGCAAGGTCACGCCAGCTGGAACGGTAACTGTTTTATCAACGATAACGTGTTCAAGGACCGAACCTTGGCCAATGGTAACTTTAGGAAAAATGACCGAATCTGATACATTAGCATTTTCATCAATGTAACAAGTCCGTGAAACGATGGAATGATTGACACTACCCTTTATAATTGAACCAGATGCAAATTGTGATCGCTTCACATCCGAACTCGGTGCAAAATAACTAGCTTCTTCATTTTTAACCTTAGTATAAACCCTTTGATTGCTATAGAAGAGAGCGTAGAATTTTTGCGAATCCAGCATATCCATATTGGCATCATAGTAAGACTTGACTGAACTGATATTGGAAAGATAGCCTGTATGTTCAAAAGCCAAAGCTCCAGCCTCAACCAAAAGATCACGTAAGAGGTACCGAATTTTCCTCGGATTTTCTTGCTTAGCTTCTTCTTCCAGCCGCTCAATCAGCCATGGCGTATTGACAACAAATATATCAGCAGACATTGGAACAGGCTCTTCAACACTTTGCAAATCAAGTTTCCCAGTGACATGATCCGTTTCGTCAATCTGCAGAATCTCATTAGAATCTGAAATATGGTCCTTAGAAACCTTCTTATAGACAACCGTAATATTGTGATTGTTAACATTATGCAGATGAATCACTTGCTGTAGGTTAATATTGCAGAGAATATCACTGGACATATAAACAGTTTGATCTGTGTCTGCCCGCTTGAGATAGGTTAAAATTTGTCGGTAATAATCAGAATCTGTAATATGGGTCAGATTGTCATTTTCATAGAAACCGAGGAAGTAATGACTCAAGAGAGTGTTGAGCCCCCATTCGCGTCCAGAGCGAATATGATCAAAGACAGACCGAATATTTTGGCCGCGGAAAATACCATAGACGCTCCGAATACCTGCATTGGCTAAACTAGACAACTGGAAATCTAACAGACGATATTTTCCGTCAAAGGGCAAACTTGCTAAAGGCCGATTTTCGGTCAATTTCCCCATATCATGGTAGCCGACTGCATTTCCTAAGATGGCAGAATATTTATCAATCTTCATTTGGAACCCCCACTACTTCATTATAACCAACAACTTCAACTTCATCACTGCCATCAATGACAACATTTTCACCAATAACAGCTCCTTCACCAACAATAGCTCGAGTAACCTTGGCCCCTTTTCTAATCGTAGCACCACTCATAATAAAGCTATCCTTAATTTCAGCCCCTTCTTCAACCTTAACGCTGGTTGAAAGAATTGAATGGTCAACCCTTCCGGAAACAACACAACCGTCAACAATTAAGGAATCTGCCACTTGAGCTTCTTCTGTAATAAAGTTTGGGGGCGCAATCACATTCTTAGAATAAATCTTCCAGTTACGGTCACGGCTATGGAGTTCATTATCTTCACCAATGTATTCCATATTGGCTTCCCAAAGTGATTCGATGGTACCAACATCTTTCCAGTAGCCGGTAAAATTATAGGTATAGACAGGCTCACCTTGTTCAAGATAGGCAGGAATGACATTTTTACCAAAGTCAGACATATCAATATCATTCTTTTGAGCATCCATCAACATAGCCCGTAACTTCTTCCAGTCAAAAATGTAAATCCCCATGGAAGCTTTGGTTGATTTAGGATGCTCAGGTTTCTCTTCAAATTCAACAATACGATCATTGGTATCAGTATTCATAATACCAAAACGGCTTGCTTCCTTAAGCGGAACATCAATGACAGCAACAGTCAAACTAGCTAAATTATCTTTATGGGTTTGCAACATGTCATCATAATCCATCTTATAGATATGATCACCCGACAAAATTAAGACATATTCGGGATTCATGCTGTCAATGTAATCAATATTTTGATAGATAGCATGGCTAGTTCCTTGGAACCAGCGATTACCTTCCGTTGCTGAGTATGGCTGAAGGATAGTTGCACCACTATCGATTCCATCAAGACCCCAAGCTGAACCATTCCCAATATGATTATTAAGGGCTAAAGGCTGGTACTGGGTGATGACACCAACGTTATTGATGCCGGAATTAGCACAGTTGGAAAGGGCGAAATCAATAATCCGATAGCGACCCCCAAATTGAACAGCTGGCTTAGCAATAGATTGAGTTAGTTTACCCAAACGTGTACCTTGACCACCTGCCAAGATTAGTGCTAACATTTCATTTTTCATAAAAGACTCCTTTCAAAGAGAAATATGAGTTAAAGTGATGAGAGATCCTTTCTCTCACTTATTTATTCGTTTTTGTTCGTTGATGTCGTTTAACTCTCCAAATACTTGCCCCTAGAGCTGGCATAGTGAAGGTTAGGGTTTGTTGATAGTCTTTCCAAAGGCCAGGATTTGTCTTTGTTTCGGGGTTAGTCTTCTTCCAGACACCGCCGAATTCTTCCAGTTCAGTATTAAAGACTTCTTCGTAAAGCCCAGCCACCGGAACTCCAATGGTAAAGGACTGCCGTTCAACTGGAGCCATATTGAAGACACAAACAAGCAGGTCACCTTTCTTATCCCGGCGGACAAAAGATAGAATTGATTCTGCTGTATTATCCGCATCAATAATTTCAATACCATCGTAAGACTCATCAATTTGCCAAAGTGCCTTATGGTCCTTGTAAAACTGATTGAGTTCAGAAGTGTAATGCCACATTTGATGGTTGAGCTTATCTTCTAGGTTTGTCCATTCTAGTTGATAATCATATTTCCACTCTAGGAACTGACCGAATTCAGAACCCATGAAGAGTAATTTCTTACCAGGGTGACACATCTGATAAGCGTAGAGACAACGGAGACCAGCAAATTGATTATAACGATCTCCCCACATCTTGTGCATCAGACTCTTCTTACCATGGACAACTTCATCATGAGAGAATGGCAAAATGAAGTTCTCAGAAAAAGCATACATAAAGCTAAAAGTAATCAGATTAAAATCATATCGACGATAGATAGGATCCTCTTCAAAGAACTTGAGGGTATCATTCATCCAGCCCATATTCCATTTGTAGTCAAAAGACAGGCCACCTGACTCAATAGAGGCTGTTATTGGTGTTGCAGCTGTAGACTCTTCTGCAATCATCATAACGTTAGGATGATTGTAATGAATGACGCCATTTAATTTTTGTAAGAAGTTAAACCCTTCAAGGTCCCGATTACCTCCGAAAACGTTTGGGGTCCATGGGCCATCATCGTAGTCACGATAGAGCATATTGCTGACAGCATCTACACGAATACCATCAATATGGTACTGTTCGATCCAATACATAGCACTTGAAATCAAGAAAGACTGAACCTGATTTTTACCCAAATCAAAGTTAAGAGCTCCCCAGCGACGATTATGAGCACGGTCATTGTCAGCATATTCAAAAGTCGGTGTGCCATCGAAATAGGCAAGGGCATCATCGTTTTGCGTAAAGTGACCAGGCACCCAGTCAACAATAACCCCAATATTATTCAAATGGCAGGTTTCAACAAATTCTTGAAACTCTTCAGGCTTGCCATAGGTATGTTCAAAGGCAAAATATCCCATCAGTTGATAGCCCCAAGACATACCTAAAGGGTGAGCCATCAAAGGCATAAACTCAACATGGGTATAATTCATTTCGACCAAATAAGGAATCAATTCCTTAGTCAAATCTTTAAAGGTCAGAAGTTGACCCTCTGGTCCTAATTTCCAAGAACTGGAATGGACTTCATAGATATTTACCGGACGCTCCTTGAAACCAAATCGTTTACGACGCCCCATCCAGAGAGCGTCTTTCCACTTTTTTTCCGCAAAAGTTTTAATGATTGCTCCCGTACCTGGACGCTCTTCTAAATACAAAGCACAAGGATCTATTTTTTCAACGGCCTGACCGCCACGGCGTTTAACCAAATATTTGTAAATTTGACCTTCCTGGGCCTTGTCGGTTTTAACCTCCCAAACACCAGCTTGATTCATAACCATATCTAGGGGAGCATCAAACCAACTAGTGAAATCCCCAATCACCTGTACATGTTCAGCATGTGGAGCCCATACCCGAAAGCTGTAACTGCCATCATCTGTTTTGTGAACACCTAAATAGTTTTGAAGGTGAAAATTTTCACCAGTTCCGAATGTATAAAGTTCTAAATCTTTTGTCATCCTATCACCCGCCTTTCCTATCTCTAAGTAAAAAACTCAAGTAACCTTATAAAAAGGTTGCTTGAGTTGTCAACGACCAAAAACTAACGAACAAAAGAGTTATTAGCATTCCATTTATTGGTTTAATTTTAACATAAATAATTAACTTTGTCAGTATAAATTAAAAGATTTTTCATGGTTATTAAAGATAAAGGTCTTATTTTCAGTATTCTTTATCGTAACTTTAACAATTCCCGAACAATATCCGTTTTCTTCAATTACTTCATTGGAATTTATCCTATCATATTTAGTTTCAGAAAGCTCTCGTCCGTTTTTTTTAAAATTAACAAGTTTCCTTATTTTTTCAATTAGATCTTGGTGTTCCGTCACTAGGTCCCAATTGACAGCATTGACGCCATCTGGAGCATTATAACTATTTCTTGCTCTCAGTAAATCTTGAGCTGTTATCTCGCCATTTCCTCCAGTTGACCTAATTTTTGTCCTCATAAATTCTTGACCCAGCTGCATAAAACACAGACCCTGCATGGACAGATTCAGGGCATTGGCTAAATAGACTCTGGCCTTTCTATCTTCTTTACTGTCTTCTGGATGTAAAACTTTTAAAAGATCATGAAGATTATAGTTATCATGTGCCTCAATATAATTCAAAACTTGACCAGGCATTGAGTATGGTGCAAAAGCTTGGCTACCCAAGAGTGCTTGAGAGACCTCCCACTCTAAGGGAGCTCCTGAAACAAAGCCAGCTTCAATATCTCCATAGACCTCACGCCCCTTGACAGCATCCCTAGCATTGTCATTAAAGAAAGCAATCCTAGGCAACTGATCAGCGTTGGCCTTCATGGCCTTCTGTCTGACTGGAATCCCCACTCCCATATCCCAACCTTCGCCGTAAACTAGGATTTGCTGGTCAATGCCATCCAAGGTGTTGCGAATCAGGTTCATAGTATCAACATCATGGAGCCCCATTAGGTCGAAACGAAAGCCATCTATATTGTATTCCTCAGTCCAATAGAGAATGGAATCTAGCATGTACTTGCGAAACATTTCCTTTTCGCTAGCTGTTTCGTTGCCACAGCCTGAACCATCTTGAAAAGAGCCATCATTTTGCATGCGATAATAATAATAAGGTGATGACAGTTGGAAGGGGGAATTATGGGAAGAATAAGTATGATTATAAACCACATCCATAATGACACCAATACCAGCATCATGATAGGCCTGAATCATTCTCTTGAATTCTAAAATTGGTGCCAGAGGATCTATCTGATCCATTGCAAACTGTCTGTCCGGAACATTGTAGTTTTCCGGATCGTACCCCCAGTTGTAGAGAATCTTTCCTTCATCCGAATAAGTTTTATGATGATCAAAGATGGGCTGTAATTGAATATAGGAATAGCCCATAGATTTGATATAATCAATCCCCGTCGAATCGCCAGCAAAATTGTGGCTCCTAGGGTAGCAGGCTCCTAGAAAAGTCCCACGCAAGTTCTCTTCTATACCAGACGAGCTATCATTGGTAAAGTCCCTGACATGCAGCTCACAGATGACTGAAGCACAGGCATTACCGCCCCGCCAATGAGCTGCCTTGCCTTGTTTAACTGAAAAACCTTGGGGACGTAAGCTCCGATCCGATACTATTAACGATCTCTTGTTATCCAAACTGAGAGCCCTAGTATAAGGATCTCTAGTATCTTGGTAAAAGTTCTCTTCGTGATAGATACGGTACTGATAAGACCAACCCTCCAAATTTCCCTCAACGGTTACAGACCAAACACCATGTGTGTTTAATTCGTGGTGGTCGGTATTGACCTTTCGGCCCCTTCCCATGGGAATAATCTTAGCTGGTGCCTGGTCCTTCTCATAAAGAAGGAGGTAAATCCGATCCGCCAGGGGCGACCAGATCTTGAATTTGGTCTTCTTCTCCTGGTAACGAAAGCCTAACCAACCCTGGTAAGCCCAACGGTGGTCAAAATCATTGGCTCTAATCCCCATATCAAAGGCAGTATTGTCCTGGCCAGTATAGAGGGGGCTAGTTAGAGCTACCTGCTTGGAATAATAGACATTGCTATCACCTTCGACAATCCAGATATTGTTGGGGGCATCGCCCAAGAAACGCCTAACTGCATAATCACAGGTCTGGGAGGACCAATCGGTCGTCTTGACCAGAAGACTTACCTGACGGACAAAGTTTTCCGATGGATAATTGATTTGTCCGACCAAGCCGAAGTCATCCTGTCCGCTAAAGAAGGCGTCCTCTCCCCAGTAGCCATCCAGCCATTTCCACATGCTGTAATTTTCATAGTGTTCACTCCTGCTATGAAAGTGAACCGTAATTTGATTTTTTAACATTTTACAAAACTCCCAATTCTATAAAAATACTCGTTCTCACTACTTCCATTTTATCATAGTTACATTCTAAAGAATAGGTTAAAAGGCCAGGATCTGCTGATTCTAGCCTTCTGCTTTGATTGATAAAAATTCTACTTAGATTTAATATAGTTGACACCATCTGCCTTAGGAGCGACGGCCTTACCAAAGAAGACGGCCAGAACCAAGATAGTGATGATATAAGGGATTGTTTTCAGATATGGTCCTGGAATGTGGGCCAAAATTGGAATTTGGCTGGTACTGTTAACCAGAGACTGCGGCAGTCCGAAGAAAAGGCTGGACAGCATAGCTCCGATTGGATTCCAGCGGCCAAAAATCATGGCTGCCAGAGCGATGAAACCTGGCCCAACAATTGTTCCAATACTAAAGTTATTAGAATTCAATTGGACATAGGCTGCACCCCCAACACCACCGAGGAAACCAGAAATCAGGACACCTGCATAGCGTATGAGAGAGACATTAATTCCTAAAGTATCAGCTGCTTGGGGATGTTCACCAACAGAGCGCAGACGCAGACCAAAACGGATCTTAAAGATAATGAAGTAGGCAAGGAAGGAGAAAATAATCGCCACATAAGCCAAAATTGGAATATTGGTGAAGAAAATCCGGCCCAAAATCGGGATATCCTTGAGAAGTGGAACCGAACTGGTGCTGAAATTCACCTTGATGGTCGGTGTTTGCCCATTACCATTGTAGAGGAAACGACAGAGAAAGACCGCCAAAGATGGGGCAATCAAGTTGAGGACGGTACCCGAGACCACATGGTCAGCACGAAAGTTAATCGTCGCCAAAGCATGCAGACAAGAATAGACTAAGCCAACCAAACCAGCAACCAGACAGCCAAGCCAGGGAGTTGCTTTACCAAATTGATCAGCGAAGCTTAGATTGAAGACAACACCTGAGAAGGCACCCATAACCATGATACCTTCCAAACCGACGTTGACGATACCGCCACGTTCAGAGAAGGTACCTCCGATTGAGGTAAAAATCAAGGGAGTCGCATAACTGAGGGTTGAAGCCACAATTGTGGCAATAACTGCTATCATGATTTTTCTCCTTTGCTAGCTGTTTGCTTACGCAGTTTGATATAACGGCGAATAATATAATTAGATCCAACAAAGAAGATAATCAAAGCCGAAACAACATCAATAACTTCTTGAGGAACATCCTGCATACCAGTTTTACCGATAGCTAGGATTCCGTAGAGAAGAGCGGCAAAGGGAATGGCAATCGGATTGTTGGAAGCCAAGAGAGCTACCGCCATTCCATCCCAACCGATTTGCAGGGAAGAATACTGCTCGAAGAAGTTCTCGAAGTAACCCAAACCATAGACTGCTCCTCCCAGACCTGAGAGGGCCCCAGAGATAACCATAGAAAGGGCAATCGTTCTCTTGGCAGACATCCCAGCATATTGGGCAGCATTTGGATTAAGACCAACCGCTGTAATTTCATAACCGGTTTTGGTTTTCTTCATCAGGAACCAAATGATGACCACGGCAATCAAAGCCATAAAGAAGCCCAGGTTAAAGTGGGAGCCCTCGGTTAGATTTCTGAGAAAGTCCGTTTGATAGGAAGACGACTGAGAAACCTTTTGGGTGGCTTCTGTCGTTCTCATAATCGATTTTGAAAAATTACCAATCAGCCCCTGAGTCAAATAGAGAACTATATAGTTCATCATAATGGTGACAATAACTTCACTGGTTCCCAGATAGGCCCTGAGAATACCAGGAATAGCTCCAATGAGACCACCAGCAATCAGAGCAATCAGAACTGTTGCCAAGATTGAAACTGGCTTAGGAAAATCGGGATGGAGGAGGGCAAACCAGGCAGCAACGAACCAACCTGCCAGAGCTTGTCCCGGAAGACCAACATTGAAAAAACCAGCCTTGGAGGATACTGCAAAACCTAAGGCAATCAAAATAAGCGGTCCGGTCTGTGCCAATACTTCACCAATATTCTTAACAGAAGAAAAGAGGGAAGTATACAACAAATCATTGTAAGCAAAGATAGGATTATAGCCAAAGATGAGCATGAGAACAGCTCCTGCTATCATTCCCAAGAAGACAGCAATCAGAGGTACTGTCCAGTTCTGCATTTTTTTAGACATGGGCTTCCTCCTTCTCTAATTGGCCACCAGCCATCAAAATACCCAGCTCTTGTTTATTGGTTTGACTAGGATCAAGAATACCTTGAATCTTACCATCATGAATAACCGCAATCCGGTCTGATAGATCCAGAATTTCATCCAATTCAAAGCTGACAACGATGACGGCCTTGCCCTTATCACGCTCAGCTACCAGCCGCTTACGGATATATTCGATAGCTCCGACATCCAAGCCCCGTGTCGGCTGACTGACAACCAACAAGTCAGGGTCACGGTCAATTTCGCGAGCGATAACAGCCTTTTGCTGGTTACCACCCGAGAGGGAACCGGCCGAAACCAATTCGCTGGCAGCCCGAACATCAAATTCTTCCATCAAGCGTCTAGCATTCTTATTAATATAATTATAGTCGAGAATACCATGGTGACTGAAAGGCTCTTGATAATAGGTCTGCAGGGCCATGTTTTCCGCCAGAGTCATTTCTAGGACCATACCATCACGATGACGGTCTTCAGGAATATGACCGACACTCATCTCCGTAATATGGCGGGGACTAGCATCTGTTACTTCCTGTCCTTTAATCTTTATCGAGCCAGACTTGGCCTTGCGAAGACCTGTAATAGCTTGAATTAACTCGGTCTGACCATTGCCGTCAATTCCAGCAATCCCAACAATTTCACCGCCCTTGACATCAAGAGAGAGGCCTTTGACAGCTGGAACGCCACGATTTTCATTGATTACCAAATCTTTGATGGCCAGAACTGTATCTTTGGGTTGGGAAGCCTTTTTATCAGTTTTGAAGGAGACGGCCCGACCGACCATCATTTCAGCCAGTTCCTTACTGCTGGTTCCTTCCACAGAAACTGTTTCAATGGATTTACCCTGACGGATAACCGTCACTCGGTCAGCGACAGCCCTAATTTCATCCAACTTATGGGTAATCAGGATGATGGACTTGCCCTCCTTGACAAGATTACGCATAATTTCCAGCAAATCAGCAATCTCTGCAGGAGTCAAAACGGCTGTTGGTTCATCAAAAATGAGAATATCGGCTCCCCGATAGAGGGTTTTGAGGATTTCCACCCGCTGCTGGGCACCAACAGAAATATCGGCAACCTTAGCCTCAGGATCAACAGCCAGACCATATTTTTCCGATAGGTCCTTAATGGTTTGGCTAGCCTTCTTCAAATCCAGCATGGCTCCCTTGGTAACTTCACTTCCCAGAATAATATTTTCTGTGACTGTAAAAGCATCCACCAACATAAAGTGTTGGTGAACCATACCGATACCTAGGTTGGCTGATTTGGAAGGTGAATCCAGCTTGACAACCTGACCTTTTAGAAAAATCTCTCCCTCTGTTGGCTCCAACAAGCCTGACAACATATTCATCAGAGTTGATTTACCAGCACCATTTTCACCTAGCAGGGCATGGATTTCTCCAGACCTGACGTCAAGATTAATATGCTCGTTAGCGACAAAATCACCAAATTTTTTAGTGATATTCCGCATTTCAATGACAGTTTCTTGTGTCATAGATGTTCCCTTTCTTCTAAATTTTTAGGACAGTTAAGAGACTCATTGGGACCGCCAGTTCTGATAGAAACGGGCGAACCTGCCTTGTCTACTACTTCTTATACTGAATTAAAATCAAAACTACCAATGGATACTTTCGTAAAAAGTGCGGACGCAAGCAAACTCCTGATGGAGTTTCATTGTTACACGAGGTTAAGCCAGTCGATTTTACTGGGCTAACCGAGTTAATCAGGGGGCTAGCCAATCCTTATAGTGATTGGCGTTAGACATCGCTACTTTAGTAGCTGATATCTTTGCCCCGTGATAAATTTTGAGCCCTTCGCTCTCTAGTTTTTAGGCTCAGACAGATTTAGTCCACCGGACTAAACCTCTCTCAAAATTTCCGTTATTAGTAGCAACAAGCACAGTTGCTACTAATAATACCACTTTGGTGAAAGTATCACTCCCCCCTTACCTCATCGGCTAAGAAATTCTATCGTTTTAGTAAGACATGACCATACTAGGCTGTCAGTTGAAAGTTTTTAACTGCAAAGAGTACTCGTTTCCCCAAGCTATGGGTCTCTTAACTGAAATAAAAATCTCAGCCTTACTCTGAAAAAGCGACCCTTTAGGTCGCCCTTTCAAGACTAAGGAACTAGGGAGGAGAAAGCAATTCACTAAGGTTAGTTCGCAATTTGCTTATCCCTCTCTCAAGTTACTTATTTGTTTTTAACACCATCTTTAACAGTAGTTTTACCGTCAATGATGTCCTTCTTAGCAGATTCAACAGCCTTCTTGGTCTTTTCTGGCAGGTTATTGGTGACAATATCAACACCCTTGTCCTTCAAACCATAAGTTGTTGTCTTAGCTTGGAACTTCTTACCGTCCAATTGGTCATTGGCAATATCCTTAACAACAGTACCAACTTCCTTGATGGTAGAGGTCAAAACAAAGTTAGATTCTTTATCGGTCGCTTTGTAGTTACCTTCGTCAGTTTGGTCACGGTCAACACCGATTACCCAAACCTTGTCCTTGCTGTCTGCAGAAAGTTTTTGGTCAATATCCTTGGCAGCGGTGAAAACACCAGTACCAGAAGCACCTGCAGCATGGTAGATGACATCAGCACCACTCGAATACATTGAATCAGCGATACCCTTACCATTGGTTGCGTCATTATAAGAACCAACATATTGAACATCTACCTTGATGTCCTTGTTTACCGAAGCGACACCTGCCTTGAAGCCAGTTTCAAAACGGGTAATAGTGTCTGATTTAACCCCACCAACGAAACCAACATGGTTAGTCTTGGTTTGCATAGCTGCTGCGATACCTGCCAAGTAAGCACCTTCGTTATCGGCAAAGAGAACGCTGGCCACATTCTTTTGACCAATAACTTCAGAGTCAATCAAAACATAATTGGTTTTTGTATTAGCCTTAGCCGCATCGCTAATAGCATCATGCAAGTTGTAGCCAATACCGAAGACAAGATTGAAGCCTTTGTTTTGAGCAGCATCAAGATTAGTTGCATAATCAGATTCACTCTTAGATTGGAAGTAAGTGTAGTCGGTCTTTTCCTTGAGTTTATTTTCTTTACCCCAAGCCTTCATACCTTCCCAGGCAGACTGGTTAAAGGACTTATCATCAACCCCACCAGTATCAGTAACGATCGCAGCCTTAACCTTGCTGGATGACGATTGAGACGAACGGCTACATGCACCAAGTGATAGGATGGCAACCACTGCCAAACCTAAGCCAATAAGTTTTTTGTTCATCTTCATGAATGAACTCCTCCTCTAAAAAGTCGCAACTAAGTTGCAAAATATCTTAAACCCGAAGGTCTAATCCAAATGTTTAGCAGGTGCCCATTCTTGGCCCTGAAATGAGTATGGTAATAACTCACCGACTGTCATCTCGACTGTCGTACCGTCTTTAGAAATAAGGGTAACGGGGCAAGAAAAATCAAAGAACTCAGTCATAACCTGCCGACAAGCTCCGCAGGGAGAGATTGGCTGATCGGTATGACCATAAATGGCCAAGCCAACAAAGTCCTGGTAACCTTCAGAGACTGCCTTAAAGATAGCCGTCCTTTCGGCACAGTTGGTCAGGCCTAGACTAGCATTCTCGATATTACAGCCTTGAAAAACTTGCCCAGACTTGGTCTTGATAGCTGCTCCAACCGGAAAGTGTGAATAGGGAGCATAGGCCTTCTGGCTAGCTTCTTTGGCCAGCTGGAGCAAGTCTAAATTACTTGTTGCCACTGGCCTTTTCTCCTTGGACGATGGCGACACCAGCTGATGCCCCAATTCGATTTGCACTGGCCTCAACAAAGGCCTTGGCATCCTCGTAACTACGAGCACCACCAGAGGCCTTGACACCGACCTTATCACCGACAGTTTGACGCATCAATTTCACATCAGCAACTGTAGCACCACCGGTTGAGAAGCCAGTTGAGGTCTTGACATAGTCTGCCCCTGCTTCTACAGCCAATTGACAGGCCTTAACCTTCTCATCATCGGTCAATAGACAGGTTTCAATAATGACCTTAAGCAACTTATCTCCAGATGCTTCAACCAAGGCTTTAATATCTTCTTTGACAGCTTCATAGTTGCCAGACTTCAACTGACCGATATTGATCACCATGTCCACTTCATCAGCTCCGTTGGCAATGGCATCCTTAGTTTCAAAGACCTTGACCGCTGTTGTATTGGCTCCCAAAGGGAAACCAATAACAGTACAAACCTTAACGTCCGAATCCTTTAAGGCTTGGGCAGAACGTGCAACCCAGTAGGGATTTACGCAGACTGAGGCAAAGTCATATTCTTTAGCCTCGGCCAATAATTTATCAATCTGTTCCTGACTAGCCTCTGGCTTAAGCAAGGTGTGATCAATATACTTATTAATTGACATCTCTCTCCTAATCAATAATTTTTAGTATTTCTTTTCTATGGACTTTTACGTTATTTATTGTAACATTTTTTGCGAATTCTGTAATCTTTTTTTGAGGGATTTCTTGATTGGAGTAGATTTTTGCCAATAATTCTCCTTCTGAAACCGCATCCCCCACTTTTTTATCGAACAAAATTCCCGCATCATAGTCTAATTGGTCGGATTTTACGGCACGGCCAGCTCCGATTTCCATGGCGAAGCGACCAAAGTAGAGAGCGGGCAATTCTGCTATATAGCCCGACTGCTCAGCCTTGACTTCATAGACAAACTTGGTTTTGACAGGACGATAGATGTCTTGCACTTGTCCACCCTGGGCAGCTACTAACTCTTCAAACTTCTTCAAGGCTTGACCCTGGGTTAGGTATTGCTCAATATCATCTAGACCAACCTCTAGGCCACCCAGCTTGAGCATAATCTGGGCCAGCTGACAGATAAAGTCTCTTATATCGACCCGACCCTTTCCCTGCATGATTTGTACAGCTTCAAGGACTTCCAAACGATTGCCGATAGCCTGGCCCAAGGGCTGGCTCATATTGGTCATGACAGCGATGGTCTGACGGCCGACTTCTTTTCCCAAGTCCACCATGGTTCGCGACAGCTTCTCAGCCTCTTCAACGGTCTTCATGAAGGCACCATCACCCACAGTGACGTCCAACATAATAGCATCAGAGCCAGCAGCAATCTTTTTAGACATCACCGAACTGGCAATTAAGGGCATGGTATCAACCGTTGCGGTAACATCCCGCAGGGCATAGAGAAGTTTGTCGGCCTTGACCATCTGCTCGGATTGGCCAATGACAGCAATGCCAATATCTTGGACCTGTTTAATAAAGGCCGCTTCTGCAACTTCAATCTGGTAGCCCTTGATTGACTCTAGTTTATCAAGGGTGCCACCCGTATGCCCCAAGCCTTTTCCACTCATCTTAGCAACAGGGACACCAAAACTAGTGACCAAAGGAGCCAGAATCAAGGTGACCTTATCACCGACACCACCGGTCGAATGCTTGTCAACCTTGATCCCAGGAATGGCAGACAAATCAAGCTGGTCACCCGAAGCAACCATAGCCATGGTCAAATCACGGGTTTCAGCCATAGTCATTCCCTTGAAGTAGGTCGCCATAGCAAAGGCAGACATTTGATAATCCGGCACAGTTCCCTTCACATAGCCGCCAATCAGCCACTGGATTTCCTCAGTTGTCAATTGACCTCCATTACGTTTTTTCTGAATTAAATCAACTGCTCTCATTCCTTGATACTCCTTAAGATATAGTAGCCCTTATCTTTTTTGACAAGGTCAACATTGCCAAAAACTTGCTCCATTTTGGACTTGGCACTAGGAGCCCCTTGTTTCTTCTGGATGACGATGGTCAAACTGCCTCCCTGATTGAGATGGCCGTAAGCTCCTGCCAAAATTTCATGAACAACTTGTTTTCCAGCTCGAATGGGAGGATTGCTAATAATATGGTCAAAACTGTCCTCAACCGCTTCATAAACATTGGATTGGAAGACCTTAACCCTCACACCATTACGTTGGGCATTCTTTTGGGCCAAATCCAGGGCTCGCTGGTTAATATCAACCATGGTCACCTCTAAGCATTGAACCTTAGCTAGGCTAATTCCCAAGGGGCCATAACCACAGCCCACATCCAAGAGACTTTGATCGGCTGAAAAATTCAGGGCAGACAAAAGAACCTGGCTGCCGTAATCAATCATTTTTTTCGAGAAGACGCCAGAGTCGGTATAGAAGTTAAAAATCTCCCCTAGCAGCTGAACCTGCAAATCGTGGATATCATGCTGAGCATCAGGGTTTTGAGCATAGTACATCTTGGCCATTTTTCTTTATTTTCTCCCTTTTTGAGTCACCTCATTTTATCATAAATTGTGCTACAATAGTCCTATGTCTCATGAATTTATCAATTTTGAAGAAATCAGCCGGCGAAACTGGCAGGGCTTGCATCAGGCTGAACAAGCACCCTTGACTCAAGCAGAGTTGGATTCCATTAAAAGTCTCAATGATAAGATTGACATTCAGGATGTCAGGGATGTCTACCTGCCACTGATCAGTCTCGTTCAAATCTATAAAAATGCTCAGGAAAATCTCAGCTTTGCCAAGGGAATTTTCCTGCAAAAGCAGGCTAAAAAAAGGCCTTTTATCATTGGCATTTCAGGTTCTGTTGCTGTCGGAAAATCAACCACGAGCCGACTCCTGCAACTGCTTCTAGCTCGGACTTTCAAAAATAGTCGCGTCGAGATGGTGACCACCGATGGTTTTCTCTACCCCAATCAAACTCTGATTGACAAGGGAATCTTGGATAAGAAGGGCTTTCCCGAAAGTTATGACATGGAGCGGCTGATTAATTTCCTAGATGGTATGAAGAATGGTCAGACCCTTTCCATTCCAGTCTATTCGCATGAAATCTATGATATTGTCCCCGGACAAAAAGAAACGATTCAAGCACCAGATTTTCTTATCGTCGAAGGCATCAATGTCTTTCAAAACCAGCAAAACCACCGTCTCTATATGAACGACTACTATGACTTCTCTATCTATATTGATGCTGAAATTGTCCATATTGAGAAATGGTATCTGGAACGTTTCCAGACCCTTCTGGAATTGGCTAAAACTGATCAGAAAAACTACTACTATTCTTTTACTCAGTTAGACTTAAAGGAGGCTCTAGCCATTTCCAAGAAAACTTGGCAAAGTGTTAATCTAGTCAATTTAGAAAATTATATCGAGCCAACTCGCAATCGTGCCGAACTTATTCTCCACAAATCTCATAATCATAAGATTGATAAAATTTACCTGAAAAAGTGATTGGGACTTGTCAAAGCCAGCCATTTCCTATATAATGGAATGGTTAGTAAAAATGGAGGTGAAAACTTTGGCAAATATTAAATCAGCTATCAAGCGTGCTGAACTTAACGTTAAGCAAAACGAAAAGAACTCAGCTCAAAAATCAGCTTTGCGTACTACAATCAAAGCTTTTGAAGCAAACCCATCTGAAGAACTTTTCCGTGCTGCTAGCTCAGCAATCGATAAAGCTCATTCTAAAGGTTTGATTCACAAGAACAAAGCTAGCCGTGATAAAGCTCGTCTTGCAGCTAAACTTGGCTAAAATTCACCTCCCTTTGGAGGTTTTTTTATTTACTGGAAATAACATCTTTAAAAAGAAAATCTCCAATATTTTGGGCAGATGAAAAGACCGCCGCTATAAAAGCGACAGGTCTTTTTAAGTATTTAATTTAATTTCAAAAACAGTACCCGTGGGTGTGTTATCTCGAACAGCAATAGTCCCCTTCAAAGCTTCAACAATCTGCTTAGCTAAGGATAGTCCTAGACCAAAACCACCAGTCTGCCGGGTTCGCGCCTTGTCAATCCGATAAAATCGATCGAAAATTTTCGATTTGTCTTCTTCACTGATTCCCGAACCATTATCCGCAACAGTAATAACCAGCTTTCTATCACTATTGGAAACAGTAATCCTTATAGCACCGTCATCTCCAGTATACTTAACAGCATTATCAAAAAGGATAGTCATAACTTGTTTAATCAAGGTCTTATCCGACTTGATTGAGGTCCTTAATTGGTTGCTACAAGATAGGACTTTGCCACTTTCCTCAGCAATTAAACTATAATTCTCAAAAATATTGTCGAAGAAATTAGGTTCAATTTCTTCAATTTCTGGATTAAGTTTGTCATCACGTCTAGCCAGATTCAAAAGATTCGTGGTTAAAATCCGCATATTCCGAACTTCTTCCAAACTAGAGGCGACAGTCTCGTAATTATCCAAAATGGTCTCATCAGGCTTACGAAAAAGACTTTCCAAACGATTTTGGAGAACCGTTAGAGGCGTCCTCAACTCATGACTGGCATCTTCTACAAAATTCTTCTGTTTCTCATAACTTTCAAGAATTGGCTTACGCGACCAATTAGCCAGATAAACACTGGCAAAGACAGATAAGAGCCAGAAAATAATCATAACCGTAATGATAATAATTTGATAGCGAGAATTGGCACTATCTAATTGGTTAACACTAATAGCAATCGTCACATAAGCAACCTTTGGGAATTGCTTGTCCGACACCGAGACAGTCTTATACCGATAATGCTCCTTTTCACGAAAGCTACCGTTAACACTAACCTCGTTAACCTCGCCTAGCTCACTCTTATCAATTTTCAGCTTATTAAGACCAGAAAATATTTCCGAGCTATTAAGTACCTTACCATTCTTGTCATATATAATGGTTTCAATAGTTGCATTCAATTCAACATGAGATTTATTTGGACTTTGATTCACCGTTGAATTAGCATTACCAGGCAAAGTTGTCCCGTTTCCTAAAAATTCATCACCATCGGTTAAAACAGATAAATCAGAATTATTTTTTCCGCCAAAGGCTGAATAAAGGCTAGCTCTGTACATATTCATGTAGATATAAGAATCAACACTATCTACAGCCTTGTTGAGATTATCGTCAACCGATGAGTAGATTCCAATCCGCATAATTTGCAAAATCAGAATGGTCATCACTAGGAAAATAACAGTGAAAACGGATAGGAAGTGAAGAAAAGTCGAGAACCCTTCAGAAAAGATCCTCTTCTTTAACTTATTTAACATCCTTTAGAATATACCCCACACTGCGCAGTGTTTGTAGACATTTTTCGAAATCCGTTCCCTTTAATTTTTTACGAATCTTAGAAACATAGACCTCAACAACAGAAACTGTTGTATCACTATCAAAGCCCCAAATTCTATCAAAAATTTGTGTCTTAGGTAAGATAACATTTTGATTTTGCAAGAAATAAACCAAGAGGTCAAATTCCTTACCCAACAATTCGACAATCTTACCATTTACAGTAACGGTATTAGTGGAGGTATCACATTCTAAATCGCCATAGGTCAGCAACTTATCATTGATTTTACCTGAACGCTTCAAAAGGGCCTGAATCCGCATCTTTAATTCTTCCAAGTAGAAAGGCTTGGTCAGATAATCATCGGCACCCAGTTCAAAACCATGTCCTTTATCATCAAGTGCTTCTTTGGCGGTTGTAATCAAAACAGGGGTTGCAACACCCTTATCACGTAATTCCTTAAGAACGGTGAAACCATCTTTTTCTGGCAACATCAAATCAAGCAGAATCAAGTCATAAACACCAGTTTCTGCTTCAAATAGGCCTTCTTCTCCATCAAAGACTTGGGTAACTTCAGCAAAGTCATCTAGAAAATCATAGACGGAATTTGAAAGACTTAAATCATCTTCTACTAATAAAATTTTAATCATTGAACAATACTCCAATCTTCATTCTATCTTACCATAATTCTAACGACTTGTCCTAACCTATTCCAACAAAGGGTAGATAAAAATTCAGCTAAGAATAATCATTTCCCAGCAAAACCATAGAAACTCCCTTTATATCTTAGGATATTGCTTCAGTCTATCAATACTAGCTGAAATGGGTCTAAAACATTGACTAATGGCACTGCCACCGCCTATTGTCTCCCCCTATCAAAAAGACCCAGAAAACTATCTAGGCCCTACTTTTTCTTATTTTGCTGCAAGGTCAATGGCTACTTCAACTGCAGCCTTTTCTTGCTGGATTAAAGCAACTCGTGCTGCAATTTCTTTAATCCCCATGGTGATATTCCGAGAAATGGCCATATCATCCAGTTTAGGCTCAAAGAAGGTCTTGTAATCTGCTAGAGCTTCCTCGGTCTTGAAGTAATTGGATGGATAAATAACAAACTTATCAAAACTCATGTCACCACCGAGAGCAGATTTAATCCATTCCCAATTTTCTTTTGACCAATTCCATACCTCCATCTGGGTAAAGGAATGTTGGAGGAAATAGGCATACCAAGTTGCTAAATCCTGTGGTTTCACTACATCCTTGTTTTGCCATTGGGTCAGAATGTGGGTCAGGCTAGCTTGATCCTTAGTATTTGAGAGGGCATTAGAAAGTTGTCGTTTAAAAATACCATCAGTACTTGTAACATAAGCATCCAAATACTCTTGGACAAGAGCAGGGGTCTCAGCATGCTTCATCTCATTGTTCAAGACAGAAGCACGGATGGCAGCGGGAATTGATTCAAGCTGATTCTGATAGGCTTGGAAAATCTCATGCACCCCAGCTATTACTGTCTCATCATCTGCCTTAAGCATAAGACGAATCGCTGATTGGCGAACCATCTCATCCTCATCTGCTTCTCCATCACGCTTTTCAAAACCTAGACGAGCAAAGTTCTGTCCAGCAACCATTTTAATCACTTGCTTAAAGTTTTGCTCACTGTCAGATCCTTCATCAATAAAGCGATTTAGTCCTGAAATAATTTGTTCGCCAGCTGCAGAAACCATGTAGGATGTCTGCTCTGACAGCATAGTCAACAGAGGTACAAGATCAGCATAAGAAATTTCACCACTTTCAGCCAAGAGGCGGCGCTCTTGCAGGACTTGCAGTTTAGAAGTCTTATCTAGTTCAGCAAAATCATTTAAAATACCATCTAAAAGCTGTCCCTGATAGTTGGTGATATAGTGGGCTGTATTACCCGTATTCAAGCGCAGAGCACCTTCGTTTTGAGCAGCTAGCGCAGAGTAGTTTGGTATCGTCAAACTAGCTTGCGAGAGGGTATCTGGTAGACCAGACCAATTGCTATTAAGCGGAATTTGCCAGAGGCGATTCTCCTCCTCATAATCACCAATAAAGAACTGCTTCTGACTGAGAATCAAGTTGTCATCAAGAACTTGAGCCGTAACAAGAGGGTATCCAGGTTGTTCCAGCCAAGCATCCATAAAGCTAGCCACATCCTTATCTGAACTTGCTGAGAGAGCATTCCAAAGGTCGCGACCAATAGTATTGCGATACTGATGTTTTTCAAAATAAGCCTTGAGTCCAGCTGCAAAATCCTTATCTCCCAACCAACGACGAAGCATATGCATAAGGCGGCTTCCTTTAGCATAGACAATAGCTGGGTCAAAGAGAGTATTGATTTCGTCAGGATGATTTACCGCTACATGGACGGATTGAACTCCATCCGTAGCATCCCGCTTGAGAGCCAGTGGTACACCTGTTGTTTGGAAATCTTCAAAAATATTCCATGTTGGCTCAATGGCATCAATAGAAACATACTCCATCATATTAGCAAAGGATTCATTGAGCCAGAGATCATCCCACCACTTCATAGTAACCAGATTACCAAACCACTGGTGGGCCAATTCATGGGCAATAACGAGAGCAACTTGTTGGCGTGTTTCTGCCGTTGAATTTTCATCCACAATCAAGTAGATTTCCCGATAGGTCACTAGGCCCCAGTTTTCCATGGCACCTGCTGAAAAATCAGGCAGGGCCAAGTGATAGGAATGCGGAATTGGGTAAGCAACACCATAATAGTCTTCATAGAAATCAATAACACGAACAGCAATATCTAAGGCAAAGTCTAAGGAAGATGGTTTGTGAGCCTTGGTCGCAAAGATTCCGACTTCCGTTCCATTCTTAGTTTGCCCCTTCTTAGCTTGTAGGTCACCCAGAGCAAAGGCCAAAAGATAGGAGGACATTCTTGGAGTCGTCTCAAAGGTCCAAACGCCAGTATCTTGTCGCAATTGGACATTTGTCTCAGGCATATTGGAGATGACAAGATCGCCTTCTACTTGGTCAAATTTGATGGCCAAATCAAAGGTCGCCTTGGCTTCTGGTTCATCAATTGAAGGGAAGGCCTCACGGGCAAAGTGGCTTTCAAATTGGGTCGCCAGCACTTCCTTCTTGACACCATCAACACTGTAGTAGGATGGATAAATCCCCGTCATATTATCGGTGATTTTTCCGGAGAATTCCAAAACCAGAGTCATGCTGCCGGTTTCTGGAAGATTAAGATGAACAGCCTGTCCAACTTGATCAAGTTCAAACTCTACTGGCTGGTTATCCAAAAGGACGGACGAAATCGCCAAATCTTTTTGGTGGAAAGAAACCTGATTATTTAGGGCTTCACCGCTGATGGCAACGTTACCCGAGAAAGTTTTTTCCTGACGATTAATATCCAAGAAGATATTGTAATTTTCAGGGACAAACTTTTCAATAAAGTGTTCTACTGAATTCATAAGACTCCTTAATCGTTGATTAATTGGTTTAAATTTATAATTTATAACACTTCTTAGGCCAAAAAAAGATCGGCCAAAACCAATCTTAATTATAACATATTCGTTACTAAAGTTCGATAATTTTTCCTGTCTTCAGATAGACCACCCACTCACAAATATTGCGAGCATAATCTCCAATTCGTTCCAAGTACATAAGAACTTGAAAGTATTCCTTAGCAGCGAAGGCTGCATCAGGATTGGCCTTGATGGCTTCAACAGTCATATTTTGCGTCTCAACAAAGAGGTTATCAATATGTTCATCGTGAGCCGCCACTGCATAGGCTGCTGCTTCATCCGCCTTAATATAGACATTCATGGCTTCTTCAACCATGATACGAACCGCTCGTCCCATTCTATTGATATGGTCCTCAACTTCCTTAATCCGCTCTTCTCCTTTCATCCGAATGGTTGCTTTAGCAATAGCTGAAGCGTGGTCACCCATGCGTTCAACGTCGCTAGAAGCCTTTAGAACTGTGATTACAGTCCGCAAGTCTATTGATACAGGTTGTTGGAGGGCAATAATTTCTAGAGATTTCTTTTCTAACTTAGTTTCATAGTTATTAACAATCTCATCACTTTCAATGACCTCTTTAGCCAACTGACGATCATGACTGATAAAGGCACGAACTGTCTTACTGATTTGAGAACTGACTTCCGTTCCCATCGCATAAAACTGATTATGCAACTTATCTAATTCATCTTCAAATTGTGTACGTAACATAAGCAAATTATTTCTT
Organism: Streptococcus sobrinus DSM 20742 = ATCC 33478; assembly: GCF_000686605.1. Classification (GTDB taxonomy): domain Bacteria; phylum Bacillota; class Bacilli; order Lactobacillales; family Streptococcaceae; genus Streptococcus; species Streptococcus sobrinus. The sequence goes on along the minus strand of NZ_JMLC01000004.1, from coordinate 40,262 downwards.
TCTATCTATTTAGTCGGTAGACATTAACCAAATTTACCACTGATATAATCTTCAGTTTCTTCGTGAGCAGGATTGAGAAACATTTCTTTGGTTGAATTAAATTCGACTAAATCACCGGCCAGGAAAAAACCGGTCTTATCGGAAATCCGTGAAGCCTGCTGCATTGACCGAGTTACAATCAACATGGTGTATTTATCTTTCAAGCCATAAAGAGTTTCCTCAATCTTACCAGAAGATATTGGATCTAGCGCCGATGTTGGCTCATCCATTAGAATAATTTTGGGACTGGTTGCTAAAACTCGGGCAATACATACCCGCTGCTGCTGGCCGCCTGAAAGCCCCAGAGCCGAATCATGCAGACGATCTTTAACCTCATCCCAGATTGAAGAGCCTTTCAATGAGGTTTCAACAGCTTCATCAAGAACAGCCTTATCTCGAATCCCCTTAATTCTTAAACCATAAGTCACATTTTCGTAGATGGTCATAGGAAAAGGGTTGGGCTGTTGAAAGACCATACCAATCTCCTTTCGAAGTTCAACGGTATCGGTTCGAGGACCGTATATGTTATGACCATTGTAGGTGATTGCTCCGGTCAATGTAACTTCTGGGTTGAGGTCTCCCATCCGATTAATCGCCCGAAGCAGGGTTGATTTACCTGAACCCGATGGCCCAATCAAAGTTGTAATTTCATTGGGCATGAAATCCATATTAATATTGTTCAGAGCTTTTTTCTTATTATAGTAAACAGATAAATCTCTGACCTGTAATATTGGTTCCGTCATAAGTTCCCTTTCTATCCGAAACGACCAGACACGTAATCACTGGTTGATTGACAGTGGGCATTTTGGAAAATATGTCTTGTCTTATCATACTCAATCAAGTCCCCTAAATAAAAGAAGGCCGTATAATCGCTGACCCGAGCAGCCTGCTGCATATTGTGGGTAACAATAATAATAGAGTAATCTTCCTTAAGTTCAGCCATCGTTTCTTCCAGCTGCATGGTAGCAATTGGGTCAAGGGCTGAGGCCGGTTCATCCATGAGCAAAATATCTGGCTTCACGGAAATAGCCCGAGCAATACAGAGCCGTTGTTGTTGACCGCCAGATAGGGTAAAGGCTGACTTGTGCAAATCATCCTTAACCTGATCCCAGAGGGCAGCCTGTTTTAATGAGGTTTCCACAATCTCATCTAAAACTTTTTTATCCTTGACACCTGCTCGCTCATGGGCAAAGGTGATATTTTTATAAATAGACTTGGCAAAAGGATTAGGCCTTTGAAAGACCATGCCGATATGTTTGCGCATTTCATAAACATTAATTTCTGGACGGTTAATATCAATCCCTTCATAGAGGATTTGTCCAGTTACTTTTGCAATATCAATGGTATCATTCATCCGATTGAGGCTACGTAAGAAGGTAGATTTCCCACAACCTGACGGACCAATAAAAGCCGTAATTTTATTCTTTTCGAACTGCATATCAATACCTTTGATGGCTTCTTTTGACCCATAATAAACATGGAGGTCCTTAGTTGCCAGGGCTAGTTCCTTGCCCTCAAAACTCATGATATAACGTTCGTCCCAATTATATTCAGTCATTAGTTATCCTCTTACTTGGCAGAAGTTAATCTAGCATGCATTTTCTTACCGAGATAGCGGGCTGATAAATTGAAAATCAAGATGAAAATCAGAAGAACGGCGCCACTACCAGCAGAAACCATAGTTGCATCAGGGATAGTGCCTTCACTATTCACCTTCCAAATATGAACAGCCAAGGTTTCCGATTGCCGAAAAATTGAGATAGGACTACTGATGCTTAAGGGATTCCAATTACTCCAGTCGACACTCGGCGCCGATTGGCCTGCGGTATAAATCAGGGCAGCAGCTTCACCAAAAATCCGACCAGAAGCTAAAACTACCCCAGTAATAATGCTTGGAATAGCTTCTGGAATAACCACATGCAGAACAGTTTCCCAGCGTGATAGACCTAAGGCTAATCCCGCTTCTCTCTGAGTATGGTGAATATTTCTAAGGCTGTCTTCGACTGTACGGGTCATCTGGGGAAGGTTGAAAACTGTCAGAGCCAAGGCACCAGAAATAATTGAAAAACCATACTGGAATTGAACAACAAAAATCAAATAACCAAAAAGACCAACAACAACCGAAGGCAGGGAGGACAAGATTTCAATACAGGTCCTTACAAAATTAATCAAACGCCCCTTCTTAGCATATTCCGATAGATAGATTCCGGCTCCCATAGACAAGGGAATGGAGATAATCAGAGTGATAACTAAGAGGAAAAGGGAGTTATAGAGCTGAATACCAATACCACCGCCAGCTTGGTAAGCGGATGATTTTCCAGTCAGAAAATGCCAAGTAACATGCGGAAGTCCACGGACTAAAATATAAAGAATTAAAGCAGCTAAAACTGCCACGATAATGCCAGCAATAGTATAGAGACCAGCTGTCACAATCTTATCAACTTTTTTAGCGTTCATAGTTTACTTTTTTCTCCCTAGTGATGAACTTCATCAACATATTGAAAGCCAAACTCATAATCAAGAGAACCAAGGCAAGTGACCAGAGAACGTTATTTTGAACCGTTCCCATAACGGTATTTCCGATTCCCATGGTCAAAACCGAAGTCAGGGTTGAGGCTGGTGTAATCAGAGAGGTTGGCATGACAGCCGAATTCCCAACCACCATCTGGATAGCTAGGGCTTCACCGAAGGCACGGGCCATACCAAAGACAACTGCGGTAAAGATACCAGGCTTGGCTGCCCTTAGGATAACTCGCCAGATGGTTTGCCAGCGGGTTGCCCCCATAGCCAAACTAGCTTCACGGTAATGACGGGGTACAGACCGCAGACTATCGGTTGTCATGAAGGTCACCGTAGGAAGAATCATAACAAAGAGAACGAAGACTCCTGAGAGAATCCCAAATCCAGTTCCCCCAAATAGGGCCCGAACAAAGGGAACAATAACCTGCAAACCGATAAATCCATAAACGACGGAAGGAATCCCTGTCAGCAGCTCGATTGCTGGCTGCAAAAGTTTTGCCCCACGCTTGGGTGAAATTTCTGTCATAAAAATAGCTGCGCCGATAGCAAATGGCGTCGCAATCAAGGCAGAGAGAATAGTAACAATGAAGGAACCTGTAATCATTGGCAGGGCCCCCATAATGTAGTTACCATGAGCATCCTTGACCGTCGGTTGCCAATTTTTGCCAAAGAGGAAATCAAAGATATTGACCCCGTTGACAAAGAAGGTTGAGAGACCTTTCTGAGCAACAAAGAGTAAGATCATGGCCACGATGAAGACAATCAGAATTAAGCAGAGGAAAGTGATTGTCTTACCGAATTTCTCCAGCCGTGAATTTTTTGAAGGCGAGGTCAACTGCTTCGCCAAATCTTGTTTTTTCATGAAAACTCCTTAGAGGAAGGGAATGTACTAAACAGATCAGTCAGTAAGAGCCGTGCCGATAGGCTCGGGGCTCTTTCCGGCCCTAGCTTAGTCATGATTAGCCTTATTTTTTCGTCACACGACCTTGGGCGTCCTTAGTAACCTTCATATCATTAATAGAGATATAACCCATCCGTTTGACGACACCCTTTTGGACCTTATCGCTGAGGACATAATCAAGGAATTCCTTGGTTAGACCATCAGCTTTTCCCTTGGTGTACATGTGTTCGTAAGACCAGAGAGGCCAGTCATTAGTCGCAACATTTTTAGCATTGGCTTCATGACCATTAAGTTTAACCATTGAAACCGAGCTATCTACGTAAGCGAAGGCTAAATAGGAGAGGGCACCAGGGGTTTGAGCCACAATGGACTTAACCATCCCGTTGGAATCTTGTTCCTGGCTCTGCTTACTGGACTTGCCCTTCATAATCACACTGTCAAAGGTCGAACGTGTCCCTGAGCCGGCTGCCCGATTAATGATAGTAATCTCTAAATCTTTACCACCTAGCTGTTTCCAATTGGTGTACTGGCCAGTGAAAATCTTTTGCAGCTGGTCAGTTGTCAGGTTTTTCATGCCGACTTCTTTATTGACAATGACAGCAATCCCAGCAACAGCAACCTGGTGGTCTACTAATTTACTGGCATCAATGCCGTCCTTTTCCTCAGCAAAAACATCACTATTGCCAATCTGAACAGCGCCAGACTGAACCTGGGAAAGACCTGTACCAGAGCCACCGCCCTGGACATTGACAGTCTTGCCTTGATGCTCCTCAGAGAAGGTATCTGCTGCTCCTTCAACCATGGGTTGGAGGGCTGTTGAGCCAACGCTGGTGATATTCTCCCCGCGGTCAATCCAAGAGGCACAAGCCGATAGGCAGAAAAGGGCTGCCCCCATCATCATGGCGAAAAGGAGACGCTTTTTATTCCATTTTTTCATTTTAAAATCCTGTATTTATTTTCAAAATCAAGCATAATCAGCCAATTCTTAGAAGCATCAAACTTCTCATCTAATCATATCATATTAGACTTTTTTTTGATATATAGCCATCCCAATGTAACAGAACTGTTACATCAAGAATTGAAGCGCAGGCCCTTAGGGAAATAATTCTTGAGGGTGCCATTAACTAACTTGGCAAATCCGAGACCATTACCCTCAGCTAACACTTGATACCAGCCATTTTGGTAATCACCAGAGATGCTGACCGTATTTCCTGAGACATAGGCTTTGAAATCCTCTGGGCTCAAAGTCACACCTTGCTTAACTTGGTCGCTGGTCAGGGCCAACCCAAGAGCAAAAGAGGGCTCAAAGCGCTTCTTTTTAAAGGTGCCCAGATGGAGGCCATTGCGGGCCAACTTGAGTCCGGTCAAATCTGGCAGACCCTCAGGCAGGCAATAGAGTTGATTCCCAAAGGTCTGAAGCAAGCCCGACAGGTCTATACGCAAATATTTCTTAGAAAAATTTTGCCAAAGTTGCCTTTGCTCGGCAGTCAAATTTGATCTAGGCGACTTGACCTTTTGGGGCTGGCTAGGGGCTGATCGCTTATCCTGAAAATGGGCAACAAATTGCCCCTCCCCCTCAAAGAGATGAGGATACATCCGAGCCACCTGGGGCATGTCCAGCCCTTCTACCATCCCATTGATTTTTTCTATAGGAAGGAGTTCCAGGTCTGGATAACTTTCTAGGAGCCAGACCACCACTGCTTCATTTTCCTCTGGTGACCAGGTACAGGTCGAGTAGACTAGCCGCCCTGATGGAGCTAGCATCTTCATGGCCTCCTGCAAAACTTCCTTTTGCAGGTTAGCACATTGAGCCGGATAGTCCTTGTCCCAATATTGGCAAGCATCTGGGTCCTTGCGAAACATCCCCTCACCAGAGCAAGGAGCATCCAAAACAATCAGGTCAAAATAATCTTTAAAAGTCTTAGCCAAGCGCTCAGGTCTTTCATTGGTCACAACGACATTGGTTGCTCCAAAACGCTCGACATTTTCCACTAAAATCTTACTACGTTTTTTGGAAATCTCATTACTCACCAAAATTCCTGTATTGTCTAAGTAGGAAAGCAAATGCGTCGTCTTCCCTCCAGGAGCGGCAGCCAGATCCAAAACCTTCATACCCTTTTGCGGCGCTGCCACTTGGGCGACCATTTGGGCAGCTGGTTCCTGGGAATAGACTAAGCCAGTCACGTGCTCAATGGACTTACCAGAGACCTTGCCAAAATGGCCCCAAAGGGTATTAGCAATGGGGTCAGAAAAGTCCTTCTGCACTTTTTTCAGGGGATTAGTTCGAAAGGCTGCTACTGCTTCTTGCTCAAAAGTCGCCAAGAAATCTGCAGCTTGATTCCCCAATAATCTTTGATATTTTTCAATAAAGTCCTTAGGCAAAGTCATGATTTTATTATATCAAAAAGGCTAGAGGTTTACAGCCATCTAACCTTTTTTATCTATCCAAGACGATAGAGCTTCGGATTATCCATTTTTTTAAAGAATATTTAGAGCTTAGAACCAGATACCAAACCATCCAGAATAGAACCTGTTAATATAGCGTGGTCGATAGGCTGGTCGATAACTAGTAGAGTCATTACTATATTTTTTAATGAGTACACCTTTATCATTGAAGTGATAAGATTTGCCATCAATAACGCGGTGACCCGTGACAGCTACCCCATCATTACCAAAGTAGAAGCGTTCGCCATAAGAATTTTTGATAAATTGGTTGGAAACCATGTTCCCATACTTTTCATCAAAATATCTTAGCTTACCGTTGTTATCCTTGACAAAGCCACCCTTGACCTGAATTCCTTGAGGGTCATAAAATTGTGTATAGGTCTTGTATTTCCCTTTAACCTGAGTCAAGCCAACATCCATAATACCATTGGTGAAGTGACGCCACTTGTCACCAAATTGATAGTAACCATTTTCATAGCGAGTTCCATTCCAAGTGAAGAAAGACCGTTGACCTTTTGAATTAGTAATGAATTGGTTGGTCACCATGTTTCCGTACTTCTTGTCGAAATATCTCACTTTTCCATCTTCACCAGTAACAAAGTCTCCCTTGACCTGGATTCCTTGGACATCATAGTACTGAGTATAAGTGTTAGCTTTGCCCTTAACTTTGGTTAGTCCAACGGCCATCACACCATTTTCAAAATGACGCCACTTGTCAACGCCAAAGGAGTAATACCCATTTTCTAGGCGTTTGCCGTCATTATTGAAGTAATAGCTCTTACCGGCTGCATCCGTATAGATACCGTTCTTCAAAGCCTTGCCTTCTTTACCAAAGTAGTAGGTCGCCCCTTTTACCTTCTGCATACCTGTGGCCATGTAACCAGTCTTACCGAAATAATAGAGATTGCCCTTATCGGTAACCAAGCTGTCCTTGACCCGTTGACCAGTTGCCAAACGATAAATGTATCCCTTGCCATCGTAAGAAATACCCGCAGATTTTGTCGATGGCTTAGATGGTTGAGTAGGTTGGCTAGGAGTGGATGGCTGAGTAGTCGTCGTCGCATTACTCAACAAAGCAGTTGGCAAGTAAAGTTTACCACTAGTTAAATTGAAGTACTGCTTACCATCACTAAGGACATACTTAGCTCCGCGGCCCAAGATATTAGAACCATTGAAGTACTTAGCTGACCAGTTGGTAATCTTAACTGATGGATCAATTGCCTTGCCTGTTGAGATTTGCTTAGTCGTGAAGAGACTTGGGTAGAGCTTTTGCAACTCATCCAAGAATTTACCACCATACTGCTCTTGGTAGTCGCCATAAGTCCGAGTGTTGACCACGTAAGGGGTCTTATTGATGGCTGCCCTTGCGGTTGTTTGACCATATTGGTTAACCCGAGTTGCCGTAACAACCTCTTTTCCTGGCAGGTTATACATTTGGTCTGGCACCCAGTCAGACAGAACCTTGATACCTGCGGCATGCAAAGCCTTAATAGCATTGGCCAAGTCTTCTTTAGAGCCATACTTATTGTTCTTACTCATAGCCAAATCATAGCGGTCGCTAAAGGCATAACCATTGAGAATGATGGAGTCCAAGAAGGTTCCATCTTCAGATGACACGTATTGCGGTGCCATTTCAAATTGAGTGATGCCCCATGACTTGAAGAGGTCAGCATTTTTAGCGATTACAGCGTTGGTGTATTGTTCAGGGGTCTTAGCAAAGGCTTGGAAGTTTGAGAAACCTTCGTAGATAACTTGAGAATCAAGGGCATCGGTTTGATGGTAAATATTTCCATCCGTAGTCTTAGCCGTACTTGGAGCAGTGCGAACATCTTGGTTATCAGCTGCTCCGACTGGTACCCAGACTTGGATCATACCAGAAACTTGTACGTTAGCAACACTGCGAAGTTCAGAAGCACTGAAACTCAAGCGTCCTTGACTATCTGTGTATTTATATTGACTACTTGACACATCGCGATCATTAAGGTAAGTCGCAATGCCATCCTTGGTTGATAGCAAGAGAGGACGGTAGGCTTGATTCTTATGCGCAGCCCCCATGCTGAGAGTTACGCCGCTAGAAGCTTGGAAGTTAGGCATATTGTTAATCAAGACAGCCATACCAGATGTGCGGGTTTCACTAGTCCCACGATCTGTAACACTATCTGCACCTTTACCGTAACGAACAGAGGTCAAAATTCCGCCATTCCATCCTTGATTATAGCCTGCTTGTTGACCACCGGCCACATATTTGATACGAGCTTTAAGCATGGTTTCAATGGCATTGTAGAATGGGGTTTTAGTTGCCATATACTGACCGTTGTCAGTATACATATCACCATAATAAACTCGAGTAACCGTATCCTTGTTTTGCAACATCCAAGTATAGGCCATAGGTAGGTTGTTGATATAATACTGCTTATCAACTGAGTACATATCCTGATTATAGATAGCAAAGGCTTTTTCCAAATCATCCAAAGTGATATTAGTCAAACCATCAACATTACCCATTCCTAGTCTTTCACGAATAACAGTGGCAATCCGTGTCTGAACTTCTGAGTCATGGGCCCGAATAAAGACGTAATTAGGAATTGGATCCCCACTACTAGTGTTACTGCGTTTCTTCAAGCCAGCAGTCGCAAGGTTCCCCAAATTCCCACGGTAAGCAGAGGCATACCCAAAAGCTTTTAACATGCCAGAGCGTTGGTCGTTATCGATAGAAAGCGAAAAGTTATTTTGATCTTTAACATAATCATTATCATTGCCTGACCAGGCTTCCAAAATTGACAAGTGGTCGATCGCATTTTTTTCGCTTTTATCCGTACCGTATTTTGCTTTATAGTAATCCCGTTGAATTTGGAGCAAGTCAGCATCAACATTATCAACTGCATCGACCCGGACACCGTCAAAGTTGGCATCCTTATCGCCCATAACAATTTCACCCCAGTTCATGAGGTAGTGGAAGTGGTTAAGCTGTTCTGCTTGAACGATTGGATTTGAGTTATCCACATCATTGGCTAAGAGCAATTCATAACCACCGTAAGATGATTTATGATAGTTGACATGACCATCCTGCTGAGAGGGATTGCGATTAAGCAAACGCCAGTTTGAATTGGCCTGGGCCGTAGCATCACTGTTTGAAAAGAGCAGGGCACCACCTTGCAAGTGGTCTTGGCTAGGATAACTCGTTGGATTTTCAGAATTGATATTCCACTGACTTTGTGATTGCACAAATTGAGTCATTTTGCTGCGCAACCAAGCAGTATTCCCTTCAGTAGAAATCTTCTTTTCAATAGCGGTTTGAATAGATTGAACCGCTGTATCTATATTTCTTGCTGCTTGATTAGAAATCAGACCTTCCTTAGCCCAGAAGTTAACATAGGCCGTCTTAGTTGCCGTGTCTGGCCACCATGACATCAAGACTGGCCGGAAGTCGCTCTCACTACTTGCAGTCCAAGTTTTCCCATCCTTCAAGATAGCCTTTGGTCGATACCAAGAATCTGCTGTCAAATAATTATCAACAGTTTCAAAGCTAGCGGCCTGATTGCTGTATGCTTGGTTATTCTTTGCAAAACTATTCTCTTGTGGCTGAACTACTGAATTTTTCAGATTAAGATTATTGAGATTTGTGCCAGTATTTTTAAAATCGGGCCTTGTCGCCACCAACCTACTTACTTCTGTTTTAACAACTTTTGGTTGAGCTTGAGCCTGCCTTGTCGCTGCTGTGGTTGCTGTATTAGTTGGAACCATGCGATTTACTTGAGTTCTAACAGCAGATGTTTGCACTTGGACTTTCTCATTAGAAGAGACAGCATCACTAGTTTGGACACTATTATCAGGGGTGACAGCAATGTCAACACTTTTGCCGACTTTAAGGTAATCTTGATCAGCTTGAATTGAAACAGCATCCGCTGTTGTTTCAACTGCAGGAGATACCTGATTATTAGTAGCTGTAATAGTTCCTTGGTTAGACTGAGCGGTCGTAAGGCTTGTTTGATTGGCTGCTGCAACACTGTCATCTGCACTTGCAGATGGTGCCAACAATAGAGACATTGGCAGAGCGACCGTAGCAATCGCTACAGTTACCCATCTTTTCTTGACTTTACGCATCTTGTAATGCAATTTTGTTTCTCTCTCCATGGGAAACTCCTTTATGATTATTTGTTCGATATGTGAAATTGTATCTCTCTTCAAACTATTTCAATATCTTAATCATAATAACATATTATTTGAATTATTACTAATTAATTATTATAATTTTACAAAGTTATTTCCTACCTTTTGAAATAGTTTATTCTTCACAAAAAACTTACCTCCCACGCTAGAATCTGTGAATATAAAAAAGCTATCTTACTTAATGAGATAGCTCTTAGATTTATCTTTACTTGTGAATGACTTTTTTCACTCTGGCTACTTCTGCTTTCGGAATAAACATCACCGCTTGGCGACTTTTATAGTCTAGAGGTTCTCCGGTCATGGTCAAGAGTTCATAGCCCAACTTTTCCCCCATAATACTAGCAGCTGCATAATCCCAAGGAGAAATAGACGAACAATAACCAAAGAGTTGGCCCTCTAAAACTCGGCTCATACTAATACCAGCACTCCCTAGCACACGTACACCAAGGAGCTCCTGGGCAAAGTCCGCTAGACCAAGGTAGTTGTCAGCATACATCCGACCATTAGCCCCCAGCAACTGTCGAAACAAAGGGCGATTCTGGTAGGAGGATAAAGGCTTGCCATTACAGGTCACTTCGAATTGACCTCCACCGCTGTAGAGGTTCCCACCTGTAACATCATAGATAAGACCAAATTTTCCAAGTCCTTCTTCGTAGTAAGCAATCATGACGGCAAAATCACGACCCTGAGCAATAAAATTAACAGTCCCATCAATGGGATCTAACACCCAGACATGACCTTCCTTGACATCGTGGTAAAGATCATTTTCTTCCCCCAGGATGTAGTCATCTGGGTAGTTTGCCTGAATACGACTAACCATGAAATCTTGAGTGTCTTTATCGATATTGGTGACCAAATCATCAAAGCGAGTCTTTTCTTCAATCTGCAAATCCTCAGTCATCCGATTTCTGACATAAGTCACGGCTTGACGGATTAAATCTTGGGCAAATTCAAATTTATCTTTCAAGAGAAACCCACCCTCCTGCATTAATCCTAGCTGCCTGGACAGCTCGATAGCTCGAATAACCACTAGATTTTTCAAACTCACGGTCGATCTGTTTTTCTTGCATCTTACTTGGCACTACCCTTTTAAACGACCGATAGGCTTCCAAAAGTGTCTCTGTCTTAGCCTTAGATTCGTAAGCAGCCTCAACCTGATTCAAAAAATAAAGCACTGATGCAATCTCTTCAGTGCTCCATGAAGCATCTAGTGGGTAGGAATAATTTTTAGTCATGGTCACTTTCTAATTCTGCTCTAATCGTGGCTTGACGGAGCTCTTGCTCACGGTAGTGGCGCGGCAGAAAAGCTCGAATTTCATCTTCATTAAAACCGATTTGCATCCGCTTCTTATCCAAGATAATTGGTCGGCGCAAAAGGCTAGGATTTTTGGCAATCAAATCAATCAGTTCTGAGATAGAGAGGTCATCAACATCCAAATCCAATTTTTGAAAGACCTTTGAACGTGTCGAAATGATATCCTCAGTCCCATTTTCCGTCAAAGCTAGGACCGCTCTCAACTCATCAGCAGATAAAGGACTGGTTATAATATTATGTTCCTGAAATGCAACCTCGTGGTTGGTTAACCAAGATCGTGCCTTACGACAGCTGGTGCATGACGGAGATAAAAATAGTGTAATCATAAAGTCGTTTTTAAAACCCTTTCACCCTGACATTATACACAAAAAACTATAAAAATGCTAGGTAAGGTTGAGCCCCCTATTGCTGGAATTTACAGTTCCCAGATTGGCCCAGTCTCAGCAGACCAAGAGACCCTCCTAGATCGTCTCGTCTTAGGTAGTCAAACCAATAACTTGAAATTCCGTTCCTGTATGTTCCAAAACTGCATTCTAAATTTGAAAACGTAATTGCCAGCCTTACTCTAAAGTGTCCACTCTTTGGCTATTTTTTGGTCCTGGTGGAGTTGGTCAATCAAGTCATCGATGCCATTGAATTTAACCATTTCACGAATCTTATTCAACCAGATGATTTCAAGTTCTTCGCCGTAAATGTCACCAGAGAAGTCAAAAATATTAGCCTCTAGGCGGAGTTCGGTGCCACCAAAGGTGACATTCTTTCCAATGCTAGTCATGGCCCGATAGCGTTGCCCTTTGAGCAAGACATCCGTAACATAGACCCCATCTGCTGGCAGGAAGGTTCTATCTAGAGTTGCCAAATTAGCCGTTGGAAAGCCGATGGTTCTGCCCCTAGCATCTCCGTGAACGACAATGCCACGAGTGGAGAATTCATAACCCAATAATTGATTGACCTTGGCAACATCCCCCTGAGCAATCAAGTGACGAATCCGAGTTGAAGAAATTTTCTGACCATCTTGGCTGACTTCTGCTACTGTATAAACAGGGCCTGAAAAATTTCTGGCTAAATAGTCGGCATCCGTCCGATTGTGACCAAATTTATAGTCAAAGCCAACGACAACAGCCTTGGCCTTGAGTTGACCCAGATAATCCTTGATAAAATCATCCGAAGAAATCTGGGAAAAAGCCGTGGTGAAATTGGTCAGATAGAGGTAATCCACCCCGTAGTCAGCAAATTTGGCATAACGTTTCTCAGGATAAGTAATATGCTTGAGTAAATCAGGCTCAAAGCGGGCAAAGGCCAGCTTGGGCGATTCAAAGAAGGTCAGAACTGCAATTTTTAACTGGTCCCTTTTGGCAATTTCCCTGGCCTTATCAAAGAGAACCTTGTGGCCCCTGTGGAGGGCATCAAAATAGCCCAGAACAAGAACCGTTGCCTCTTCTTGCTCAATGGCCTGATAACTGTCTATTTCAATAATTTTCATCATGCTTAGATTAAAACCTTTCGCGGTTTATAAAGGTGACCCCTTCTTTCTAAAATGGCCTGAACCCTGTCCTCATAGAAGGCTGCCAAGATAGCTTCTTGAGAATCCAGTCTAATAAAGCGACCGAAGGAAATCTCAGTCTTCTGCGCTTTTTCCAGTTCCACCCTAGGCAAATCAAGAACCCCATATTCAAGAGGAAGCAGAAAATCTGCTTCTCCCCTTTCCAACTGGTCAGCAATCTCAGCGAGACTAAAGGACTTTTCAAGAACCAGCCCTGCCGAAGCCGTCCGTCTCAGGGCTGACATATGACTGGCCAGGCCCAGTCCAACCCCCAGATCAACTGCCAGAGTTCGAACGTAGGTTCCCTTGCTACAGGCCACCCGAAAATCAAAACGGCAGAGACCGTCCTCAAAAGTCAAAGGAGATGTCCGAAAGAACTCACTGATGGTTACCTGGCGTTGAGGCCGCTCAACACTTTCACCTGTCCTGGCATAGTCGTAGAGTCTGCGACCATTAACCTTAACCGCAGAATACATGGGCGGAATTTGAGTTATCTCTCCCAGAAAGCTAGCCATTGCCAGGTCAACCTGCTCGGCCGTCAATTGGTCCTGGTTCAAGAGCGTTTCACGAACCAGTTCCCCACTAGCATCCTCAGTCGTGGTGGAATAGCCCAGAGTTATCTGGCCTTCATAGACCTTGCCACTCTCAGTCATGTATTCCAAAACCCGAGTCGCCTTGCCGACAGCAATTGGCAGTACCCCTGTAACATCAGGATCAAGGGTTCCACCATGACCAATTTTCTTTTCGCCTAAAATTTTTCGCAGTTTAAAAACCGCATCGTGACTGGTCATACCAGCTTCTTTTTTGAGGTTGATAATACCGTTAATCATTCTGTTATTATACCTTTTTTCAAGAACAAAAGAAAGGAGAGGCTTTTCAAAACCTACTCCCCCTACAGTTTTTGCTTAATCAATAATATCGCGTTGACTATCTCCTTCTAAATCAAAGAAGGGTTGGATGTCCTGAACATACTCAAGCACTCCCTGAAATTCTCCTGCTTGGTCTCGGACAGCGGCATAAGTCACATAAACAAATTTGCCCTTCTTTTGCGATTTGAACCACATGGTCACCTTATCCTTCTGACCCGTTTTCAATAATTCAAAGACCTTCTTGACCTTGTCCAAAACCCTAGGTGGATGGCAAAGTTCGACATCGCGACCAATTTGACTGGGCACTCTTTTGAAAATCATATCCTTAGCGGGAACGCTATTGTTATAATATTGGAAGATATCATCCTTGTTAACAAAGGTCACCTCTAAGGGCAGATGATCCAAAATCAGATTGGCTTGGTCTAGCGACAGATAACCATTGGTAAATTTTTGTGGTACTTGGCGATCCAGTGCTTCCTTACGAGGCTCAAAGGTTAGGGGAAATTGACCAGCTGGTGTCTCAATAATCTGCTCCTGCTTATTGGTGGCGTCCCAATCTAGAGGCCTAGGATTATTAGCCTGGCTCTGTTTTGAGGTTTGCTCATCTACTACTTTTGAATCCCTTTCTAGCTGATTACTATCGGCAGGAGACGGTTGATTAGGCTCAAAACTTTCCCTCTTGGGAATCCATACCTCTTCTGGCTTAACAATGGCATAACCAATAGCCTCGCTTTCTTCAGCAATCTTCAACCAATCATCCTGAGTGAAAATCTCAAGAAGAATCATTAAAAGAATAGATTCTTCCTTAAAAATCATCTGTTCAAATTCATCAGCAAAGGCCTCGAAGCTTTGTCTAACAATTGAAATCTCAAGAGCTGGCAACTCTTCCACCTTGGTTTGAAAATCCTTAAAAAGCTGACGAATCTCATCATCAACACCCCACATCACTCTGGGGGGCGAATCATGACCATAAGATTCCATAATGGGAAAGAAAAGCTCTTCCTTGCGTTGATAATGTCGCCGGAATTGTCCCAACAAGCGAATTTGATTTTTTAAACCCTTAAGAATATCAGTCTGAAATTCCTCATTTTCAGGCTGAGCTAGATTTTCTAAGAGTCGACGAATCCTCAAAAGAGCGCCACGCAAGGCTAAGTTTTCTTGCTTAAAAACATAAACAGGATGGCCAGGTTGGTCACTATCAGCTACTTCCACACCTTGAACAGCATTCTTGAAGAGATTAGCATGGACATCACAGAGGTCCATAACATCTTCAAAAGTTACGCCGGATTTTTCATCAGACATCAGTTCATGTTCCATGAGAGAAATTTCCAAAGCTGAAACACCCTGAAAGTTCTGATTAAAACGCTCCTGGACCGACTCTTGACTGGCACCATGATGAAGGGCAACTAAAATATCTTTTAGTATTTCAATACGTTCTTCTGCCATCTCAATCTCCCTTCACCTCATAGCCATTAAATTCCAATGTTTGCTTTATTTTTTCTAGGGGAATCTTGGCCAACTTCGAGCCTGCCTTAAGGCTTGTAGTTCGTCCCAAAGTTTTTAACATCAGGGGGTTAGCCAAGGGTTTAAACCCCAGTTCAAGGAGAATATCCTTGAGCTCCGGATGCTCCTCCAAAATCTCAGCAACCGGTCTTGATAAATCTATAGTATTGGTCATAGAAACTGACTCACTTTCTCTTTTAATATCTTTATTATAACAGAGGAAAACGGCTTACGAACAAATCAAGCTGAACATTAAAAAAAGAAAAAAGTCAGAACCCAACGGGCTCCAACCTCACTTCTTGGTAACTAATAGCTGCTTTAAAGCAACTAAATCATTTATTTAGCTTCCCAGTAACGGACGGTATAGGTGATGGTTGTGGTTACATGGGTATTTTCATCATAGCTAGTTGTGCTACCGGATTCATCTCCACGCCAGTAATATTGGCTGAAATCAGTCCCTTGCTCTTGAATAGGGTTGCCGTTGATATCCATGTTGTGGACATTGTAATCATAAAAAGTCCGATGAAGATTAGGATTCTCCGCTCTGCCGTAGCGGTTGGTTTCCGTTACACCTAGAGCTGAAACGCTAGACCCCGCAGCAAAAATGGCAGCTACTAAGGCTGAGGTGAAGAGGATTTTCTTGATTGGTGATTTCATTTGTGATAATTCCTTTCAGATTTATGAGAGTTAATGTTGCTGAGTAAATTCAACTAATACAGTCTACTATACCTATAACCTGCAGTCTATAGACATATCCCCAAATGTCGCTATTCCAGCTTAAAATGTCACCTTATCCTCTTCGAAAATCAAAATTTTCCGGCAGGCAAGGCCAATATAAGATTTGAAACTTAACCAAATTCAAAAAAGAACCGAGAAACTCGATTCTTTTCTTTGCAGTCTGACAATCAGCCATAATGAACAGATGTCAGCTCACCAGTGTGAGCATCAAAGGTATAGCTGCGATTGCCAATTTTTACCGTAGTCCCTTTGGCCTGTGTTCCATCGGAATTGAAGTAAAGGTGTTGTCCCTTGATATCATGGAAACCTGTTACTGCAGCTCCATCATAACCAAAGAAATACCAATTTCCATTAACCAAAACAAATTGGTTTACAACACGACTGCCAGTAAAAGTATCATAGAAATACTTGCGACCATTGGCATCTGTCACTATAATTCCCTTAGCTTGTTGGCCAGTTTCAGCATCAAAATACATGTGCTGATTTTTTATGGTCTGGTTCCCCTTGACAGCATAACCATCTGCTCCCATGTAATACCATTGGTTAGAACCAGCCTTAGTTTCAAGGAAAGCGTTGGTTACCAAGGTACCTGTGTCAGCATCATAGTAACGAACCCCCTTGTCATCACGGATAAAGCGTCCCTTAGCTTGCTGACCTGTTTTTGTATCAAAGTAGAGCTTCTGACCTCTGATAGTCTTAGCTCCCTTAGCGACATGACCATTTTCATCAGCATAGAACCAAGCATTATTTCCAGTTGAGAAGAACTGACCAAGGATTAAATCGCCAGTATCTCCACTGTAAAAGAAGGTATTGCCATCTTTATCCGTTACAAAATCCCCTTTAACTTGGACACCGGTTTTTGTGTCAAAGTAAAGCTTTTGACCTTTAATTGTCTGAGCTCCTTTAGCAACTAGCCCTTGGTCATCAAGGTAGTACCAGTTGCCATCCTTGTTGAGGAATTGTCCCTTAACCAAGTTACCTGAACCTTGGTCGAAGTAACGGGTTTGTCCATCCTGATCGGTTACAAATTCACCTTTAACTTGGAAACCATTTTCATCATAATACTGAACATTTTGGTTGATGGTTACCAAACCGATAGACATGAAGCCGTACCTGTCAAAGTGACGGAAACGCATTTGACCCTTAGAGTCTGTCATGGCGAACCATTCATTATCGCGGCCACCCTTGTACATAACACCAGTCTTACCGTAGTATACGGAACGACCTTTTTCATCCTGCTTAATAGCATCCTTAAGCATGATACCATTTGGCAAGAAGTAATAGAATTTAGTGTTAATAACGTTAGGGCCTGTTACCATATGGCCGGTGTAGTCGAAGTAATAGGTATTACCTGCTTCTGTTACGAAGGCTGATCTAGCCTTGTTACCGGCGGTTGTGTAGTAAACAATGCCCTTACCATCGTTGTAGAAACCAGTCTTGGCATCCTTATTACCAGTCAATGAGGCAGGTAAGAAGTCACCTTTTTCATTGACGGTAAAGTATTTACCAGTACCTTCATCACTGAGGATATAGTCCGTACCACGATCAAGGACGTTGGTTCCGTTGAAGTACTTAGCAGACCATTCTTTCAATTTGACAGATGGATCAATGGTTTTACCAGTTGAAATCATCTTAGTCGTGAACATTTCAGGATATTTCTTTTGCAGTTCTGCTAAGAATTCACCACCGTATTTAGCTTGGAAATCTTTTCCTGAGCTCTTGGTGTTGGCCAGATAAAGTTTTTCAACTAGTGGTTGGTCAACTTTCACACGACCGTAGTTGTCAACCCGGCTAGCGGTAACAACTTCCTTACCAGGCAGTTGGTAAATTTGGTCTGGTACCCAGTCAGCAATGGCTTGAATACCAGCTGCGTGAAGGGCCTTGAGGGCGTTGGCCAAATCTTCCTTAGAACCGTATTTATTGTTCTTGCTCATGGCAAGGTCATAACGGTCGGTGAAGGCATAACCGTTTTCAATGATAGAATCCAGGAAGGTTCCATCGGTTGCTGAAACATATTGAGGAGCCATTTCAAATGAAGTTACGCCCCAAGCTTTGAAGAGGTCAGTGTTTTCGGCAATCTTCTTGTTGGTGTATTGGGAATCTTTTTGAACAAAATCTTGGAAGTTTGAGAAGCCTTCGTAGATTAATTGCGATTCCAAAGCTTGGCTAGCTGTGTAAGTCTTGTCCTTTTCACCCTTAGCCGCTGTTGAAGGGGCCACACGAATGTCTTGGTCAGCCTTAGCACCAACTGGTACCCAAACTGAGAGGTAACCATTGACTTCGACTTGTTTGTAACCCTTGATTTCGCTACCCTTGAAGGTAATGAAACCATCCTTGTCAGCAACCTTGGTCAACTTGGTATCAGAATCATTGAGATACTTTTGCAGACCCTTATCAGTTGTCAAAAGCAAGGGACGGTAGGCTTGGCCAGCATGGATTTTACCAACGTTAACCTTGATTTCTTCATTGACATCCAATTCCAATTCAGGGTTGTTAGAAATCAGGGTGAACATACCAGAGGTCTTAGCCAGCTTACCACCAGTCATATCATCGGCAGACATGACATCTTGACCGAAACGAACCGATACCAAGACTTCGCTGTTACCAAGGACATTACCAGCATCTGGATGGGCTGCCTTCATGGCTGCTGATGGTTTGTAGGAATTGTGTTCCATAATTTGACCACCGGCTGCGTAACGAATGCGAGCCCGCAAGAGAGTGTTGATGGCATCATAATATGGAGATTTAGATGCCATGTATTGACCATCATCGGTGAAGAGGTCACCATAGTAAACCCGGGTTACGGATTCCATATTAGACAACATGACAGCGTAGGCTGCTGGGATATTATAGTGGGTATAGTGCTTGTTAACACTATTCATATCCTTGTTGTAGATTTCAAAGGCCTGTTTCAATTGGTCCAAGGTGAAGGTGAAACCATCGGTTGTTGGATCAATTTTTTCCTTGATGATTTGTGCAATAACGGTTTGCACTTCTGAGTCATGCGCCCGAACAAAAACATAAGATGGTTGGGTATCTCCATACTTATCATTCTTAGTCCGGTCAGTCAAACCATATTCTGATTTAATCAGGGTTGACATACCAGGTGTCCGTTCATTGATCGGACGGGTCAAGGTATAAAGCAGGGAAAAGCGTAGACCATTGTCCATAGCCAGGGCAGCCCCGTTGGTGTCTTGGTTATAGTCATTATCATTGTAAGACCATGCTTCCAAGACTGAGATGTGAGCCAGGGCTTGGGCTTCAGACTTGTTGACACCATAAACAGAATTAAAGTAGTTGGTGTAGAGTTGCAGAGTATCTGCATTGACGTTATCCACGGCATCGACACGAATACCATCAAAGTTGGCATTCTTATCACCCATCACAATTTCACCCCAGTTCATGAGGTAGTGGATTTGGTTGAGCATTTCCGCTTGAACGACTGGGTTAGAGTTATCCACGTCGTTGGCCAAGAGGAATTCATAACCACCGTATTTGTCAGCCTTAGAGTAATGGGTTTTACCATCTTGACGAGTTGGGGTACGGTTAAGCAGGCGCCAGTTTGAATTTGCCCACTCTGTCAAGTTGTTATTGGTATAGAGCAGGGCTCCGCCTTGCAGGTGGTCAGCCTTATCGTATTGTTCGCTGTCCTTATTCCAACGAGATTGGGTAGCAACGAAGGCTGCCATAGCTTCACGCAACCACTTTGTTCCTTGTTCTTTAGAAACGCGAGCTTCAATTTTAGCTTGAATCAACTCAGCGGCTGTATTCAAGGTCAATTGGGAGGTTTCAGTTGTGAATTCTTCCTTGCCACCAAGTGCCTTGCTCATGTAGTTAAGGTAGGCAACTTGCGTATCCTTGTTTGGCCACCAGCTCATCAGAACTGGGCGTAGGTCAGTTTCTTTAGAATCAACCCAAGTTTTACCATTTTCAAGAATCTTAGCAGGACGGTACCAGCTTTCAGCTGTCAAATAGCCATCAACCAATTCAAAACTCTTTTCAGAAGAATCGAAAGCCTTGTTGTTGACTGAGAAATCAGAAACAATTGGTGTCAAACCTTGACTGAAAGAATAAGTAGAGGTTGAAGACAGGGCACCTGTTTTGGCATCAAAGTAAAGCATTTGACCATCAACTGTAATGGCAAAGTTCTTCTTATAAGAACCGTCTGCCATAACATAGTAAAATTTACCATCAATTTTTTTGATGTTAGCAAGAGACAAGGCTGCTGCTTCTTCATTTTGACTGACTGAGCCAGTAGTAGACTTGGCAACTTCTTGGCTAGAGGCAGCAGGTGCTGCTTCTGAACTAGCCGTGCTTGTCCCAGCCTGAGATTCAGCTTGTGGTGCTGCCTTTGTCGCTGGAGCAAGGTCGCTTGCTTGCTTAGCACTAGCTTGGTCTTGGCTTTGAACTTGGCTGCTTTCCGAAGTCGTGTCAGAAGCTTGGCTAACTTCTTTTTCAGAAGTCACTTTGGCACTGGCCGTATTTGCTGCATCAGAAGCCACTTCGTCCTCATTCTGATTGGCTGCTGCCTTTTGTTGACTAGCCGCAGCTTGTTCCTTGGCTAAGTCATCGGCAGAAACAGTTTGGCTTAATGAACCAGCACCAACAATGCTAGCCAAACCAGCAGAGGCAACGGCAATCGTTACCCACTGTTTTTTTACCTTGTGTAATTTGTAATGCAATTTTCTTTCCATGAAAATCATTCTCCCATAATATTTTCGATAGTAAAATAATATTGACCTAAAAACTATTTCACTTTCCAAACTATAGTAGCACTTTTTCAAAAAAATTACTAGTTATTTACATTTTTTATAAGCAAGAAAACGTTTTTTCTTAAAAAGCTCTAAATAGGGCCTTTGACACTATGAAAAGCCATTGCAAATTAGTTACAGATGTCATTTGAGTCCCAAATTTCAAAGAAAAACAACCCTCCTCTAGCCAAAGATTAGAAAATCATCTACGCTTTGCTAGAAAAAGTGTTGTTATTAGTGACTAGATTTTACCATCTATAATAAGAAGCTAGACCATCTCGGTTAAAGTAATACCAGGTTCCGTCGACATTCTTCCAACGGTCTCTGATCATATTTCCAGAGTCGGCTTCAAAGTAACGAAGACCGCCGTTATTATCCCAGACACCCTTGCCTTTGGCTTGGATACCATTCTCATCAAAGTAGACGGTTTGACCATTGATATCTTGGAGACCAGTCAGAACCTTACCAGAATCATCAACATAAACCCAGTTGTTATCTGATGTTGAGTACCAGCCCTTACCAGCTTGGCGTCCTTGGTCACGGTCATAGAAACGCAAGACGCCTGAAGCATCCTTGGCAGTTCCACCCTTGACCTGAACGCCATTATCTTGGAAGAAGACCTGGTGGCCATCAATAGTTTGGTGACCGGTCAGGAGTTTACCATTTCTGCGGTAGCCCCATTGGTTGTCTCCCAAGGATTCCCAGCCACCTTGATTATCTGGCGCTGGATTTGGATTATCTTTATTATCGGTCTTTTCCAAATCACCCTGGTCAGCATCAAAGGTATAGGATTTACCATTGATGGTAACGGTTTGTCCCTTAACCTGGTAACCATAAGCATCAAAGTAGAGCGTCCGGTTATCCAGTGTCACCAGACCAATAGCGATAGAGCCATCACCATTGAAGTAACGCCACTTGTCTTGGCCATTGACACGAAACTCTACAAAGCCTTTATTGGTCCAGGTCCGGCCATTATTGTCATAGTAATAAGCCTTATTGCCATCGTACAAAATGCCCTCCTTGAGTTGCTTACCATTTGGCATAAAGAGATAGGTGTCATCTCCTACCTTGGTTTGGCCGGTTGCCATCTTACCATTGGCATCGAAGTAATACCAGCTACCAGCAATCTCTTTGAACTGGTTCTTGACTTCTTGGCCATTTTCATCCAGATAATGAATGCCATCAGCTTTAGAAACGAAGCCCTTGCTTGAAGCCTGTGGCTGACCGTAAGTATTATTGAGGACGGTTGGCAAGAAGAGCTTACCACCGGTCAAGTTGAGATACTTATTGCCTTCACTCAGGACATACTTAGCGCCACGCCCAAGAATATTGCTACCATTGAAGTACTTAGCAGACCAGTTGGTAATCTTAACTGATGGGTCAATTGGCTTACCAGTTGAGATTTGCTTGGTTGTAAAGAGACTTGGGTAGAGCTTTTGCAAGTCATTCAAGAATTTACCACCGTACTGCTCTTGGTAATCTCCATAGGTCTTGGTGTTAACTACATAAGGGGTTTTATTGATAGTAGCACCTGAACGTGTTCTACCATATTCATCAACCCGAGTTGCGGTTACCACTTCTTTACCAGGTAGGTTATACATTTGGTCTGGTACCCAGTCAGCAAGGACCTTGATACCTGCAGCGTGGAGACCCTTGATAGCATTGGCCAAATCTTGCTTAGAGCCGTATTTATTATTCTTGCTCATGGCCAAGTCATAACGGTCTGAGAAAGCATAACCATTGAAAATGACAGAATCAAGGAAGGTCCCATCTTCTGACGACACATACTGCGGAGCCATTTCAAATTGGGTAATACCCCAAGACTTAAAGAGGTCAGCATTCTTGGCAATGACGGCATTGGTGTATTGGTCAGGATTTTGTGCGAATGCTTGGAAGTTTGAGAAGCCTTCGTAGATAACTTGTGAGTCCAGAGCATCAGATTGGTGGTAAATATTGCCATCTCTGGTTGCACTGGTGCTTGGCGCTGTCCGTACATCTTGGTCAGCTGCTGCTCCTACCGGTACCCAAACCTGAATCATACCAGAAACTTGGACATTAGAAACACCTCGGAGTTCAGAAGCATTAAAGGTCAGGCGACCTTGACCATCCGTATACTTGTATTGGCTCGAGTTGACATCACTATCATTGAGGTAGGTTGCGGTCCCATTTTGGGTTGACAAGAGCAAAGGACGGTAGGCCTGATTCCTATGGGCAGCCCCCATATTAAGGGTAATATTACTGTTGGCTCGGAAGTTTGGTTGATTATTAATCAAGAGGGCCATACCAGAATTTCTGGTAGTTGCATCACCAGCATCGTTGATTGAATTGGCACCCTTACCGTAACGAACCGAGGTTAATACACGATTCCATTGGTTATAGCCAACCGCTTGTCCACCGGCAACATACTTAATCCGACCCTTAAGCAAGGCTTCGATAGCATTGTAGAATGGTGTCTTGGTTTCCATGTACTGACCATTATCGGTATACATATCCCCGTAGTAGACCCGAGTTACCGTATCCTTGTTTTGTAACATCCAGGCATAAGCCATTGGTAGGTTGTTTGGATAGTATTGCTTGTCAACACTATTCATATCCTGGTTGTAGATGTCAAAGGCCTTGTTGAGATCATCCAGAGTCAGATTAGTCAGACCATCAGCATTGGTTTTACCCAGTTTTTCACGAATAATCTTTGCAATCCGAGTTTGAACTTCAGAGTCATGGGCCCGAATAAAGACATAGTTAGGAACGGGATCTGAATTATTATTGCCTGTACGGTTCTTAAGACCAACAGTAGCTAATTGGCCCAGATAGTTGCCCCGCTTATTAGCTGGATTGGCAAAAGCCGCCAGCATGTAGCTTCTTTGGTCATTATCAATAGAGAGTGAGAAATTATTTTGGTCCTTAACGTAGTCATTGTCATTGCCTGACCAGGCTTCCAGGATTGACAGGTGGTCAATGGCATTCTTTTCGTTTTGGTCGGTGCCATATCTAGCCTTATAATAATCCCTTTGAATTTGCAGGAGGTCGGCATCAACATTATCAACGGCATCGACCCGAACACCGTCAAAGTTGGCATCCTTGTCATTCATGACAATCTCGCCCCAATTCATCAGGTAGTGGAATTGGTTGAGTTGCTCAGCCTGAACAATCGGATTAGAATTGTCAACATCGTTGGCCAGGAGCAATTCATAGCCAGCATAGTTGGTCTTGAAGTATTTTTGTTGACCGGTTTGATTAGTTGGATTGCGGTTGAGCAAGCGCCAGTCAGAATTTGCTTGAGGAGTGGCATCACTATTGCTGAAAAGCAGGGCACCACCTTGCAAATGGTCTTGGTTAGGATAATCTGTCTTGTCTTCTGAAGCACTATTCCATTGATTTTGTGACTTGACGAATTGAGACATCTTATCGCGCAACCAGTTGGTATTACCTTCAGCAGCAATTTTCTTTTCAATAGCCACTTGAATATTCTGGGTAGCCGCATCAAGATTGGCAGAATTTTGCCTGTAAGAACCTGAAATCAGGCTTTCTTTAGCCCAGAAGTTGGCATAGGCTGCCTTGGTTGCCGCATCTGGCCACCAGGTCATGAGAATAGGACGCAGGTCACCTTCTGAACTAGCCTGCCAGCTCTGGCCATTTTTCAAAATCTTGCGAGGGCGATACCAAGAATCGGCAGTCAAATAATTGTCGACCGCCTCGAAGCTGGAAGCCTCATTGCTATAGGCCTGATTGTTGGCCGCATAGCTATCTGGCACATTTTGCTGATTGTCTTGACCAGTCTTAGGCAAGTCTGTTTGTGCTTGACCTGTTTGCCCATCGAAATAATAGGTCTTACCATCAATTACGGTTGAGTAGTTTTTCAACCGTTGACCATTGGCATCCACATAGTAAGTTTTGCCATCAACAGTTTCCAAGTGTCCCGGCTGGTCCTTGGTTTGAGGAAGGGCCTTGCCATCTGTCGACGTATCGGCAGCCGACTGACGATTAAGATCTCCAGCATTGGCCGCTTGATTGGCCACATCTTGATTGGCCACATTAGCCGCAGGTTGATTAGCTGCTGGTGTCGCCTGGTTATCAACCCTGCCATCTGTTGCTGGGCTAACTTGACTTGTAGCAGTTTGATCTGCTTGATTAGCAGCCTTAAACATAGCTTGAGCAAGTTGACCGTTTTGGGCTTGAGCGTCAAACTTGGGATCACTTGGCACCATTTTGTTGACCTGAACACTTGTCCCGTCATTATTGTTTGTGTCGGCTGCAACGACTTGGCCTCCAGCTAGAAAGCTAAGCGTTACGGTCGTCACACCAATGGCTACCCATTGCTTTTTAACCTTATGCAATTTGTAGCGCAAATTTTTTTCCATGAATATCATTCTCCTTATAAAAAAATTCGACAATTAAAACTTTAATAACCAAATAATTTTAATTATCAATTTATTTTAACATGTTATTTAAGTTTAATCTCAGAAATCCTAAATTTGTCATTAGATTGTAAAACAACATAAAAATCTCTTTAAATTTATTCTTTAAAGAGATTCATATTTATTGGAACAAATCAATAATTAACTTGATGTTCAAGATGGTGAGAATGACCGCTACTCCATAGGCCAGGGCAGTGTTCCAGATGGCATTCTTGTGTTCGCCCATCAATTTCTTACTAGAGGTGAAATAAATGAGGGGGAAGATCGAGAAAGGCAGAGCCAGTGAAAGGAAGACCTGGGAATAGACAATCAGTTGATCCAGAACCTTTTCCCTGCTGCCCCAAATCAAAGCAGCAAGAATCACTGGCAAGAGGGCTAGTAGCCTGGTCACCAAACGAATAAACCATTGAGGCAAGCGCAGATGGACAAAACCTTCCATAACGATTTGGCCAGTCAGGGTACCAGTAATGGTTGAATTTTGACCACTAGTCAGGAGGGCTACCGCAAAGAGGGTCGACAAAAGGCCACTAGCTACACTCCCTGCAATCTTAGGGTCTGCTAGGGCATTATACATCTGGGCAAAGGCCGAGATTTCACTAGCATGGCCATAAAAGAGGGCCGCCCCCAAGATCAGGAGCAAGGAATTGACAATGAAGGCCAGACTGAGCTGAATGTTGGAATCCCAGGTCATAAAGCGGACTGCCCGCCGAATGGACTCAGGATTATCATAATCCACCCGCCTGGTCTGAGAAATAGACGAGTGCAGATAGAGATTGTGGGGCATGACGGTCGCCCCAATAATACCTAGAGCTAGGGTGAGCTTACTATTGGCTCCCGTTTGCTGGAGGTCAAAAATCGAAGCACTTGGGACGAAGCCCTTGAAAATGCCTGAAATGCTAGGCTGAGAAATCACGGTCAGATAAACGAAGATGAGCAAAATGGTCATAATCAAGGTCGAGACTACTGCTTCTATCTTACGAAAACCTAGCTTCATAAGTCCTAATAAGAGAAAGACATCTAAAATGGTGACAAAGATTGACAGCATTAAGGGCCAACCAAAAAGCAGGTGGAGGGCAATCCCTGAACCTATAACCTCTGCTAGATCCGTCGCCATCAGGGCCAACTCAATAATGACAAATAGGATGTAACGCAACCAGGCTGGCAGATGATTAGCGGTTGCCTGGGCTAAATCCTGACGGGTAACAATGCCAAGTTTCCCTGCCATCTGCTGCAGCTGCATGGCCATCAAGGAGGAAATCAAGACCACCGACAGCAAGAGGTACTTATAAGAAGCACCACCAACCACACTGGTAATCCAATTTCCAGGGTCCATATAACCGACTGCTACTAGGGCACCCGGTCCAATAAAGGCCTTGAGCGTTCGCCAAAATGAAGCTGTCTCAGGAACAGCAACACTCTGATTAACCTCGCTCAAAGAGGCCTTATTTGCTCTATAGTTATTCTTTGGGCTTTCCAAAAGAAATCCTCTTTTCTATTCTTTTACTTGCCTTCATTATAACAGAAAAGCAAAAATTAGGCACGCCTAACAAGTAAATTAACGGGAGTAAATTTAGAGTGGGTTATCATTCCTCTTATCTTTCGAGTTCGATGTAGGAGCTCTTCATCCACTTCTCCCCTCTTCCTCTTTACATTCAAAAATCGCCATGCTGTGCATAGCGATTTTTGTCTGTGGCTGAATCATCAGCTTATTAGAATTTATAGGTTGGTAGCGGCACCGTCGTTGCCGAAGTAAATCCATTGATCACCGATGCGGACAAAACGGTTCTTGGCCATATTACCAGAGTCACTATCGAAGTAATAATTGCGACCATCGATAGAAACGAGTTGGCCCTTGGCTTGCTTACCAGTTGCAGGATCAAAGTAGAGGTCTTGATTGTCAATAGACTTGCGACCCTTGGCTAGGTTGCCTTGGCTATCAGCATAGTACCAAGCATTGTCACCAGTTGTGAAGAAGCCATTGACCTTCTTATCACCAGAATTGACATCATAATAGGAAGTATTTCCTTGACCATCTGTGACAAAGTCACCCTTGACTTGGATACCGGAATCTACATCGAAATAGAGTTGTTGACCATTAACCAAGGCTGCTCCCTTAGCTTGTTGGCCAGTTACTTCGTCAAAGTGGTACCATTTTCCATCTATTTCTTGGAAGCCTTTGACAAGATTACCATTGTTATCAGCGTAGTACCAAGCATTGTTACCGGTTGTGAAGAAACCTCCGACGACCTTATCACCGTTATCACCACGGTAGAAGCTGGTATTACCAGATTCGTCTGTTGCGAAGTCACCCTTGACTTGGACACCTGAATCAGGGTTAAAGTAAAGGTCTCGTCCGTCAACTTTGGCAGCTCCCTTGGCTTGCTTACCAGTAGTTTGGTCGAAGTAATACCATTGATCTTGGTTTTCAGCTACTTGTTTGAAGCCCTTGTAGACATAACCATTTTCAGCATAGTACCAGTCGTTACCATTTGGTGTGAAGAAACCATTAGATTTGAGGGCTCCTGAGTTGGCATCGTAATAGGAAGTACGACCTTGGTCATCGGTGATAAATTGACCCTTAACTTGGACACCAGTATCTGGATTGAAGTAAAGGATTTGGTTGTTGACAGGGTATTGTCCCTTGACCGCATTACCGTTACCATCCATGTAGTACCAGTCATCACCAACATTGACAAATTTATTCTTAGCCATGGCACCATTATCTTCATCGAAGTAATGGGTACCCTTATCGTCAGTTAAGAGTTGGCCTTTAGCTTGGAAACCATTTTCATCAAAGTAGTAGGTTTGACCATACATGTTTCTATAGCCAATAGCCATGACATTATTAGCATCGAAGTAACGGAAGACCGTCTTGTTAGCATTATTAGGATCTACAAATGGATACCAGTTGTCTCCCTTGTAAAGAATACCTGTCCGACCGTAATAGTAACTATTTCCTTGAGCATCTTGATAGATGGCATCCCGCATCTGAATACCATTTGGCAAGAAGTAATAATCATTACCGTCTTCGGCCTTGTAGCTACCAGTCACCATGTGACCACCTTTATCGAAGTAATAATAGTGACCACCTTCGTAGATAAAGCTGTTGACAGCCTTATTACCCGAAGTTGAGTAATAAGCCATGCCAGTGCCATCATAGTAGAAGCCTGTCTTGGCATTTTGGTCACCGGTGAAGCTGGCTGGTAGGAAGTCACCATTTTCATTTACGGTGAAGTACTTACCGGTTGCATCATCACTGAGGACATAACCAGCACCCTTGCCAAGGACGTTGGTACCATTGAAGTATTTAGCTTCCCATTGTTTAATCTTGGTTGAGGGATCAATTGGCTTACCAGTTGAAATCATGTTAACGGTGAACATGTCTGGGTATTTAGCCTTGAGCTCATCCAAGAAGGCACCACCATATTGAGCTTGGTAGTCGCTTCCGCTGCTCTTAGTATTGGTAGCATAGAGGGTATTATTGATGTAGGCATCAAAGGTTGGATTACCATAGCTATTGGTCCGTTTAGCCGTTACCACTTCTTCACCTGGTAATTGATAAATTTGGTCTGGTACCCAGTCGGCAATGGCTTGAATACCATTAGCGTGGAGGGCCTTGAGGGCATTAGCCAAATCATCCTTAGAACCGTATTTATTGTTCTTGCTCATGGCAAGGTCATAGCGGTCTGAGAAGGCATAACCATTTTGAATGATAGAATCCAAAAAGCTACCGTCTGTGGCTGAAACGTATTGTGGAGCCATTTCAAACGAAGTGATACCCAATTTCTTGAAGAAGTCGGCATTTTCAGCAATTTTCTTGTTGGTATAATCTGCATCATTATTTGCAAAGTCTTGGAAATTTGAGAAGCCTTCATAGATGACTTGAGAATCAAGGGCAGCTGAAGTCTTGAGGGACTTACCATCTGCCTTTTGATTGGTATCTGCTGCAACACGCACATCTTGACCATCCTTAGCGCCAACTGGCACCCAAACAGCCAAATAACCACTCATATCAACGGTTGAGTAACCCTTAATATCATCGGCTGTGAAGGTTAAATTACCATTGGCATCAGTGTATTTAACAATGTTGGTATCAGAATCCTTGAGATAGGATTGAACACCATCCTTAGTCCCTAAAATCAATGGACGATAGGCTTGGTTAGCATGAGCTCGGCCCATATTGACTGTAAGGCTGTCTCCGCCTAGGTCGAGGTTTGGATCATTGCTGACCAGAGTTACTAGACCAGAAGTCCGACTAAGGTCGGTACCCTGAGTATCATCGGCAGACATGAGATCTTGACCGTAACGGACAGATGAAAGGATTTGGTTGTTCCCATTAACCTTATGAACTTCTTCACTTTGACCGCCTGAGACATAGGCTATGCGACCTTGCAGCATAGTTGCGATAGCATCATAGTAAGGAGATTTTTTAGCCATGTACTGACCGTCATCGGTATAAAGATCACCGTAATACACTCGAGGGACAGATTCCATGTTGCTTAGCAAAAGCGCATAGGCTGCCGGAATATTATAATGGGTATAGGTCTTATTAACCTTAGCCATATCCTCATTATAAATCTTGAAAGCATCCTTTAACTGATCAAGAGTAAAGGTATAACCATCTGAATTGGTATCAATCTTTTCCTTAACAATTTTAGCAATGACTGTTTGTACTTCTGAGTCATGAGCTCGAACAAAGGAATAGGTCGGAATAGTATCGCCGTAGGCCGTATCATTAGCCCGCTCCTTATTGACCGATTCACTAATCAAGTTTGAGAGGTCAATCCGTTGACCAGGTTGCTTGGTTAAAACAGCTAGAGAGGTCAAACGAGATGAGTTATCAATAGACAGGGCGGTACCATTTGTATCTTCATTATATTGGTTATCATTTAGTGACCAAGCTTCAAGGATAGAAATATGAGCTAAAGCATTGGCTTCGGAATCTGTTACCTTATAGTTGTCCTTGAAGTAATTGCTGTAGACTTGAAGCAAGTCGGCATTGACATTATCGACCGCATCGACTCGAACGCCATCAAAATTGGCATCCTTATCTCCCATGACAATATCGCCCCAGTTCATCAAGTAATGCAATTGGTTCAGTTGTTCTGCTTGAACGACAGGGTTTGAGTTATCAACGTCATTAGACAACAGGAATTCATAACCCCCTTCACCACCTTCAGTAAAGTATTTCTTAGTACCATCTTGTTGAGTTGGGGTGCGGTTGAGCAGACGGTAGTCAGAATTTGCCCAAGGGGTCAAATCTGAATTGGTATAGAGCAGAGCCCCACCTTGCAGGTGGTCACCCTTATTGAAGTTTTCGGTACTCATATTCCACTTAGGCTGGGTAGCAACGAAGGCCTCCATAGCTGTCCGTAACCATTGGGTACTATTATCAGAGGTGATCTTTTGTTCAATCTTGGTTTGAATAGATTGAGCTTCTTTATTCAAATCTACCTGAGATGTTTCATTAGTGACTTCTGTCTCATTTGCACTCAAGTACTTATTCATGTAGTTGACATAAGCAACTTGGGTATCCTTGTCAGGCCACCAGCTCATCAAAACAGGGCGCAGGTCGTTTTCATTTGAAGCTTCCCAAGTTTGACCATTGCGCAGAATGTCAGCTGGACGGTACCAAGAGTTAGCTGTTAAATAACCATTAACCAATTCAAAACTTTTAGCAGTTGAATCGTAGGCCTTGTTATGACTGGAGAAGTCATCAACCAAGTTGGTTGTCCCTTGTGAGAAGGAATAGGTTGATGTTGACGAAAGGGCACCAGTATCGCTATCAAAGTAGAGCATTTGTCCGTTGACAGTAATGGCAAAATTCTTCTTGTAAGAGCCATCAGCTTGGACATAATAGTATTTCCCATCAATCAACTTAACATTGTCAAGGGACAGGGCTGCTGATTTTTCTTGTTCAGAAGGATCTGTTTGTCCCTCTTGTTCTGCTGCTGTTGCCACGTTGGCGGCATCTCTTCGTTGGACACTGGTTCCATCTGTCGCTGGACTAGTGGCTTGGTCAGTCGCTTGATTATTATCAGTTTGACTGTTATCCGCCTGATTTTGATCGGTATTGGCCGTATCTTGCTTGGCCTGATCTTGATTGTTACTTTGATTAGAACCTGCTTGATCTTGATTAGTATTGGCTGATTGGTCAGCCGTGTCAGTATCTGTAGTGTTCGTATTCGCGTCATTGGTAGTAGCCTGACCCTGGCCAGTATCTACTCCTACTGTTGCTTGGGCCGTCGTATCATTAGCTACCTTATCCTCTGCGGAAACAGTACCAGCACCAACGAGGCTTACTAAACCAATAGAGGCTACCGCAATCGTAACCCAATGTTTTTTAACCTTGTGAAGCTTATAATGTAGCTTTTTTTCCATAAAAAAACACTCCTCTAGCTATGAGCTTAAAATATTTAGTTATTGGCAGACATACAATTCCTCCTACCAAACTATGCCTCCATAATAGCACTTTCATATTTAAAAACTGAGTATCTTTAATAACAGTTTTTTTGATAATTGTGTCAAACTAGTAACATTACAGACAATTAACTTTCATGGCAATTTCAAATCAATCAAGCTGATTTTTTCATGGATAACATGTAAGTTTCGGAAAGCTTCCCTTACAAGTGCATTGTAAGCCACCAGCTAGGTTAGTTGATTCATTTCTCATAAAAACGGTTTGAAGGCATAAGAAAAAGCCTGGGACAAACTGTCACCGGACTAGTATTTTACAGATATAAATGATTTTAAAACAGGGACTGAGATATTAAAAAATTGAGGGTTGGGAAACTCTCCCCACTTGGCTTAAAATAAATTTTTAGCTACCTCTTGCTTAATATGCTCCCACTCTTGCTGAGCACGGGCCAACTTACGTTCGTAGTCAGCCTGACCCTTGTAAGCATATTGCACCAAATAGTTCTGTTTAACAAGCGGGATTTGAGGAACCGGAATTTCTAGGAGCTGAGCTGTTGAGATGTTCAAAACAGCCTTACCTTTATCGGCTGTATCAATCAGGGCTTGACCCAAATCAGACTCTAAAAATAATTTGAGGTAAAAGCCATTCAATTCCTCAATTGGCCTTAAGACTGTGATATTCGATGATGCTACAATGGGAAAATCCTGTCCTTCAAAAACTGCAACCTTTTTGACCGTTCCTTTAGAAGCCACAAGAACATCGCCAGTTTCCAAGAGATACTTTTGCAACTTATCTTGCTCATCATCAAATGTCTTAAGATGATCGTAATCAATACCAAACTCCGTCATATCTGACAGATTAATATAACTAATCCGACCAGGATCAGCCTTACCAGACACAGCCTTACCTTTGAAAGCTCGCGCTACTTGCCCTAACGGTAATTTCTTTACCGGATTAGCAAGATAGTCTTCAATTAGCTTCATGGTATGCCTCCTTCTCCCTTTATTTTCATGGAAATCCATGAAAGTACTCATTCTTCTGCTATATCATACCTTAAATTTTCAAGAAAATCAAAGGGAGAAAAAAAATCAGTCTGAGGAGAGACAGAGACTGATTTTTCCTGAGTCTGAAAGCAAAAGAGTGAGCTTAGTCTGGGGACATCCCCCCTAAACTCTAGATAAGAGAGTAAATCGCTAGCTTTCCTAAACCTGAATAATCAATTTAAACCGGCCATGCCCTGACAGCGTGATTCAAACTCAACTAACTTAATTAGAGAGATTTGAGTGCCTTGACCGCAGCAATTGCTGCTTGATAATCCGGTTCAGAATTAATATTATCCAAGTATTGGGTATAGGTAATTTTATTCTTTTCATCCAAGACCAGAACAGCCCGAGCCAGTAGGTGCCACTCTTCCATCAAAACTCCATAAGCCTGACCAAAGTGGTTATCATAATAATCTGACAACATGATGGCCTCATCTAGACCTTGCACGCCACACCATTTTTCCTGTGCAAAGGGAAGATCTGCTGAAACAGTGATCACAACTGTATCCGCAAGCTCTGATAATTCTTTATTAAAAATCCGTGTCTGCGTTGAACAGACTCCTGTATCAATTGATGGCACAATACTGAGGACCTTCTTCTTTCCAGCAAAATCCGATAAACTTTTTTGGCTTAAATCCGAGGCCATCAAGGTAAAATCTGGTGCTATATCCCCCACCTGAAATTGTTTATCTATAGCTATAGTAACTGGTTCTCCAAAAAATGTTGGCATAGTTTTCTCACTTTCTAGCCGTCTCCTAACGGCAGCTCAATCATAACTCTTTTAGAAAAAGATTTCTAAAATTTTGTTTAGAGACTCTAAAGCAATAAAAAAAGTCTGGAAGTAAATTCCCAGACTCACTTAACTTCTTAATCGGACTATTTCCCTTGAAATTCCTGGAAAAGTTCCAAAATTTTAGCTGCAACCAATTGACTGTCTGCGTCCACTTGATCATCAGCATACATCTTTAAATAAGGATAGCGGCCGACCTGTACAGCGTAGAGCGCATCCTTAAACATATTGATATCATTTTTATCGTTACCAAAAGCAATGTAGGGCTCATCAAGAACTTCCTTAATGGTCGAAGCCTTGCTGATATTGCTGGGATTCAGATAAAGACATTTCTCATTTTCGTGATAAATCAATTCAAACAGATTCATTTCCTTGGTCCGATAACTAATATCAGCCAGAAGATCTTCGTGATTTCCCAAGTAGACAACCATCTTAATCGGATCTTTCAACTTATCAGCTGAAACTTTCTGAGCAAGGTTTAAGGGGTCAACCATCTTAATAAATGGTAGATATTCTTCATTATCGGTCGCATAATTAAAGGAATTGTCAACAAAGTAAGGCAAGTTATAATAACGACAATATTTAAGAGCTTCCTGATAGCCAACAGGATCTAAGTTGTGTTCTAGGACTAAGTGCCCTTTCTCATAAACTAGGCCACCATTAAGACCGAAGACCCGCTCCTGAGCCAGTTCCTCACCCAACATCTTAAGGGAATCACGATAAGAGCGAGCTGAAGCAAAATTGATTTTATGTCCGTAGTTACTGGCCTGGGCTAGGACCTTCTTGATTTTTTCATCAATACTAAAACCATCAAACGACAGAGTTCCATCCAAGTCAAAAATAAAATTCATAGCAAACTCCTAATTGAGTATAGCTCAGAAATGGCCATACCCACCATTATTAAAGCACTTACGATTATAGCAAAAAACTAGGCCGAAACCTAGCTTTTACTGGATATTTGTGGCCTGACTGCCACTTTCTTACGAATTTTCAGGTAGAGGAAAAAACAAACAGATGCATAAATGACTAAGGTCACCAAGCTTCCCTCAATACCAAATTTACCACCGGTTAAAAAGTCTGGTCCAGCCAACTTGAGCTTAATAATAGCTGACGGCAACACATCTAAACCAGAAACCTGAACACCAAAGATGGAACCCTGAAAACAGTTCCAAGCCGCATGAATACCAAAAGCTCCCCAAAGATTACCTTTCCAAATAAGGTAAAGACACATCATGAGACCAAAAAGAGTTGCATTGGCAAATGAAATCAGGGTCACATTAGGATTCAATAAATGCATGGCCGCAAACAGGACTGATACAATGGAGACGGCTGTTATCCTGCGGTGATGACTGGCTAAAACCGGCAATAACCAGCCCCTGGTCATCAATTCTTCACCAGCACTTTGGACCTGCCAAGCTAGGATAAAAAGAATGAGAAACCCTAGACTTGAGACCGTCAGATTTATTTTATCGATCTGAACAATACCAAAAAGACCAAGTAAGAAGATAATCAAAGTAAACATTGCTCCACCTAGGAGCCAACCTTTTAGCAATTCCACTCCTGCTCGATTCTTAAAGAGACCCATAGAGGAAATGGGACGCCTTTCAACCCATTTGACCCAGGCAAAGAAAACCAAGAAAACACCAAAATCATAGTTCAAAAAGGCCAACGCCGTTATAGCTGTCGTTTGGCTGGCCAAGCCAAGCAGGGATAAAATCTTGACAAAAATAGTTACGATACCAATTCCCAGCAATTGACCAACAATAAACAACAGAAGGCCAAGTGGGAGCACAAAAACAATAGGCCTGATAAGTCTACCTTTAGCAGTCTCTATAAAAATATTCTGCTTCATATTGTCACCTCCGCAAATTAGGTTTAATTATGTTGTACCATTTTGATGTATATATATTTAATATATACTATTTTAATATAACAGATTCCACCAAAATTTGCAAGGGCAATCAAAACAAAAAGGCACAGACTAAAACTGTACCTTAATATCTAAATAGGTATTTAACACCATTCATCAACAGCGGTTTGGGCTGCGATGCGGCCAAAGGTGAAGATGTCGGTCAGAGAGTTACCGCCTAGGCGATTACCGGCATGGAGACCACCAGCAACTTCTCCTGCTGCATAGAGACCTGAAATTGCTTGGTCCTTCTCGTTGAGGACATGGGCCTGAGTATCAATCTTCAGGCCACCCATAGTATGGTGAACAGCTGGTTTGCGAGGAGTCGCATAAAATGGTGCCTTTTCAACCTTGAGGTCAAAAGCTCCCTTATCAAATTCAGGGTCGTAACCCGCATCAACATAGGCATTATAGTTAGCGATAGTTTGAACAAAAACCTCTGGATTAACACCGATTTGTTCAGCTAGGCCCTCCAGACTATCATCGCGGAAAAGGGTGCCCGCAACCACTTGGGCATCAATCTTTTCTTGGCTGGTATTATAGGCAGTCGCCTTGATATTATCATCAGCAATCAGGTAGAAGAGGCCGCCGTTGTCAATAGCTGCCTGGGCCAGTTTGTCTCGGCTACCATATTCATCGACAAAGCGTTTACCCTGCTGATTGACCATAACAAAGTTAGCTGGTGGGACTTGCAGGCCTGAGAAGAGGGCTCCTGTATTTGGATCAGAAACCGGCATCATTTGCGTGAAGCCCATACCTACCAAATCAGCACCGACCGATTGACCGAGAATGATACCATCCCCTGTAATGGCTGGTGAGTTCGAGGTCTTGATGTCATCATCAATCTCAGTCCAGTAGGTATTGTACTTCTGAAGCATCTTGGTATTGGCTCCAAAGCCACCAGAAGCCAGAACTACAGCCTTGGCATGAACGGTGATAATTTGGCCGTTGCGACCGGTCGCAATAGCACCCTTGATTTGACCGTCTTCAACAATCAAATCTTTAACTGGAGTATCCGTCAATATAGTGCCGCCAGCCTTGCGAACGTAATCGTCCAAAACAGAAATATAAGCAAATCCCATTGGCACCTTAGGCTTGTGGCCCCGCCGCCAGATGGCTCCAACAGGCATGGTTACATCGCTGTGGTCAAATTCAACCCCGACATTTTCCAACCAGTGCACCGAATCCAGAGCATGCTCGGTCAGAATTTTGACTAAATCGTAATTACCGTGGATTTCATTACCCTTGAGGTCGGTCCGCTTACCACCCAAATAGGTTTGAATCCTATAGAGTAGCCTAGAATCGAAGAGGAAGCTTGGATTCTTGAGATAGGCATGAACTTGTTCCTGCAGAGCTTGGAAGTCATCCCGATATTCTGAATCAATAGCTGA
Source organism: Streptococcus sobrinus DSM 20742 = ATCC 33478 (assembly GCF_000686605.1). Taxonomy (GTDB): domain Bacteria; phylum Bacillota; class Bacilli; order Lactobacillales; family Streptococcaceae; genus Streptococcus; species Streptococcus sobrinus. Next base: position 3,502 of record NZ_JMLC01000004.1, on the reverse strand, counting down.
CAAATCCATAGAAATCAATTCTTCCAAATTGTGAGCTTCACCAGGATTTGCTGCAAAAGTCTTTTGCCAGTCAGGGTCTGGAGCATTCATAGGACCACCAGCTCGAACGGTATTACCACCTAGGGCTGGGAATTTTTCCAAGAGGACGACAGATTTTCCCTTCTGCAGGACTGTAGCAGCCGCTGATAGACCAGCGCCCCCACCACCGACAACCAGCACATCGGTCGTCAAGTCCTTATCTTCCTTATCCAAGGCAGATGGAGCTTTAGGTCTTTTCTTGAGGGTGTCAGGATTTCCACCAGCCAGACGAATAGCCCTTGCCACTCCATCCAAGACACCGTTGGAAGTTACAGAAGCTCCAGAAACAGTATCAACATTGAGGGTTTGGCCTTCAATGATTTCATTGGGAATCCGAGTGAAGACAATATCGGAAATCCCAGAGGTTTCACCTGAGCTATCAATATCAATCTTTTCAATTCGGTCGTCAGACAAAGTAACCGTTACAGGCAGAGGTCCATTGTGACCTTCTGTTGTCACCTCATAATCGCCCGGTTCAAAATGCACTTCTTCAGGCTCATTGAGCTGATTGGCAACGGTCACAAAGCGGACAAAACGATAGAAACAGGTTTCCAGGAAATCTACCGTCTTTTGGTCTTTCAGGTCACCCTGCTCATCAAAGGCCTTGTGGGCAAAGCCCAATAAGAATTCATTACCTGGCATAACGGTCGCATTGACACCAGGGGCGTCCAAAATCTGCCGCAGATGCAGTTGAGCTCGAGAAGATCCTTGCTCAGAATAGGAAGCACCAACAATCATGACTGGCTTGCCATCCAAGGGATGAATATTGAAGGAGAGCCATTCCAGAAGACTGTTGAGGCTAGAAGGTATAGTATGGTTGTGCTCAGGGGTAGCAATAATAACCCCATCCGCTTCTGAAATCTTTTGATTAAAATTTTGAATGACCACTGAATTCGTTTGATCATCGGTTTCATTGAACATGGGTACCTGATCAATATCCAAAATATCAATTTGGGCCTTTTTAGCAAAGTACTTGGCCATAAATTGCAACAATTTTCGATTATAGGAATGTTTAGCATTGGTCCCCGTAATAGCAACTAATTTCATGATTTCTCCCTTCTCCTCCTAGTCGGCTAGTTCCCAAGCAAAGGCTTGTTTACGCTTGGTATCAGTTTCCTTAACCAGCTGGTTGGTCAGCTCAGCAAAAGCTAAGAATTCCGCAAAACAGTCTTCGAGCTCGCTGACCTTATCAGGATTATTGAGCTGACCATCATCGGTCAAGACCTGCTCAGAATGACCCAGGAGAAATTCATTCCCTGGCATCACTCTTGCCTTAAGCTCTGGCGCATCCAAGATTTGCCGCAAGTGAGCTTGGGCCCGAGATGTTCCCAGAAGTCCCAGAGATACCCCAACAATCATGACAGGCTTATTAATCAAAGGTCGACTGGTATAGGCAATCCATTCCAGCGTACTTGAAAGGGGAGCTGGAATGGTGTGGTCATATTCCGGTGTCGCAATGATGACCCCTTGGGCTTGAGCAATTTTCTGATTAAATTCTGCTACAACTTGAGGCGCCTGTTTTTCCTCAGGTTCATTAAAGGCTGGCAGGTCCTTAATTTCTAGAATTTCAATCTCAGCCTCTTGGGCAAAATGTTTAGCCATGAATTTTAATAATTTCCGGTTGGTTGACCGGTCAGAATTGGTCCCAACAATCGCAACTAATTTCATTTTGTTACCTCTTTCACATTTTTTCATCCTCATTGTACTACGCCCTTATTTTTTTGTAAACGCTATCTTCCATTTTTTAATGTCATAGTATCTTTTTATCGTGTAATAGTATTGCTTTTACCAAAATTTCCAAACTTTTATTAGATTTTTTGTTAAATAGCATTGACAGCGTTTTCAAAAGATAGTATAGTCTTTGTGAAAACATATACAAAGTTTTAGAAAGGACTTTTCCTATGACAAAAAAATTTAACAGATGGCCAGTAATTACTGCTTCTACTGCCATCCTCCTCTGTACAGGTGCCATCTATGCCTTCAGTGTTTTGGCTGGTCCCCTTAGCAAGCAAACTGGTTGGACCATGCCCCAAATTATGTTGGCCTTCACCATTAATAATGCTATCGGTCCTATCCCCATGATACTTGGAGGCTACCTAGTTGATAAGGGCTATGTTAAGTGGACCATCTCACTTGGTGCCCTCCTCTTTGCGACTGGCTTTTGTCTCAGTGGTTTTGCCACCAGCCCAGGTATGCTCTATCTCACTTACGGCTTGATGGCTGGGCTTGGTCAAGGATTTGCTTATTCCGGTGCTCTCAGCAATACCTTACGACTCTTCCCTGACAAGCGCGGCTTAGCATCTGGTATCCTAACAGCCGGTATGGGCTTTGCAGCCGTAATCGCCTCACCAATAGCTAGTCATTTGATTCAAACCCATGATGCTAAATTTGCCTTTCGTGTTTTAGGATTGGTTTATATCATTGTTGTCCTAATTGCTAGCTTCTTCATTAAGGCGGCTCCAGCAGGTTACAAACCAGAAGGTTGGAATCCACCGAGTCAGAAAAATTCTGGTGCCCGCAATATCAACTGGGTGGGTATGCTGAAATCACCGATTTTCTATACAGTTATTTCCATGTTTTTCCTTGGTGCTTTCTCTGGTCTCATGATTGCTTCCCAAGCGGCTACAATTGGTCAGTCCATGTTTGGTCTATCGGCAGGAACCGCTGCCCTCTATGTCAGTCTCTATTCTATTTGTAATTCTAGCGGTCGCTTTATCTGGGGAACGGTTTCCGATAAACTGGGACGAAGTAAAACCCTAACCATCATTTATTCAGTCGTAGCCTTAGCCTTGTTAGTATTGACCATCATTCCAGGTCAGCTTGGTTTTGCCATCGGTATCATTGGCCTTGGAATTTGCTTTGGTGGTGTCATGGGAGTCTTTCCTTCTATCGTTATGGAAAATTATGGACCAGTCAATCAAGGGACCAATTACGGGATTGTCTTTACCGGTTACTCCCTAGCAGCCTTCTTTGCTCCCCGTGTTGCCGTGCAAATGGCAAGTAGTAATCAGGGCAATTACAGCTCAGCCTTCTATGTCGCAATCGTGCTAGCTTTAATTGGTTTGGCCATTAACCTAGTTTACGCCAAATTGAGCAAGAAAAATGCTTAATAGACACGACAAACGCATGAAGAAAATAACGTTTTCAGATAATAGATTCATAAAAAAGAGTCCACCTCCGGAGTTATAATAGACTTAGGAGGTGTCTTTATGTCTGAGATTATAGAATTTCTTATCACTGTCCGTGATGAGCGTGACAATTGGAAGATCAAGCATAGCTTGGCTGATATTGTGCTGCTCATCTTCTTTGCCCGCCTTTCAGGTGCAGAATTCTGGGAAGAAATAGAGGATTTTGGAAATATCTATGAAACTTCCTTACGTAGTGTACTTACCTTGGAAAACGGTATTCCATCTCACGACACCCT